>JAUIFV010000006.1 GCA_030430155.1 Gammaproteobacteria bacterium
CCGCTGTCGACGCCCTGGCCAGCCGGGGCGAATTTTACACCGCCTATACCCCCTATCAGCCCGAGATCAGCCAGGGGACGCTCCAGGCGATTTTCGAGTACCAGACGCTCATCGCCCAGCTCACCGGCATGGATCTTGCCACGCTACGGCCCACCCTGGAAATCGATGCCGAGGTGCCCTATGCGGCGCCGTAGCCCACTCGCCCTAGCAGCCCTGTGTGCGCCGGTGCCTGCCTACGCGGACACCTACTCGCACTGGGGCGTGAACGCGATCGTCTTTATGGTCATGGTGATCGTGGTGGTGGCCACCATCATGGTGCACTACCTGGGCCTGACCTACGCCTGGCGGCAGCTGCAGCGCCGCCCGGCCAGCTTCCGCCATCGCCGGGTGCTGTACGGGATCCTGTTCGCCTTGGCCCTGCACATCGTCGAGATCTGGATGTTCGGACTGACCTATTGGCTGTTGGACCCGTGGGCAGCGGCCGGGCAGGTGGGAGTCGGCACCGATCTGTCCCTGCTCGACGCGGTGTATTTCTCCGCGACCACCTATTCCACCGCGGGCTATGGTGATCTGGTGCCGGTGGGTCCGGTGCGATTGATCGCCGGTACCGAGGCGTTGGTCGGATTCCTGCTGATTACCTGGAGTGCCTCCTTCACCTATTTGGAGATGGATCGCAACTGGCGCGGCAGATAGGCCGTCTCGGTGCGCAGCGCTCGCGCAGCGAACCTTGCCTACGGCGTGCATGAACAAACGTGGCGGAGCAGAAGTCCGTTCATCTTCGGTGGCGCCGGCGAGAACTAAACTTCGCGGTTTGCCCTGGTGGCCTGCTTGATGGAAGCTGTACGCATGCGTTTGCTCGCTGCCCACGCCACGAAGTTCCGCGGGATGTACGCGTTGCTACTGCTGCTGTTCGCCAGCACGGCGGCGGCGAAGAGCTATGAGGTGGAGTTTGTCCTCACCCTGGATCCCAAGACTCGCGATATCGCTGGGGAGATCCGTTTGGGCAAGGGCGCCGAACGGCTGATCGCACTGAACCTGGATGCCAATCCAGAGCGCTACTCGCAGTTTTCGGTCAGCAGCGGTGAGCTGAAGTTGGCCGATGGACGGGCGATCTGGAGCCCCGAGGGCAAGGGTGTGCTGCGTTACCGGGCCAAGGTCGATGAGCTGCGCGGCCGCGGTCGCTACCGCTCCCGCTTCGCCGACGACTGGGCCATCTTCCGCGCCGACCGGGTGATTCCGGGAGTCAAGGTACGCAGTCGCCCCGGCTCGCGGTCGATCAGCCATCTGCGCGTGCATACGCCTGCCAAATGGCGCCAGGACACGCCCTATCCCAGTGTCGCGGACGGACGCTACCGGGTCGATATACCCGAGCGCCGCTTCGATAGACCGGTGGGCTGGATGATCGCCGGGCGCATCGGGATCCGCCGCGACACCGTTGCCGGGGTGGAGATCTCCATCGCCGCGCCGGTGGGCCGTGATGTGCGGCGCATGGACGTGATGACCCTGCTCGGCCACACCATGCCGGAGACGAAACGCGCCTTCGGCAAGCTGCCAGAGAAGATCCTGCTGGTATTCGGCCCCGAGCCGATGTGGCGAGGCGGGCTGTCGGCGCCGCACTCGCTGTACCTGCACGCCGATCGGCCGCTGGTCAGCCAGAACGCAACCAGCACCCTGCTGCACGAGCTGGTCCACGTGATCACCCGGGTCCGTGGCAAGAGCGACCGCGATGACTGGATCGCCGAGGGCCTGGCCGAGTACTACAGCCTGCAGCTGCTGCTGCGCTCCGGCGGTATCACCCAGTCGCGCTACGACAAGGGCATCGGCTTCCAGCAGCGCTGGGGCAAGGCGGTCAAGAGCCTGCGCAGCAAACGCTCCAGAGGCCCCATCACCGCCCGCGCCGTGGTCCTGATGGCCGCCGTCGACGAGGAAATCCGCGAACTGAGCAACGACGAACACAGCCTCGATGACCTGATCCGGCACTTCAAGAACAACAGCCGCGAGGTGTCGACCAAGGCGTTTATTGCCTACGCCGACCGACTCGCCGGGGCGGAGGTGACGGCGTTGCGGACGCCGTTGTTGGATTGAATGAGGTGAGGGCACAGGGCTCAGGGCCCAGAGAAGCCGGGCTCGCGGCAGCTGGGCCCTCCTGCCCTGGGCCCTGGGCCCTGCGCTCGCCTGGGCCCTACGCCCTAGCCTTCAACACCCTTCTGACCGCCGCCAGATTCCTCCGACTCACCTCCAGCTGGGCGCCGCTGCGCAGGCTGACGCAGGTGCTGCCGTCGTCGCTGCGGCGTAGGCCGGCGAGCTGCTCCAGCGCAACCAGGCAGTTGCGATGGACGCGGACGAAACGCTCGCCGAAGCGCTCCTCCAGGGATACCAATGAGTCTTCGATAAGCACGCTGTAGTCGGCGCAATGGACCTCGACGTACTTGGAGTCGGCGAGCAGATAGTGCACCTCCTCGACCGGAATCAGACGAATCTCGCCGCGTACTCTGGCCTGCAGGCAGGGGCCGCTTTGCGCGCTCGGCGGATGGGCGCCGAGCAGCTTCTGTGCCTTGTCCAGGGCCTGGCGTAGCCGTTCTACGCGGACCGGTTTGACCAGGTAGTCGGTGGCGCTGACCTCAAAGGCGCTCAGTGCGTGATCGTCGTAGGCAGTGCAGAACACCACCAGCGGCGCATGCGGATGGGCCATCAGCTCGCGGGCCGTGCTGATGCCATCCATGCCCGGCATGCGAATGTCCAGCAGCAGCAAATCGGGCTGCAGCTGATCCACCTTGGCCAGCGCCTCCTCGCCGGCCTGGGCGGTGCCGACCACGCTGCAGTCCGGTTGCGCCGCGACCATCTGTGCCAGCCGCTGGCGCGCAAGCGGTTCGTCGTCAACGATCAGCACCCTCATCACTGGCTTTCCATCGGCAGTCGCAGCTGCGCCTGATAGTAGTCAGCGCCGCGTTCAACGACCAGATCGGCCCGATCACCGAAGCATTGGCGCAGACGAGCGCGTATGTAGTCCTGGGCCATCCCCATCCCTTGGTGGTGGTCGGCCTCGGCCGCTGGCGCGTCGTTGCGTACCTGCAGGTGCCACTGCTCACCGTCCTGCCGGCTGTATACCGAAATGCGTCCGCCAGCGACCAGCTGCTGCACGCCGTGGTAGATGGCGTTCTCCACCAGCGGCTGCACGATCAATGGCGGGATGCGCAGCCGATCCGGTGCGGCCACCTGCCAGTCCAGCTGCAACCTGTCACCCAGCCGCAACCCTTCGATGGACAGATAGCGCCGGGTCAGCTCCAGCTCCTGATCGATGTCGATCAAATCCTCGCCGGCTTTGAGCGAGGCCCGAAACAGATCAGCCAGGTCCAGTGTTGCCTCTTCAGCGGCCTGCGGCGCACTGTCTATCAGCGCCGCGATGGTGTTGAGACTGTTGAACAGAAAGTGCGGGCGTATTCGAGCCTGCAGCGCATCGGCTTCGGCACGCGCCTTGGCCTCCACCTGCAGTCGCCACTGGGTATGGACGAAGGCGTAGCGCAGGCCGGCCGCCGCCACCAACCCGGCGAGCGCGGTGCTATTGAAGACAAAGGCCATTGGTCCGGCGGGCATGGTTGGTGTCCAGCCTAGCGCTGGATCAAGGGCGCTCACACCCAGAGCGCAGGCCGCGCAGACCACTACGCATAGCGACCAGCTGAGCCAGCCGCCGAGCAGCGTCGGCAGCCGCAGTATGGCCGTGCGCAGGCTGCACAGAATGACCGCGCAGCTCAGCGCCAGCCACTGCACGTACAGGCTCACCGGTCCCAATCGGCGCCAGAAACCGCCCTCGTACTCGCTGGTTGGCGCCAGCACCACCACCAGGGCGACCAGCTCGGCACCGAGCACGATCACCATCACCGGCTCCAGTCGGCACAGATCGGGCAGCCAACGGGAGCGCTGCAGGCTCACTCGAAGCGCCGCTCCAGCCAGTTGCCCAGGTCGGTGATCTCTTCCAGGCAGACCTGATGGGCCATCGGATAGGAATGCCATTCCGGCTGCAAACCCACCCCTTCCAGGAACTGCCTGGACATCTCCCCCAGCGCCTCCGGTACCACCGGATCGAAGCGGCCATGGGCCATGAACAGCGGCATGGTTGCCGCCGCAGCGGTGGTCTGCGGCAGCAGATGCTCGTGGATGGGCACATAGCTGGACAGCACGACCATCCCGGCCAAGGGTTCCTCGCGGGTCAGGCCGCGGGCCAGGGTAATTGCGCCGCCCTGGGAGAATCCGGCCAGGATCAGCCGCTGCGGCGGGCAGCCGCGGGCAATCTCCTTGCGCAGCAGCAGTTCAATGGCCGCCACCGACCCTTCGACACCCGGAATATCCTGCTTTTCGGCCAGGCTGGGGCCAAGGATGTCGTACCAGGCGCGCATGCGCGCACCGCCGTTGACGGTCACCGCGCGCACCGGGGCGTGCGGAAAAACAAAGCGCAGGCTGGGCCAATGCGGCCGCACCAGCTCCGGCACGATGGCTTCAAAGTCATGCCCATCGGCGCCCAATCCATGCAGCCAGACGATGGTCCAGCGCGGGTCGGGTCCGGTCTGCAGTTCGACGAAATCCAGTTCGGCGACGGCCTTTTCCATCAGCGCCACGCTCCGTGACCAGGCAACGATGGCCTATTCGGGCTGGTGAGCTGCGGTAGGCTTGGGCGACAATCACCCAGGCCGGGATCGAAAGTAGCAACCAACATGAATCATGCCTCCAGCAATCGAGTCTCAAAGAACAGCACGCCGCGCCGGCAGGCGCGAACCGGCGTGCAGTATAGCCAGCGCCGTAGCGCGCGCTGGCTGCTATGCGCGGCTTTGCTGGGGCTGATATTGGGTCTGGGCGGATGTGGCAACAAGGGTCCGTTGAAGCTGCCTGAGAACAGCGGTCAGTATCGATGAGCCTGCGTTTTCACAAGATGCACGGCGCCGGCAACGATTTCGTGCTGATCGATCGTTTGCGCGAGCACGCCGAGTTGGATGCGGAACTGGTGCGACGGCTGGCCAATCGCCGCTACGGCGCTGGTGCCGATCAGGTTCTGACCATCGAACGCGGCGTAGAGCTGCCCTTTGCCTACCGTGTCTACAACGCAGACGGCTCCAGCGCCGGGCAGTGTGGCAACGGCGCGCGCTGCGTCGGTGCCTTCCTGCAGCGCTACTACGACCTGCCGCAGCGCTTCAGCGTCGAATCGCCCTCCGGCGTGGTGCAGGTGCGGCTGCTCGATGAGGGCGAGGTGGAAGTCAGCCTCGGACAACCGCGATTGGCCTCCGATCAGGTGCCGACCCGTCTGCAGCCCGACCCTTCGGGTCTGGCCAGCTTCGCCGCCCTGGGCCGGCAGTGGCAGGGCTCGCCGCTGTCGATGGGCAATCCCCATCTGGTGATCGAAGTGGAGGACGTGGCCAGCGCGCCGCTGGAGGCGCTAGGCGAGTGGCTGCAGCGTTCCACGTTGTTTGCCGACGGCTGCAATCTGGAAATGGTGCAGGTGCTGGACGCCAACACCCTGCGCGTGCGCGTCTACGAGCGCGGCGTCGGCGAAACCCTGGCCTGCGGCTCCGGCGCCTGTGCCGCGGCCATCGCCATGCAGCGGCGCGGGCGGGCGACCGGCCCGCTGCGCTTGCAGCTGCCCGGCGGTCGATTGCGGGTGCGCTGGGACGGGCCCGGGCACAGCGTGTTTCTGGCTGGCGGTGCGGTATTTGTCTACAGCGGAGAATGGCAGCAATGAGCGAAGCGCAAGCCGATCAGATTGCCGCCTACCTGCGCGACCATCCGGAGTTTCTGGCCGACTATCCCGATCTGGCGCTGAGCCTGCGCGCGCCGCGCGAAGACGGCGCCACCACTCAGCTGGCCAGCTATCAGATCGACATCCTGCGCGACCGGGTGCGCGGGTTGGAAACGCGCTTGCGCGAGCTGCTGACCATCGCCAGCGACAACGAGGCGCTGCTGCAGCGGCTGCACCTGCTGGCGCTGCGGCTGTTGCGCATCGGTGATCTGCGCGAGGGGGTGCTGGCCATTGCCGCCGGACTGAACGAGGACCTGCAGGCCGAGCATGCCCGGCTGCTGTTGATTGGCGCGCCAGCGGTGGATTTGCTGGCGCCGTGGCTGCTGCAGTGGCCGGCTGACGACGCCCGGCTGCAGCAGTTTGTCGACCTGTGGCCGCATCGCAACGCGCGCTGCGGGCGGATCAGGCGGGAACGGCTCAGCGCGCTGTTCGGCGAAGCCGCACCGGGGATCGCCTCGGCGGCGCTGGTGCCGCTGATCGGTGATGCCGCGCCCATCGGCCTGCTCGCCATCGGCAGCAGCGATGAGCAACGCTTCCAACCGGGCATGGCCACCGATCTGCTGACCCGGATGGGCGAGATGATCGCAGTGGCGGTACTGCGCTGGAGCCAGGACAGCGCCGCGGGCGGATGAGCGTCCGGGCTCCCGAGCTCGACCCGCTGCTGCAGGACTTCCTGCGCCATCTGCAGGTCGAACGCCGGCTGTCGCCGCGCACCGTCGATGCCTACCAGCGTCAGCTCAACGAACTGGCCCACGGCCTGTGGCCGGAACGGCCATCGGCTTGGCCGCAGCTGGCCGCGGCGCAGCTGCGCCAGGCCATCGCTGGCGCCCACCGCGGCGGGCTGGCGCCGAAGAGTCTGGCCCAGCGGCTGTCGGCGGTACGCAGTCTGTACCGCTTCCTGCGCCGCCGCGGGGTGGTCGACGGGGCCAACCCGGCGGCCGGCCTGAAGCCGCCCAAGGGCGAGCGCCGACTGCCCGGGGTGCTCGACACCGACACCATCACCCGCCTGCTGGAAATCCCCGATGACGAACCGCTGGCCACCCGCGATCGGGCCATCCTGGAGCTGTTCTATTCCTCCGGTCTGCGTTTGTCCGAGCTGGCCGCGCTGTCCTGGATCGACGTCGACCTGAGCGAAGGCTCGGTGCGGGTGCTGGGCAAGGGCAGCAAGACCCGCATCGTACCGGTGGGCAGCAAAGCCATCGCCGCCCTGCAAGCCTTGCGCAACCAGGATCTGCACGGAGATCCGCAGCAGCCGCTGTTTCGCAGCCGCGGCGGTCGTCTGGGGGTGCGCGCAATCCAGCTGCGGCTGCGCCACTGGGCGCGCAAACAGGGCCTGTGGCAGCGCGTCCATCCTCATCTGCTGCGGCACAGCTTCGCCTCGCACATGCTCGAGTCCAGCGGCGACCTGCGCGCGGTGCAGGAGCTGCTAGGCCACGCCGATATCGCGACCACGCAGGTGTATACGCATTTGGACTTTCAGCATCTGGCGCAGGTGTATGACGGGGCGCATCCCAGGGCTAAGAGAAAGGGCCCAGGGCCCAGGGAATAGGGCCCAGGAAATCAAGAGCGGTTGGCGGCGCGGTTGTTGCTCTACTGGGCCCTGAGCCCTGTGCCCTGGGCCCTCGCCCGTTCCTAGCAGGGAACTTCCCCGCTGCCTGATACACCAACAGCTGCCGAAAGCCCCGGGCACCCGCCACCGCTTTCCGCTAAGCTGCGCCCCCTTTCCACCGCCATACGGTCACAGGAAGCACTCATGAGTCAGGATTTCGCCACCTACAAGGCCTTTTGGGATCATCAGGCCCGTGATCGGCTCAATGCGATGCTGGCGGTGGACGGCAGCGGTGATGATGAGGTGCTGCTGTGTACCGGTCAGTACACCGCCGATCAGGTGGTCGCCGCGCTGGATCTTAAGGCCGATGATCGGGTCCTGGAGCTGGGCTGCGGGGTCGGGCGGATCGGCTCCGAGTTGGCCGCCAGGGTCGGTCACTGGCAGGGCGTGGACATCTCGCAGAAGATGATCGATGTGGCCCGCGATCGCCTCTCGGGGTTCAGCAACGTCAGCGCCGACGTGCTCGAGCGCACCCGACTGGATCCGGCCGCCGATGCGAGCCTGGACAAGGCCTACTCGGTGGCGGTGTTCATCCACCTCGACAAGGAAGATCTGTTTCTCTATCTGCAGGATCTGTATCGCGCCCTCAAGCCCGGCGGGCGGATCTATTTCGACACCTGGAACATCGCCCACCCGGTGGGCTTCAAGCGCTTTGCCTACGAGGTCAATCGGTTCCGCGATCAGGCCCCGGTGGCGCGCAAGGACGTGGCGCGCAATCAATTCAGCTGTCCGCAGGAGATCGAGATCTACCTGCAGCAGGCCGGTTTCGAAGTCGCCATGCTGCTCGCTGACTCGCCGTGGATTCAGGCGGTGGCGGTCAAA
This sequence comes from Gammaproteobacteria bacterium, assembly GCA_030430155.1. Taxonomy (GTDB): domain Bacteria; phylum Pseudomonadota; class Gammaproteobacteria; order Xanthomonadales; family SZUA-5; genus SZUA-5. Next base: position 8,217 of record JAUIFV010000006.1, read on the forward strand.
CCCGGCGGCAGCGAGCCTCTGGAGCAGATCAAGAGCAAGCTGGAGCAGCAACGCGACACCATCATCTACGGCGCCGGCTGGACCGAGTTCTTCGACCGTTTGCTGCAAACCATCTTCGAAGGGGTGCACCCGCAGGCGCTGTACGACTCGCTGCTTGCCCGTTCAGGCGACCGCGAAGCAGACATGTTCCGGACCTGGCTGCGTGGCTTCTGGAAGCTGTCTGAGGCGCAGTTTGGGGCGGCGCCCGGCGCATAGCGGTTGGAAGGGCCCAGGAAGAAGGGAAAGGACCCAGGGCCCAGGAAGCAGATCCCGCGCCGCTGCCGTGCCACGCGTTGTCCGTGGCTGCCCTTGCTACTGACTGCGCAGGGCTTCGACCGGGTTGACGGCTGCGCTTTGAGAGCCGGGATCAGGGCGGCGAGGGTGGCGCAGGCCAGCAGCAGGCCGGTGGCGGCGGCCAACACCCAGGGCTGTTGCTCTTCGAGCGCGTACAGCTGGTTTTGCAGCAGCTGCAGTATCGCCCAGGCCCCCAAAAGCCCGGCGCCTACGCCGACGCTCAGCGAGCGCACGCTGTCGCCCAGCGCGGCACGCACCAGGGTCTTGGGGCGCGCCCCGATGGCCAGGCGCAGGCCGAACTCGGCCACCCGCTGCTGCTGGCGTAGCGCAGCAACGGCATACACGCCCGCTGCGGCAAGCAGCAGCGCAGCCAGGGCAAATGCGCCGACGGTGCCGGCGAAAAAGCGTGCCGGCGCCAGTTCGTCGTCGATCTCCGCGCTGAGTGCAAAGATGCGCGTGGTGGCTTCGTTTTGATCGACCGCGTAGAGCGCGTCCTTGAACAGGTTGTCGATGCCGGCGATCGGTTGGTCGCTGCGCAGCAGGAAGGTCATCGCCATGCTCGGCTGCGCATCGAAGGGGATCCACGCTTCCGGCCCTGCCGGCAGGCGCAGACCGCGATTGCTGACGTCCGCGCTAACCCCGATCACCCGATGCGGGAGACTCAGCTCGTTGTTCAAGGGCAGCTCGATGGTCTGGTTGAGCGCCGACTGATTGCCGTACAAACGCTGCGCCAGCGCCTGGTTGATCACCACCACAGGCTCGGCGCCGTCGCGATCGCTGTCGGCGATGGCGCGGCCGGCCAGCAGCGGAATCTGCAGCAGCTGTTGATAATCGGTAGAAACCCGGCGCAGGCCCAGGGTGATGGGCTCGGCGTAGGCATCGTCGTTGGCCTTGAGCTCCACGCTGCTGCTGCCGATCACCGACAGCGGCGCGGCGCTGGTGACCGCGACCTGATCGGCACCCGGGATGGCACGCAGCTGTTCAACCAGCGCGGCGGCGAACTGGCGCTGCTGCTGCGCGCCGTCGCCGTGGAAAAGCTGCATGGCGTGGACCTGCTGGTGCGCAAAACCGGGATCGACCTGCCGCAGCTGCAGGAAGCTGTACAGCAGCACCCCGCCCGCGCACAAACTGACCGTGGACAGAGCCACCCCCAGGGTGGGCAGCCAGCTGCGCGAGTGCGAGTCGCCGAGCACGCTGCGCGCGCCGCCGCGTATTGCCTCTTGCGCCTGACCGCGCAGGCGCAGCGAACCGGCAGCTGCGGCCAGCAGCGGCGCCGCCAGGGCCAGTGCGGCGACGAACAGCCACAGCGGCTGATCGACGGCGATGGCATTGCTGCGTGGCAGGCTGCCCGCGGCCAGCTCGCGTAGCGTCTGCACGCTCAGACTGGTCAGCAGCGCGCCCAGGGCCACGGCGAACAGCGACAGCAGGGCGATCTCCAGCAGCAGCGCCAGATACACCCGGGCACGACTGGCGCCCAGGGCCTGCAGCACCGCAAACTGCTGGCGCCGGGCGATTTGCCGGGCATCAATCAATATCGCCACGTTGGCACAGGCGATCAGCAGCACCAGCATGGCCACCGCAAAGGCGCCCCACAGCACCCCGCGCACATCACCCACCTGCACGCTGAGCAAGTCGCGCGTGCCCAGCGTCCAGCGGCCATCTTCCAGCGCGTGGCGTTGCGTCAGCTCGGCGCTGATCGCCGCGAGCTGCGCATCCACCTGTGTGGTAGACAGCGCCGGATCCAGACGCGCATGCGCATACAGAAATCGCGCGGTGTGGGTCCAGGCCTGCTCCAACGGGTAGGCGCCGGCCGCCAGCGGCAGCCACACCTGTACCCGGGCCCCCGGCGCGTTGTAGTCCGCAGGCATCACCCCGACCACCTCCATCATCCCGGCGCTGGTGTTGAAGCGTTGACCGATCACCTGCTCACTGCCGCCATGGCCCTGCTGCCACTCGGCGTGGGAAAGAATCACTGCAGTGGCGCCTGGCACATGGTCGTCGCTGTTGAACCAACGTCCCAATGCCGGCGGCGTGGCCATGGTCGAGAAGAAGCCGGAGCTGACGCTGACCGAGCGCAGCTCGCGCGGACGCTGCTCGCTGAGCACGGTCATCCCGCCCCACACGTAGTAGCCGAAGTCGGTAAAGGGCGACGGTCCGGTATCGAGCCGCGCCGCCTCCAGCGGAGTCAACGCGCCCTGCTGCTGGCCGGCAGCGGGATTGGCGCTCTCCACCACCACCAGCTGCTCAGCATCCGGGTAGGGCAGACTGCCGAGCACGCCGCGCAGTACCGCGAACATGGTCGCGCTGATCGCGATGCCCAGTGCCAGCATCAGCACGCTGGCGACGCTGAAGCCCTTGGACTGAAGCAGGCGCCGCAGCGCATAGCGCAGGTCGGTTGTCAAAGGCATGGCAGTTACTGGGCGGCTGGACTGAACCTGATCTGAGCAGATTGCGTGCCAACCGCCTGTGACCCCCGTGCTGGGGCGATTCATCCCCCACTGCGTCGGCCCATCTGTTCGCCAGCGGGCGCGATTGTTCATTTTCGGCGCGGCACTAGGGACTCCCTGAACAATGCACGCGAGCCGCGTTGCGAGTCCAAATCGTCTGCCCCCGTCACCAACAAGCAGGGGCGCAGCCCCCGAGAGGCATAGTCATTCTATGTCCGAGGGCTGCAACGCCGCAGCAGGCGCTGGGCCTCCAGAACTCACGGGACAGCACCTGAGAAGCCCGCCAGCTGCGTTGGACGTCTTGCTCAGAGCGCAGGCTTTGACCTGCGACGCCCGCCTTGCTGGCGAACCCCCTTCTCAGCAAGACATGGAGGTGCCGTCGCGGCCACGTGCATTGTTCAGGGAGTCCCTAGTGTGGTGAACCATTAATTCGTTGACTTTAGTTCCGATGGACAATTCCGGAGGCAAGGCGCGAGGAGGAGGCATAGCAGGGCTATGGTGACGACGAGCAACGCAGCATTCAGGGAATTGGCTCACTAGCGCGGTGAATTCAAGGCATTAATGGTTCACCACACTAGGCCACCACCAGAGCCGACGTGAGCACGGCGCAAAGCCCAGCCTTGACCTGCATCATTCGCCGTTTATGCGCAGTTCGCTAATATCGGGGGCAGTACAGAGGAGATCGAGTATGTCCGCCAAGCCCACCAACCGCCGCCGTTTTCTGGTCCAGTCCGCCGTCGCGCTGAGCAGCGTGCCGCTGGTCGCCGAGCTGCTGCGCCAGAATGCCCACGCCGCGCTGCCGATGCTGCCCCTGGACAACGCCCAGGCCAAAGCCCTGCAGTATGTAGAGGACGCCAAGGAAACCACCAGTCCGGCCTTCAAGGAAGGCAGCAACTGCGCCAACTGTCAGCTGTTCGTCGCCGACACCGGCGCCTGCAACATCTTCCCCGGCTTCGCCGTCACCCCCGAAGGCTGGTGTGCCGCCTGGGCCTTGAAGCAATAAGCAACGTAGCACCCGACGCCGCAACGACCCCAAGCGGCGCCGAGCTCGGCGTGGACCGTGAGCGTCTCAGCGCACCTTCCGCGCCTTTTCTTTGCTCTGAACCTGCCGCTGTGCGGAGCGGCCCGCTGCCGCCAGACGCTGCTGCGACCGGTGTCGCCAAGGTTGCTGCTGATAGCGATTGCGTGCATTTGACGCCTCTGTATCATCGCGCCAATCAGCGAGGGGCAGGCGATGACTATAGACAGCTATACGACGACGTTGCGCGGCAAGCGCGTCGTTGATTTCAAAATGGGCGACAAGGCCGGCGATACCGACGTCGTATATCGGCTCTGTCAGGAGTACGACTGCGAAGAGACCCAATCTGAGCTTCTCGATCATTTTCTGTCCCAGATCGATCCAGCGAAGCTTGAGGCGTTGGTCATCGGACCCTGGAGCGAAGCCTACGATGAGGGTCCGCAGGGCTATTTGGATTCGCTAGTAGAGCGGCAACCCCAACTGACCGGCTTAAAAGCGTTGTTTGTGGGCGACATGACCTTCGAGGACTGTGAGATCTCCTGGATCAATCAATGCCCATACAACGATCTGCTGGTCGCCTTTCCCGGGTTGGAGAGTTTGCGCATCAGAGGGACCATCGATCTGGTCCTCGAGCCTTTCGAACACTCGGAATTGCGCAGTCTGGCAGTGGAAAGCGGCGGAATGCCGCTGAGCATCCTCAATGCGATCGGCGCCTCGCGGCTTCCCGCACTCACCCACCTGGAACTCTGGCTGGGCGACGACAACTACGGCTACGACGCCACACTGCAGGACATCCAAAGGGTCATCGAGGCCACGCAGCCGCAGCGCCTGCGCTACCTGGGTCTGCGCAACAGCCAGGGCACGGACCAACTGGCAAGCTGGCTGGCCACCCAACCCTGGCTGGCCGGCCTGGAGACGCTGGATCTGTCTCTGGGCACGTTGGGCGACATCGGGGCCGAGGCGCTTTGCGCGAGTCCTCACATTAATGGCTTGTCACGCCTGGACCTGAGCCACCATTACGTCAGCGATCAATGGCAGAGCAAGCTGAGGCAGCTTCCGCTGACGGTGGTGCTGGATGAGCCGATGGACGAGGACGATGGCGAGCGCTATGTCGCTGTCTCCGAATGAGTGGTGAATGATCACACGTGGATTCTGGTAGGACCACGCGACAGCCGCCGCATTGAGCTGATGCAGCGCGCGCTGATCGCTCAGGGGCACGGCCCTGCGCCGGTCGTCGATTACATCGATCTGCTGCAGGATCCAGATCGTCTCGCCGAGCAGGTTGCACTGCATCCGCATGCGACCATCAAGCTGGAGTCGCCTGGGGAAGCAGCCGACCTGCATCATTGCTTGGTCGTCAGAGGCTGGGAGCTTACTGGCCAGCGCGGACCCCGACCGCAGCGGGCGCAACACGGCGAACTGCGTGATCAGCATCTGTGGTTTGCCGGATTTCGCGATTTGCTCGAAAGGCTCCCCTCGTCCCTTCGCTATCTCAATTCGCCCGAATCGCTGCTGCAGTTGATCGACAAGAGCGAGTGCCAACGGCGATTGCTGGACCACGGGGTCGCCGCCCCAGATTTCTATGGACCGGTCACCTGCCACGAGCAGTTGCGCCTGAAGCTGCGCGAGGTGGGCTGCAGAGCGGCATTCGTGAAGGCCCGCTACGGATCTTCCGCGGCCGGCGTGCTCGCCTACCGGCAGGGCCCGATGGGCGAGGAGATAGTCACTACGTCCAGCGAGCTATGCCGGAATCGCGGCGAACTGCGCCTGTACAACAACCTCCGCTTGCGCCGCTACCGCGATTCTGACGATATCGCTGCGTTGGTCGACGCCATTGCCGGGCAGGGTGCCTACGTGGAGCGCTGGATCGCCAAACCCAGGGCTGGTCCACCGCATATGGGTAGCTTCGACATTCGCGTCGTAGCGCTAGACAGCAATCCGCGACACAGGCTGGCTCGGGTCGGCAAAGGTCCGATGACCAACCTGCACCTGGGCAACAAGCGAGCTGACGTGACTGCGGTCCTGGATCGCAGCGAGATTCGTGTGCTTGAACGCAGCGTGGCGAGCGTCGGCGCCGTGTTTCCGCGCTGCCGCGCGCTGGGCATCGACATCATCGTCCGCGGCTCGCGCTACTGGGTCGTTGAAGTCAATGGCTTTGGCGACCTGCTGCTGGGGCAGCGCTGGCTAGGCTTGGGCACGTACGAAGATCAAGCGCAATGGCTGGAACGCAACCCGCAGCGAGACTCTGCACCATGTCTGCACTGAGCGATCCCAATATGAATGAGGTGGTGGGTCAGGACGATCTGGTGTTGATTACGCTCGATACACTGCGCTATGACGCTGCCCAGCGCTGCTTTGAAGAGGGCCGATTGCCCGTGCTGAGCCGTTTTCTGCCCGCCGAGGGTTGGGAAAAGCGTCACACGCCCGCTAGCTTCACCTACGCGGCGCACGCCGCCTTCTTTGCCGGTTTCCTGCCCACTCCGGCCGCCCCGGGTCCGCACTCGCGGCTATTCGCGCTGGCCTTCGAAGGCAGCCAATCAACCGCTCAACAGACCTTTGTTTTTCAGGGCAGTGACAACATCGTGCAAGGTCTGGCGCAGACCGGCTACCGCACCATCTGTATTGGCGGCGTCGGATTCTTCAACAAGCGCAATCCTCTTGGCTCGACATTGCCTGGACTGTTCGATGAAAGCTACTGGAGTCCGCGCTATGGCGTGGCTGAACCGCGATCCACAGAGAATCAGGTGTCGTTTGCCTGCAGTCGCTTGAGCGAGGCGGATCTGAATAAACAGCGCTGCTTCTTATTCATCAACGTTGCGGCTTTGCATCAACCAAATCGCTGCTATCTTCCGTCCAGTAGTGGCGATGATTTCGAGTCCCACTGCGCTGCATTGAGCTACGTCGATGGCGCGTTGAAGCCGCTGTTTGACTGCCTGAGAAAGCGCAACCGCAGCTTCGTTATCGTTTGCTCCGATCACGGCACCGCCTATGGTGAAGACGGCTACTACGGTCATCGTCTCGCACATGAGGTGGTCATGACCGTCCCCTACACCCATTTCCGCCTGAACCATGACTGATCGCTCGCTCGGTGCGATGCTGCAGCTGCAGCCCTATCAAGCCTACTCCTACGCCTACCCGCACAAGTCCAGCTACCGAGCGCTAAAACCGTCCTTGGACCTGGAGGCGCTCTGGTCCGACGAAGACAAGCGCGCGCTGTTCCTGTACTTGCATATCCCCTTCTGCAGCTATCGCTGCGGCTTCTGCAATCTGTTTGCCTTGGCCAGACCTGCCGCTGAGACGGTTGAACGCTATCTACATCAGATCGAGCAGCAGCTGCGGGTGACTGCAGCCGCGCTGGGGCCACATCAGTTCGCCCGCTTGGCGATCGGCGGTGGTACGCCCAGCTACCTGCAGGAGGAGCAGCTGGCCAGACTATTCGCGGCGGTGGATCGCTACGCATCGATCGAGTTGGGCCGGGTCGGCGGTGGGATCGAGGTTTCGCCGGAGACACTGAGTGTTGAGAAGTTGCGGATTTGCCGCGACGCGGGGCTGGAGCGGGTCAGCATGGGTGTGCAGAGTTTCAACGACACTGAGGTGCGGGCGCTGATCCGGCCGCAACAGCGCAGTGTGGTGGAGAGATCCATCGGATTGATCCGTGAACAGGGCTTCCCGATTCTCAATCTGGACCTGATCTACGGAATCGAAGGCCAGAGTCGGCACAGCTTCCTGGCTTCGATAGAAAGTGCGCTCAGCTTCGCTCCGGAGGAGCTCTACCTCTACCCTCTTTACGTCCGTCCGCAGACCGGTCTGCAGAGGAGCCGCAGCGGTCGGCGTGTGCGCCTATTCGAGATCTTGCCGGAGCCAGTCGAAGACCGACTGTCGCTGTACCAGGCCGGTCGCGAGTTGCTGATCTCGCGCGGTTATGAACAGGTGTCGATGCGCATGTTCACCGCGCCCGGCAGGTCCGGCCCCGCGACTCCCGACTATCGCTGTCAGGATGACGGCATGGTTGGTGTCGGCTGCGGCGCGCGTTCGTACACTCGCCGGTTGCACTATTCCAGCGAGTACGGTGTCAGTCGCTCGTCGGTGGCCGATATCCTTGGCGACTACCTGCGCCGACCCAGCGAGTCCTTCGCCAGTGTGGATCATGGGTTCGTGCTTGATCTGGACGAAAGGCGGCGGCGCTACCTGATCCAGTCGCTGTTGATTCGGCCCGGATTGAGTCACGCCGAGTACCGCGCGCGCTTCCACGACAGCTGCTATGCGCACTACCCGCAACTGCTGGAGCTGTTGGATTTCGAATTGGCTACCGATAGCGATGGCGTCATCTCGCTCTCGCCTCAAGGGCTGGCCAGAGCAGACACCATCGGGCCGTGGCTGGCTTCGTCGAAGGTGAACGAGTTGATGCAGGACTATGAATACGCCTAGCCACCTGACAGTGCTCTATCGCGGCAAGCTGAGTAGTTGCAACTACGCCTGCGACTACTGCCCCTTCGCCAAGACCTACGACTCGCGCGCGGCGCTGGATGAGGACGCCGCGGACCTGCTGCGCTTTGTCGACTGGGTCGGCGAGCAGCCCCATGCGGTGTCGGTATTGTTCACGCCCTGGGGAGAGGGGCTGGTCCGAAAGCATTACCGCGAAGCCATGGTTCGCCTGAGTCGACTGGAGCATCTACGTCGCGTCGCGATCCAGACCAATCTATGTGTGGGTCTGCGCTGGTTGGACTTGGCTGACCACCGCAAACTGGCGCTATGGTGCACCTTTCATCCGTCTCAAGTGTCCCGCTCGGCATTTGTTCGGCGCTGTATGCAGCTCAGTCGGCGTGGGATTCGCTACAGCGTCGGGATGGTTGCGCTGCAGGCGCACATGGATGAGATCGACATGCTCCGCGCTGAAGTGCCTGTCGAAGTGCCGATGTGGATCAACGCCTATGACCAGCGGACGGCCGATTACTACAGCGAACAACAGGTCGAGCGATTGCAGGTTCTCGATCCACATTTTCGCTACAACCTTGATCCGGGCGACAGCAAGGGCGCTCCTTGTCGCACTGGGGAGGACGTAATCACTGTAGACGGCGAAGGCAACGTGACCCGCTGCCACTTCGTCGCCGAACCATTGGGCAATCTTTACGACCAGAGCTATTTGGCCAAGCTGCAGCCGCGCGCGTGTCCGAACCGCTGCTGTGACTGCTTCATCGGTTACGTCCATCGCAAGGATCTGCCCTTTCAGCGCGACTACGCGGAAGGCTTGCTGGAGCGCATCCGGTTGCCGCGGGTGAGCCGCGAAATGGAGAGATTCTCGACTTGGTAGGGGACGCTGGGCACGCCCAGCGCATACACTTCCGACTCTTGAAGCTAAGGAGCAGGCAATGGGTGCGACCAAGGCGATCGGACTGGTGTTGATGGTGCTCGGCGGGGTGCTGCTGTATTTCGGCTACCAGTCCACCGAGTCCTTCCGCGAGCAGCTGGTGGAGGGGCTGACCGGGCGCTATAGCGACGAAACGATGCGCTATCTGATCGGCGGCGCGGCTGCTGCTGCGGTGGGTCTGGTGCTGCTGATCATGGGCAAGGGTCGCTGACCGCCCTAGAATTCAGCGTTCAGCTGTGAGCTTCCACTTCCAGCACCATATCGTTGATCGCCACCACCTTGACTCGTTCACCGGCGGATAGATCCGGACCGCTGACGCTCCATAGTGCGTCGCCGATCTTTACCTTGCCGCGGCCGTTCTCGATGGCGCTATGCAGCACATGCACCTGGCCGACCATCTGCGCCAGCTTCTTGTTCAGCAGCGGCTGATCGCTGGCCTCGGTGTTGTACTTGGCACGCAGGTGCCGGTAGTAGAGGGCGAAGGCGAACGAGAGTACGGCGAAGGCGACGGCCTGCAGCGGCCAGGGCAACGCCGGCACCAGCCACACCGCAGTCCCGACGATCAGCGCGGCCAGTCCAAACCAGATCAGGAAAACGCCGGGTGCGGCCAGCTCGGCAATCAGCAGCAGGAAACCGATTGCCAGCCACCACTGCCAGACGGTCAGATCCAACACGGCCTAGCCCTCGCCGCTGCTGCGCTGCTTGGTCAGCGCTTCCTTGGCCAGCTCGGCAACGCCGGCCAGACTGCCGAGTACGCCGGTGGCCTCCATCGGCAGCATCAGCAGTTTCTGATTGGGGCTGGCGGCAATGGCCTTGATGGCGTGGATGTATTTGTCGGCAACGAAGTAGTTGATTGCCTGCAAATCACCCTGGGCAATGGCTTTGGACACCATCATCGTCGCCTTGGCTTCGGCTTCGGCCAAGCGCTCGCGCGCTTCAGCTTCGCGGAAGGCGGCCTCCTTCTTCCCTTCGGCCTCCAGTATCGCCGCCTGTTTCTCACCGTCGGCGCGCAGGATTTCGCCCTGACGGGCGCCTTCGGCTTCCAAAATGGTGGCGCGCTTCTCGCGCTCGGCCTTCATCTGCCGGGCCATGGCGTCGACCAGATCGCGCGGCGGGGTGATGTCCTTGATCTCGATACGGTTGACCTTGATGCCCCAGGGATGGGTGGCGTCGTCGACCACGCTGAGCAATCGGGCGTTGATCTCGTCACGCTTGGACAGGCTCTCGTCCAGATCCATCGAGCCCAGCACGGTGCGGATGTTGGTCATCACCAGGTTCAGTACGGCGCGCTCCAGCACCGCCACCTGATAGGCCGCCTTGGGCGCATCCAGCACCTGGAAGAAGACCACGCCGTCGACCTTGACCACCGCATTGTCGCGAGTGATGACCTCCTGTGAGGGCACATCCAGCACCTGTTCCATCATGTTGATCTTGCGGCCCACCGAGTCGACCAACGGCACCAGGAATGCAAAACCAGGCTCTCTGGTGTTGATGTATTTGCCGAAGCGCTCGATGGTGTAGTGGAAGCCCTGCGGAACAAAGCGGATAGATCTGATCAACACTATGACGGCGAAGACCAGAAATATGATGATCAAGACATCGCCCATCGGCTTGCTCCGTTAGCGTAAGTTCCGGCGAGCGCCAGTTTACGCCGATGACGGGGGCAGGGGCTATGCGCTCAGGAACCGAACAGCCGTGCCCGTTCGGCGCGCCGGCGTGCTGCCGGCAGCGGAATCAGTCCGGTCTGAGCCACTCGCTGCTGGCCTGCGGGCGACAAGGCCAGGGCCAGAAACTCGGACACCAGCGGGCGCAGCGCCTCACCCGGTGCGCGTCGCAGATAGATCCAAAGCGGTCGTGACAGCGCGTAGCGACCGCTGGCCACCGCCGCGGGCGTTGGTCCGGCACTGAGCCCATCGTCGCCGACCACGGCCAGGGCACGCACCGAATCATCAACCGAGCCGGCGCCGAGTACGCCGATCGCCAACCGGTCGCGGGAGACCACTCGCGCCACCGCTGCCGAGGCCATCATCTGGCCGACGTCGGGGCGATAGTCGCCGCCGCACAGGGCCAGTCGGCGGAAGTGTTCAAAAGTGCCTGAGGCGGTGTTGCGTCCATAGCGGCGCAGCGGTGCGTCGGCCCACTCATTGCTCAGGCCGAGCTGTCCCCAGCGCTCGATGGACGGGCGCGGCGCGCACCAGCGACTGCTGGAGTAGCTGGCATCAATCTCGGCCAGACTGATCCGGCGCAGCGGATTGCGCGGGTGCACCACCACGGCGATGGCGTCCAGCGCGACTAGCACCGGCGTCGGCTCAAAACCGTGCCTGTCGCGGAAAGCAGCCAGTTCAGCCTGGCTCATGCTCCGCGACATCGGACCTAGATCGGTGCTGCCCTCGATCAGCGCCTTCACCGCGGTGGATGACCCACCGGCCTGGAACTCGACGCTGAGCTGCGGATGGGCATCCTGCAGCTGTTCCATCCAGGCCAGGCACAGCGGCGCCAGTGTGTCCGATCCAGCGGCGGTGAGCCGCCCAGCTAGCCGATTCTGCGCGGACAAGGCCGACAGCCAAGGCACCGCCGCGGCCCCCGCCAGCAACTGCAGCCAGCGGCGCCGATTCAGCAAGCGAGTCCCGCTAGCTCTAGAGCGCGTCTCCATCCAATTCCCCGGTGCGGATGCGCAGCACCTGTTCCAGGGCGTAGACGAAGATCTTGCCATCGCCGATCTTGCCGGTGCCGGCAGCCTGCATGATCGCCTCGACCACCGCATCCACGCGGTCATCGGTGGTGGCCACTTCCAGCTTGATCTTGGGCAGAAAATCGACCACATACTCGGCGCCGCGGTACAGCTCCGTGTGGCCCTTTTGCCGACCGAAGCCCTTGACCTCGGTGACGGTGATGCCCTGCACGCCGATCTCGCTCAGCGCATCGCGCACATCATCCAGCTTGAAGGGTTTGATTACCGCCGCGACCATTTTCATCTGCCGTCTCCACGCCGAACCGGATTCGGCCCAAGCTTAACCCGCGATGGGCGCGGATGGGCAGGTCGACGTGCCGGTGATGTTTGCCGGCTAAAATAGCGGTCTACACGCGCAGGAGCACGATGGTGATCGACGTACTCAAACTGGACGAGTTGGCGCGCCGCCTGACCAGCATGATCCCGGAGGATCTGCAGGGGGCGCGCGAGGACATCGCCAAGAATTTCCGCAGCGTGCTGCAGTCCAGCCTGCAGCGGCTGGAGCTGGTTACGCGTGAGGAGTTCGAAGTGCAGCGGGAGATCCTGCGCCGTACCCGCAGCAAGCTGGAGGCACTGGAGCAGCAGATCGCCGAGATGGAAGGGCAGGCCGACCGATAGCCCGGTCGGGCCTTTCCGGCTGCGGTCACTGCCGCAGCCGGAGGTGTAGCTTGACTCAGCCCTTCTTGCCGATCACGTGGAAACCCAGCAGGCCCACACCGGCGGCGACGAACAGCAGGCCGTAGGTGGCCGGGTCCTCTTCGGTCAGCTTGGCCATCTGCTGAATGAAGAAGGCCACGCCGATGGCGGTTAGCACCATGCCCCACTTCAGCGCGCTGACGCGGCGATTTTGCTCATCGGCGGTCATCAGCGTCTTCACCAGGTCCTCTGAACCGTTTGTTTCCACCATTCGCCGACGCACCCGGGCGTCAACAATGATCTTCACCGCGTAGGTGATACAAACAAACAACACCATTGGGATAAACAGCGCCAGATCCATTTCCTGCTCCTTTTTGTAGTCGAGCCATTGCTCGCTTGTGGGTGTTGGATACAGTGGCTGTGCGCGCGGTTGCAGCGGCAACGAGTCTTGGTGGACGGGTTGCGGCCCTGCGGCTGCTGCGGCATTGCAGCCCTCGGGCATAGAATGACCATACCTTTCGGGACTGCGCCCCTGATTGTTGGCAACGGGGGCAGACGCAAAACTCGCAACGCGGCTCGCGTGAATGGGAGTCCTTAACTGCAACCGTTGCGCCATCAGCTGTATCCAAGCTGGGCATGGGCGAAGATCAAACATTGGTACGTGCGGTACTGGCCGGGGACAGCAAGGCCTTTGCGCAGCTGGTGGAGCGCCATCAGCGGCTGGTCTGGCATCTGGTCTATCGCGTGGTGCAGCATCCGGAGGACGCCCGCGAGCTGTGCCAGGAGGTCTTCCTGAGGGTCCACCGCTGCCTGCGTCAGTACCGCTTTGAGAGCGCCTTCTCCACCTGGGTGGGGCGCATCGCCTACACCATTGCGATGCGCTTTGTGCAAAAGAAGCGGCTGCCGGTGGAAGCGCCCAAAGGTGATGATGAGGAATCGAACGAGCCGCTGGCCGCGGTTGCCGACGGCTTCGATCTGGAGACGGCCTGCGCCGATGCCGAAGTCATGGCCCACCTGGGTGCGGCGATAAGCTGTCTGCCCACCGTGCAGCGGACCCTGGTTACGCTGTATCACTTGGAGGAGCTGGGCATCGCCGAGATCGCGCAGATCACCGATCTGCCCGACGGCACGGTCAAGAGCCATCTGTTTCGCGCCCGCAAGCAGCTCAAGCGGCAGCTGGAGGAGCGATTGGGAGAACTGGCATGAATGAATTGGAGAAAGAGGCGCAGTGGCAGCGCCAGGCCGAGCAGGCTGAGCAAGGTCATTCCAACGCCAAGGACGACCCACAGGTCGATCGCTACCGGCTAGTGCTGCGCGCCCTGCGTCAGCCGGTGGGACCGCAGCTGCCGGCGGACTTCGCCGCCCGACTACAGCAGCAGGTCATCGATAGCAATCGACGCGCGGCGCTGGAGGACGGTTTGGTCACCCTGCTGATGGCGATCATGGTAGCGGTCGGGCTGGTTGTCGCCTATCCGTACCTGGCCTCCCTGATCGACCAGCTGCGCGGCAATCTGCCGGTGGCCGAAAGCCTGCTGGGGATGACCGACGGCGCCCTGACCAATGTGCCCTGGAAATCCATCCTCGGCTCGGCGCTGGCCATTGCCGGGGTGCTGCTGATCGAGCGCAATCTGGGTGGTGACGAGCAGTTGTCTGTTTGAGGGCTGAGGGCCCAGGGAAAAGGGCCCAGGGCCCAGGAGTGCGGGTTCCAGCTGGGCCCTGTGCCCTGTGCCCTGTGCCCTCAGCTCGGAAGTCGAAGTACGCATCAATCTCGTCCACCCCTTCCGGCACCGTGCAGCCACCCCAATAGCGCTTATCATCGGCGGTTCGATTGCGATGGAGTTGGTTTATGCGCGCCTTGCACCTGTTGTTGGTCCTTTTGCTTTTCGCCCCGGCGCTGCACGCGCAGGACCAGGCTCAGCCGACGCTCACCCTGGAACAGGCCATGGCTGACCCGGATTGGATCGGCAATCCGCCCGAACAGCCCTATCTGAGTCTGGATGGTCGCCATGCCTACTACCTGCAGAAACGCCAGGGCTCGACGCTGCGCGATCTGTGGCGGGCCGATCTGCGCAATGGTGCCGCGAGCATCGTTGCCGATGACCAGCGCGGGCAGATCGATGGTGCCGATTGGGTGCTGGACAAGAAGGGCAAGCGTGCGCTGTACACCATCGATGGCGATTTGTGGGTGCGCGAGGTTGGTGGCGCCGCCCGCCAACTGACCCGCACCAGTGCCGCCGAACGCAATCCGCAGTGGATGACCGACGGCCGCGCCGCAGTGCTTTCCGGACAGAACTGGCTGATTGTCGACACCCGCAGCGGACTCAGCCACCTCGCCGCAGAGCTGGCTTTTGAAGAGGCGCCGGATGAGAAACAGCCCGAAGGCCTTTCGGCCGAAGAGCTGCGGCTGATCTCCACCTTGCGCTATGAGTACGAACAGGAGAATGCGCGGCGCGAGCAGGAGCAGGCGCGGGCAAAGGCCAATCCCGCCGCGCTGGCGCCAAAGATCTTCCTGGGCGACAAGCACGAACAGGTCGCTGCCTCGCTGTCGCCGAATGGCCGCTGGCTGGCGGTAGTGGTGCAGGCCAAGGGCTATAGCCACGGTGAGGGCGACAAGATGCCCAAATATGTGGCGCGCTCGGGCTATGTAGAGATCGAGGATGTCCGCACCCTGGTCGGACGGGACGCGCAGGCGCCGCACACGCTGCTGCTGGTCGATCTCAGTGACGGCAGTCATCGCAGCGTAGCGGTCGATGAGCTGCCACAGATCAAGCGTGATTCGTTGGCCGATCTGCGCGCGGCGGCGCGGGTGCGCGAGGCCGAAGCGAAGGGCGAAAGCCTCGATGCCGAAGAGGCTGCGCCGAAGGTCGAGCTGGAACAGCCGCGACCGCTGCAGTACCAGGAGTTGACTTGGAATTCAGCCGGCGACCAGCTGGTCGTGCGCGCGCACAGCAACGACTTCAAGGATCGCTGGATCGCCGCGGTGGACGTCGACCAGGCCAAGCTGGTGGCTATGCACCATCTGCATGATCCGGCCTGGATCAACTGGTCCTTCAACGACCTCGGCTGGCTGCCCAACGGCGAGGCGCTGTGGTTCCTCTCCGAGCACAGCGGCTATTCACACCTGTACCTGCAGCGGCCTGGCGAGAGCAGCGCGCGTGCGCTCACCGAGGGCCAGTGGGAAGTGCAGAGTGACTCGGTGACGGTCAGCAATGACGGCCGCTGGATCTACTTCAGCGCCAATCGCGAAAGTCCCTTCAGCCTGGAGGTGTATCGGGTCGCTGCGCGCGGCGGCCAGGTGCAGCGGGTGACCGAACTGGGTGGGCAGAACAGCTTCCAGCTTTCGGCAGACGGCCGTCAGCTGCTGATCAGCCATGCCCGCAGCTATCTGCCGTCGCAGCTCTACGTGCAGTCATCCAACCCCGGTACACCGGCCAAGCAGCTCACCGATACCCGCACTAAACGCTATCGCGCCTACGACTTCCAGCAGCCCGAGTTCGTCTGGTATCCGTCCACCCACGGTGATTTCCAGATTCCCGCCAAGCTCTATCGAGGCCGCGGCGAGGGCAAGGGCAAGGGCGCGGCGGTGATTTTCGTCCACGGCGCCGGCTACACCCAGGACGTACACCAGGGTTATCCCTACTACTTCCGCGAGCAGCTGTTCCACAACCTGCTCACCGCGCGGGGCGTCACCGTCATCGTGCCCGACTACCGCGCCAGCGAAGGCTATGGCCGCGATTGGCGCACCGCGATCTACCGCAATATGGGCCATCCGGAGCTGGAGGATCTGCTCGACGCCAAGACCTGGCTGATCAACGAGCACGGCGTCGACGGCGAACGCGTCGCCGTCTACGGCGGCAGCTACGGCGGCTTCATGACCATGATGGCGCTGTTCCGCGCACCCACCGAATTTGCCGCCGGCGCCGCGCTGCGTCCGGTCACCGACTGGGCCCACTACAACCACTACTACACCGGCAACATCCTCAACACCCCGCAGATCGACCCCGAGGCCTACCGTATCTCCAGTCCCATCGAACACGCCGAAGGCCTGCAGCGTCCGCTGCTGATCGCCCACGGCATGCTCGACGACAACGTCTTCTTCAAGGACTCGGTGCGCCTGGTGCAGCGGCTGATCGAGCTGCGCAAGGGCGAGTACTTCGAACTGGCCGCCTATCCGCTGGAGCGCCACAGCTTCGTCTATGCCGACGGTTGGTATGACGAGTACGGGCGGATCTGGCGGTTGTTTGGGCGGGAAATTGGGTTTTAGAGGGCACAGGGCTTAGGGCCCAGGGCCCAGGACAAGCACCGGAATCCGGCTTTGATCCTGGGCCCTACCGTTGCCGTCGGATTCAGCGGCGGAGCATCGGGATCGGGCCAGAACGCCGCGGCGTTGCGGATACCAATCCTGGGCCCTCTGCCCTGGGCCCTGGGCCCTTTGTGAGCCCCATGAGACCGATCTCACCCCCAAAAAGCGACATCCGTCACCCAAAAACGCCCCAACCTGTCCGAAACCACCACTACAATGTCGTATCCGCCGCTCCCTGGACGCTGTGTCAACGACCATACTGTCGTCCAACGGGTATCCTCCCGTCTAAGCAAGGAGTCATACGATGTCCCGTACTACTGTCCAACTGATTTCCGCGCTGGCCCTGTTGAGTGCCAGCAGTCTTTCCGCCGGTGAGCAGATCGCCACCGATTACGTGGCCGGCAGTCACTACACCGCCACCTTCCATCAGCACGCCGGTGACTGGCAGTACACCCCGGCCGACGGCCAGGACCTGAGCCTCACCGGTGCCAACGGCTGCGGCGTGCAGTCCGACCTGCCCAAGGGGGTATGGCTGCTGACCAGCGACGCCAGCGGCGCGCCGGAGCTGCAGGCGCCGTCGGCGCTGAGCCTGCCTGAGGGCCACAGCGGTTCGGTTGCTCTGGTCGCCTGTGATCAGCCGGCCGATGGCATCACCCGCATCGCCGCTCCCCAGCTGCTGCTGGACCTGCTCGCCGCCAGCGCTGGCGCGGTGCGTATCGATGACTGAGCGCGCGCAAGCGCCGCTGCTGCGGGTCGGCATACTGGCGCTGGACGGCGTGATGCTGTCCAGCGTCGCCGGACCCAGCGATGCGCTGAAAGTGGCCGGCAAGCTGGCTTCAATTCGCGACCCGATCGCGCCGGTGCGTTTTGAAAGCGTGGTACTCAGTGCCCGGGGGCAGGATCAGGTGGCGACCTCGGCCGGGGTCAGCATCGCTGGCCTGGACGGGCCGCGCGAGGATTTGGACGTGCTGCTGGTTCCGGGCGTCATGCACGAGTGCCCCTCGGGGCTGACCGGTCAGCTCGCCGCCTACACCGCCGAATACGAATATCTGCACAACCTGCACAACCGCGGTACGGTGATCGCTGCCACCTGCAGCGGCACCTTCCTACTCGCCGCCAGCGGCCTGCTCGATGGTCATCGCGCCACCACCAGCTGGTGGCTGGCCAGCAACTTCCGCAATCGTTTTCCCAAGGTGACGCTGGAAGCCGACCAGATGATGGTCAAGGACGGCAAGCTGGTCACCACCGGCGCGGCCACCGCGATCTACAGCTACATCCTCGAATTGGTGGCCCAGCACGGGGGTGAGGATCTGGCCCAGCAAACCGGCCGCATGCTGGTCATCGACCGCGAGCGGCAAAGCCAGGCGCCCTATGTGTCGCTGGCCATGTTGGAGAGGCCACGGCACTCGCTGAGCGAGCGCGCCGAGCGCTTCCTGCAGCGCGAGCTGCATCAGGAGATGACCGTCGCCAAGCTGGCCGAGCACTGCGGAATCAGTGAGCGCAGCCTGCTCCGCCACTACCGCAGCCACCACGGCATCACCCCGCTGGAGCACATTCAGCACCTGCGCGTGGAGCGCGCCAAGGCGCTGCTGGAGACCACCCACTTGAGCTTCGAGGAAATCGTCGAGCGCTGCGGCTACAGCGACGTCTCCAGTTTCAGGAAGCTGTTCAAGCGGGCCAGCGCAACGACGCCCAGCGACTACCGGGAGCGGTTTCGGCTTAGGGCGCACTGATTTGTAAGGGCCCAGGGCAGAGGGCCCAGGGCCCAGGAGAGTAATAGCGTGCG
Source organism: Gammaproteobacteria bacterium (assembly GCA_030430155.1). Lineage (GTDB taxonomy): Bacteria > Pseudomonadota > Gammaproteobacteria > Xanthomonadales > SZUA-5 > SZUA-5. The sequence continues at coordinate 26,839 of JAUIFV010000006.1, forward strand.
GTATCCAGCTCCGATGAGTGTCTTTGCGTCACGCTGATCTGGCCGCTCTAAGGGTCCTTTCCAGGGCTCAGGGCCCAGAAGGGCAAGAGCGCGGGGAGCCCGGCTTTTCTGGGCCCTGTGCCCTGTGCCCTGTGCCCTGTGCCCTAAGCGCCAGCAATCCGCCCGCGAATAGCCTCGTCAAAGCGCACCTCCCCCACTAAGCTCTACGCCATGGACCGCCTGCGCCTTTCCCAGCACATCTCCCGCCAGTTCAATGAGGAACTGGAGACCATGCGTAGTCTCGTGCTGCGCATGGGCGGTCTGGTTGAGCAACAGCTGGGCATTGGCGTGCGCTGCCTGCGTGAGCGTGAATCGGCCGGCCTCAAGCAGGTGGTCGAAGCCGAGCGCGAAATCAACCGGCTGGAGCTGAGCATCGACGAGGACTGCGTGCGGATCATGGTGCGCCGACAGCCGGCTGCCTCGGATCTGCGCTTGCTGCTGATGGCCGGCAAGACTGTGGCCGATCTGGAGCGCATGGGCGATGAAAGCACTCGGGTGGCCAAGCTGGCTGCGCGACTGGTGGCCGGTCCATTTGAGCCGCGCTACCTGGATGAACTGGCCGCCTTGGGCGAGATCACCCGGGAGATGCTTCGCGGCTGCCTGGATGCCTTTGCTCGCGGCGATGTGGCTCTGGCCCGGCGAGTGATGGCTGAGGACAAGATTGCCGACCGCAGTTACAAGGCGCAGCTGGTGGAGCTGGCCGAATACATGGAGCGCCTGCCGGCAATCATTCCGCGCGCCATCGATGGATTGTTCGTGGCCCGCTCACTGGAACGGGTCGGCGACCACTGCAAGAACATCTGCGAGCAGGTGATCTATCTGGTGCGAGGCGAAGACGTTCGTCACCCCAAGAGTCGCCGCGAGCAGGCCGACCAAACATCCGAACAGGGCACGTCAGGCGACCTCGCTGCGGGATAGCTCCTCGCCTACCGGCAGCGCCGGCTCGCGATTGGTCAGCATCTGCTTGAGCTCAGCGATCTCGCGGTGCAGGGAAAGCAGATCCTGGTGTAGCTGCTGCTGGTGCACTTCCTCGGTGGCGCTGCGCTCGGCATCGTGCTCGGCCTGCAGGGCGCTGACGATCACGCCCACGAACAGATTGAGCAGGGTGAAGGTGGCGACCATGATGAACGGCACGAAGAACAGCCAAGCCCAGGGGTACTCGGCAATCACCGGGCGGGCGATGCCCATCGACCAGCTCTCCAGGGTCATGATCTGAAACAGCGTGTAAGCGGTCTTGCCCAGCGTGCCGAACCATTCCGGAAAGCGCTCACCAAACAAATTGGTTGCGACTACCGCGCCGATGTAAAAGAACAGCCCAAGCATGCTGAACACCGCACCCAGCCCGGGAATAGCGGAAAGCAGGCCGGCCACCATCCGGCGCATGCTCGGCACCGCGCTGAGCAGGCGCAGCACGCGCAATATGCGCAGCGCGCGGAGGACCGAGAAAGCTCCACCGGCGGGAACCAGCGCGATGGCGATGACGGTAAAGTCGAACAGACTCCAGGGGTCGGTAAAAAAGCGTAGCCGGTGGACGTAGATGCGGATCAGCAGCTCGACCACGAAGATGGCCAGGATCACTTGATCGGCGCCGTGGATCAGCGCGCCCCAGTCCGCCATCAGACTGTCGGAGGTGTCCAGGCCGAGCACGACGGCGTTAAGGACGATCAGCGCGATGATGCTCTGCTGCACGCGCGCATGCTGTAGCCAGCGATGCAGGCTGCCGCGTATTCCCGAGTAGTTACCGTCCATAGTGAAGCTTGCGTCGTCAATGCGCCTGCATCGGAGCGGGGCGCGGGGGCGCGATTTAAAGGGCTAAGCGGCAATCAGGCAAGCTTGGTGAAACCGGTGTGGTGAACCATTGGCGACGAGGAGCAACGCCGCAATCAGAGGAATCTGGTCACGAGCGCGGTGAGCTCAAGGAGTTCTCGGTTCACCACACTAGTTCAGGCCGGGTATATCGCTCCCAGCACGCGCAGGCCGCGGGCGCCGGTGACCGACGGCAGGTTGCCGGGGCGGCCATCGAGGGCCTGCGCAGCCAGCCAGGCGAAAGCGCTGGCCTCAACGAAGTCGGGATCCAGCCCGTGCTCGGCCGTGGATTGCACCGCAATCGGGCTCAGCCTGCTGCGCAGCGCCGCCATCATGGTGGGATTGCGCACCCCGCCGCCGCAAACCAGCAGCTGCCCCGCGCTGGGCAGATGGTCCTCGAGCGCGCGCGTCACCGTTTCCACGCTTAGCGCCAGCAGCGTTGCCATCACATCCGCCGCGGCCAGCTCGGCGCCGGCCAGCTGCGCATCCAGCCAGGCGGCGTTGAAGTCTTCGCGACCGCAGCTCTTCGGCGGCGGCAGCGCAAACCAGGGATCGGACAGCATCTGCTGAAGCAAGGCGTCGTTGACCTGGCCGGCGGCAGCGCAGGCGCCGTCGCTGTCGCACTCGCCCAGGCCGCAGCGCTGCGCCCACAGATCCATCAGCGCGTTGGCTGGGCCGGTGTCGAAGCCGCGCACCGGGCCGTTCACCGGCAGCAGGGTCAGATTGGCGATGCCGCCCAGATTGAGCACGGCGCGATCCTCGGCCGCGGCGAATACGTCGGCATGGAAGGCCGGCACTAGCGGCGCGCCCTGACCGCCAGCGGCCATATCGCGACGCCGAAAATCGGCCACCGTGGTGATGGCAGTGGCTTCGGCGATGCGGCTGGGGTCGCCGATCTGCCAGGTAAAGGCGGTCTCGGCGCGCGGGCGGTGACGGATGGTCTGGCCGTGGCTGCCGATCGATCGCACCCGCTCGGGGTCGACATGCTGTTCTGTCAGCAGCGCATTGGCCGCGGACGCAAACGCTTCGCCAACCAGCGCATCCAGCGTGGCCAGCTCATCGACATCGGCTAGTGCGGCGCCGTTGATCAACGGCAGCAGCCGCTGGCGCAGCGACTCGGGGTAGGGATAGGTGCGTGCGGCCAGTACCGACAGCTGCGGATCAAGACGCACTAGCGCCGCATCAATGCCGTCGGCGCTGGTGCCGGAGATCAAGCCAAGGTAGAGCATCGGTTCCTGCTCTCCGGGGGGTAGTCATCAGCGCGCACCCGGCGCGCGCGGCAGCGCTCCTAGTTCGCCGCCAGCACGCTCTCCAGCGTCGTCAGCTGGGCGCGAGCGGCCTGCTGTTGGACCCGGAAGCTGGCCAGCTCGGTGCCGGTCAAGGGTTCCGGTCGCGGCATGGTCACGGTCAGCGGGTCGCGGTGTTTGCCTTTGACCCGGAACTCGTAGTGCAGATGCGGTGCGGTGGCCAGACCGGTCATGCCGACGTAGCCGATGGTTTGACCCTGGGTGACCTTCTGCCCCTTGCGCAGTCCCGGCGCGTGCCGCGACATGTGCGCATACAGGGTGGTGGTCTGCTTGCCGTGCAGTAGCTCGACGACCTTGCCGTAGCCGTTCATGCGGCCCACGAACTTTACGGTGCCGTTGCCAGCGGCGCGAATCACGGTACCTGCAGGGGCCGCATAGTCGACGCCGCGATGGGCGCGCACCTTGCCCAAGATGGGGTGTTTGCGCGCCGCAGAGAATCGGCTGGAAATGCGGGTGAACTCCACCGGGGTGCGGATGAAGGCCTTGCGCAGGCTGCGTCCTTCGGCGTCGTAATAGTCCGCCAGCCCTTTGTTATTGCTGTAGCGGAAGGCTTCGTAGGACTTGCCCTGGTTGACGAAGCGGGCGGCGACGATGTCCCCATCGCGCAGGCGTACGCCGTCGCGGAAGATGCTTTGATAAACCACGGTGAAGCGGTCCCCCTGGCGCAGATCCAGCGCAAAATCGATGTCGTAGTTGAACACTTCGGCCATCTTCAGCGTGGTGCGATCGGATATGCCAGCGTCGCTACCAGCCTGGAACAGCGAACTGGAAATCACCCCGCTGGCGTATTCCAGTCGGGTCTCCATTTTTCGCTCGATAATTTGTTCGACCAACTTATCGCCGGAAGCCTCGATCAGGATGCGACGGTCCTCGCCGCAGTCGAACTGCAGGCCAGCGAGCTTACCGTCGTCGCCAATCAGAAAGGCCAGCTGGTCGCCCGGATGGATCTGCACCAGCCTGGCGGTGTGCTCACTCAGCCCCACCACCCGGTGCACTTCGCCGCCACCCAGTCCCAACTCGGCAAAGATCTGGCCGAGGGTCTGGTTGCGCTGCACAGTGACCACGGTCCAGCCGTCATCGCCCATGCCGCGGGTGAAAAGGTCGTTCTCCAGGTTCGGCGCGCTCTCCAGCGGCAGCACGGTAACCTGGTCGGCGCTGGGCAGATCCAGCGGCAGTTCCAGCCGCGGAATGACGAAACTATCGGTGTCGGCGACGCGCGCACGTGCCGGATCGAGCATCAGCCCTACGCCGACCACCATGAATGCCGATAGCACCGCCATCGACAATCGACCATGTTTGTGAGCGTGCACGCGGGCGTTCGACAGCACTTTGCCGACGCGGTTTGGAGCCTTTGATGGAGCCGGGTTTTCGCTGCGATGGCGAACGGCTTGCGGATGATCAGGGTCGCGAGGAGGGTGACACGATCGCGGCTCGTAGATCACAGGCCGACTCCAGTTGATGTTGGCGCGCAACACTAGCCAAACGTCAGCATTTCGTCAAAGCTAAAAATTTCGTTAAGTCGCGGTTCTGGTTCACATTTTCCAGGATCGGGGGCTGTGGTGTGGGTGCAACAGCGAGGGCCCAGGGCTTAGGGCACAGGGCCAAGGCGATTGGATCGGCGCACCTGGATAAGGCGAACAGGTGCCGCGGCGAACCTTCCGCGCTAAACTTTGCGCTCTCTACGTGCTGGTGTAGCTCAATTGGTAGAGCACTCGATTTGTAATCGAGCGGTTGGGGGTTCAATTCCCTTCACCAGCACCATTATGAAGCTGAAGTGTCGCCAAGCTCTTGCCCTCAGCCCTAAAAACAAGGTATGGGTCTAGCCCCCAGGCGCGCCAGTGCCGGCAGCTGACGCCATTGTTCGCCGGCCTCAGCAAGCGGGTCGAAATCGATCCAGAACTGCTCCTGGTTGTCGGCGCGTTCGCCAAGGCTGGCTCTGAAGCCCAGCGCCTCGACCTGCTGCAGGCGTCGGCGGGCGTTGTCTTCCTGGCGGAACAATCCCAGTGAGATGGTGTTCTCCTGGTCGCCGGCGGTGACTACGTAGTAATCGCGCAGTCCCGCGGCAGAGAGCTGGCGGGCGGCGGTCAGGGCCTGGTCGCGGCTGTCGTAGGCGGGTAGATAGACGCTGTAGCCGCGCACGACGCGAACGTTGTTGCGACGCACTTGCAGCCTCGCGGTGAGTGCATTGAGCGAATCTGTGGTTCTGGCCAGTTCGCGCTCGTCGACCAGCGGGCCGGTGCTGTAGCAGACCCCGCTGCCGGGATTGGCGGCGGCAGCCGCCTGACTGGACGCGGCGGCCTGACTCATCGCGATCGCATCGCGTTCGGACAGCAGCACCAGCGCCGGCACGCCGGAATCGGTGGGGGTGAACGGCACTTTGGGCACGGTCGGACGCAGCAGCCACCAGGCGCCGGTGGCCACGTTCAGTATCAGCAGCAGCAGGAACAGCACCCGGGTCAAGGAAGCGGCTCGATGGAGGTTGGGCGCATTCTAATTGGAGATCCCTGGCGCGCGGACTGGTCGCTCGCGGGCTAGCCCGCAGTTTCATGAGTCTTCTACTGCGGCCGCCGGAGAGCCGTTGTGGCGCGATCTGCTCCCTACAATCGACTCGACGTACTGTTCAAGTACGCCTTCATCGATTTCCGCATCCGCGGACCGCACCACAACGGCTCTCCGACGCCCTCGCTACGAACACCATGAAACTGCGGGCTAGAGTCGCGCTGCGGCCGTCACTTTAACCAATGCGCCGTGGAATCTCAGCTCTAGGGAGTCCCAAGCCGGAATTCTTCACGATAGAAGGCTCGCCCTCAGACCTCAGCCCTCAACAAAGCAATCGGCGTAGCGCGCCAGCCCCTCCAGCACCAGATCGGGCAGAAGTTCGGCGCCGGTCAAGGCATCGGCCAATTGCGGCGCGTCGCCGCCGGTGAGCAGCAGCCTGGCGTCCATTGCAGCGTACTGCTCCCGACGCAAAGCTATGGCACCGCAGGCGGCGGCGAGTATGCCGCTTTCGATCGCCAGGGCGGTGTCGCTGCCGAGCTGATTGAGCGCCAAGCTCGGCGGTGCTATCGCCTCGCCCAGGCTGGCGGTGCCGCGACCCAGCGACTGACGCATCAGCGCCAAACCGGGCGCGATGCTGCCGCCCAGATGGGTGCCGTCGGCGGCAAGCACGTCGATGGTCAGCGCGGTGCCCGCGTCCACCACCAACAGCGCTCGCGCCGGATAGCGGACACGGCCGCCGAGCAGCGCCAGAAAGCGGTCCACGCCGAGCCGCCGCGGCTGCGCGTAGGCGTTACGGATTCCGTCCATCGCTGCTGGACTGTGGGCGCGGAAAAGCGGCGCGGAAGTGACCGTGCTCAGGTCCACGGCCAGCCGTTCGGCGCCTGCGCCGGCAACACTGGACAGCCAGACCTCGTCGAACGCCTGGCCACCGATGGCGGCCAGCAGCGCGGCGCAGTGGCCATCTTGGTGCGGCGCACGACCGGCGCGGCTCAAGCTGATGGCGGCGCCGGCGCGCGGCTGCTGCGTGGCCCACTTCAGCTGGCTGTTGCCCAGGTCGATCAGCAGTCGCGATGCGTGGTGGTCCATCGCCCTAGTCATCCCATGCGATCGCTCATTGTGCCAAGCGCAGCCCATTGCCCGTCGGTTCGCACAACGCGCATCACCTCAGCAGCATCGAGCAAGCGTGTACCCTGCGCGGTCTGCAGGCGCAATCGGCCGCTGCTGTCGACCGAGTCGGCGATGCCCTCGACCAGCGCGCCGGACTGGCGGACCTGCAGGCGCTGCCCATACAGGCTGTCCAGCTGGCGCCAACGGGCCAGCCACTGCGCGCAGTGGCCGTCGGCCAGGGCCTGTAGCGCATCAAGCATGCACAAGCACAGCCGAGCCAGCAGCTCGCTGCGATCGGGCAGGCGCGGGCAGAGTTCGGCCAGGTCGGTCGCGGCGCGGTCGATCTGCGCCTTGGCTGCCGGCGGCAGCCGCCAGTTGATGCCGGCGCCGATGTGCGCACGCAGCCCGCAACCGCGGTGCGACAGCTCCACCAGCAGCCCGCCCAGCTTGCGCCCTTCGACGACGATGTCGTTGGGCCACTTCAGCTCTGCCGGCACGCCCAGCTCGCGCAGCTGCTCGGCGAGTGCCACTCCCAGCAGCAGCGGCAGAGTCGGCAGCGCTGACGGCGCGCCTTGCGCACGCACCGCCAGCGCGATGTAGTAGTTGCCGCTGAGCGGCGACTGCCAGCGCCGGCCTTGGCGGCCACGTCCGGCCCACTGCCATTCGCTGATCAGCGCGTAGGGTCGGTCGATACTGACGCCCTGCAAGCCGTCCAGGGTGGAGGGGCAACCCCAGCGCAGATCCAGATGCATGCGCTCAGCAAGGATGGCGATGATGCGCTGTTCGTCCAACGGCGGCGGTGGGTAGTCCCAGTCCACCCCGGCGCGGAGCAGATCGCGGCGTGCTCGGCGGGTCGCCACGATTCGCTTTGGGCGCGGAGTCGCGTCGGCGTCGGCCTTGGTCAGCGTGGCGAGATAGGCACGCGCGGCTTGCTGGCGGCGGATCACTTGCCGCCGGGCCGGCGCGGCAGCAGCCGGACCTTCTCAAAGCAATGCTCTTCGCCGGCCCAGACCCGGCGCAGATTGCCGCGGTGCATCCAGACCACCAACGCGGCCGCGAGCAGGCAGATCAGCAGCGCCGGTCCGCTGCCGACCAGCGCCCAGTACAGCAGCGGCAGACTAAGCGCCGCGCACACCGTGGCCAGCCCGACGTAGCCGGTCGCAAACAGCACCGTCAGCCACACCGCGAAGGCGAGCAGAGTGACCAGCGGCAGCACGGTCAGCAGCCCACCGAACAGGGTGCCGGCGCCCTTGCCGCCGCGAAAGCCATGCCAGATCGGGAAGCAGTGGCCGTGGGCGGCAAACAGCACACAGGCCAGCGCCGCCGAGAGCGGATCCAGGCTCATCGGCCCGGGCCAGATGATCTTGGCAATCAGCAGCGCGGCGAGCATGCCCTTGCCCAGATCGATCACTGCGGTGGCCAGGGCGAAACGCCAGCCTTGGGTGCGCAGCGCATTGGTGGCGCCAGCGTTGCCGCTGCCGCTGCGGCGGATGTCGACGCCGAACAGCTTGCCGACCAGCAGGCTGCCGCTGAGGCTGCCGAGCAGGTAGGCAAGCAGCCAGGAAAGCAAATGCGAGGTCACGCTGGCGCCTGCCAATCCTGCAGCGCAATCACCACCGTGCCGGGACCGGCGTGAGCGCCTACCGCGGGCCCGGTTTCACTGATCCAGGCCGCACTCAGCTTGGGCAGCTCAGCCCGCAGCAGGCGCAGGCACTGCTCGGCGTCGGCGTGTGCATCGCAATGGCTGACCATCGCCCGCGCCTTGCTCAAGCCCTGCCAGGGTCTGGCCGTGGCACGCACGAACTTGTGCAGCGCCGCCTCGCGGCTGCCGAAATGCAGGCCCGCCGGCTTGATCTTGCCACCCCGATTGGCGATGCGAATGCGCGCGTGCAGGGCGCGGGCCACCGGGACGGTCCAGCCCGGCATGCGTCCGCCGCGAGCGCCATAGCTCAAGTCCTCGACCAGCGCATAGGTGCGGGTGCGCGGCATCATCGCCTGCACCGCCGCGACGATGGCCGGAGCATCCAGGCCGCGCTGCGCCGCTTCGGCGGCGTACATCGCCAGCAGCGCCTGTCCTGATGACACGTTTAATGAGTCGATGGGAGTGATGCGTGGCGTAAAGGACTTGGCCGCCAGCAGCGCCGCCTGATAGGTGCCGGACAGTCGGCTGGAGATGTGCACGCTGACCACGCCCTGATGGTGGTCATCGAGCAGTTCGAACTGGCGGCGGAAATCGATCGCGGGCGGCTGTGAGGTTCGCGGTACCTCCCCGCCGCGCATCCGCGCGTAGAGCTCGGCCGGGCGCATGGTGATCTTGTCCAGATAGTCCTCTTCACCGAATCCCACCCGCACTGGCACCACCAGGATGCCCAGTCGCTGACATTCGCTCTCGGGCAGATCGGCTGCCGAGTCGGTGACCACCGCGATCTTGGTCAAACGCTGGCGGGCACGCTGCTGTGCGCGCATGTCGTCGGCCTTGCGCGCGCTGACCCTGCCCAGCGGTAGCAGCGCGTCGAACAATTCGCCGGGCTGATCCAGATGCGCATGCAGCCGCAGCTTGTCACCGCCGCCGACCACCACCAGCGAATCCATGGCCAGATCGGCGATCAGCTTGCGGGCGGCCGCCGGATCCAGATCGCTGCCTTCCACCACGCACTCGGTGCAGTAGCGGTACTCGCTATCGGCGTGCATCTCTGGCAGGGGCGTCAGCGTCTCGGCGGCGGCCGCGTTGGCGGCGCTGTCAACCGCCTTGCGGCCGCGATCCACGTAGTCATTGACCCCCTGCAGGAAATCCACGAAGCCCTGCGCGCCGGCGTCGACCACCCCGGCTCGGCGCAGCACGGCCAGCTGATCCGGGGTATGCGCCAGCGAAGCCTGGGCCGAGCGCAGCGCATCGCTAAGGAGCACGCGCAGATCGCGAACGCCGCGATCCACCGACTGCTGCAGCGCCTCGGCGTAGTCGGTAATCACGCTAAGCACGGTGCCTTCGCGTGGCTCGGCGATCGCCGCGCGGGCTTGGCCGGCGGCATGCCGAGCGGCCTTGGCCAGCGTCACCGCGCCCAGCCGCGCTTGGTCCTTGCAGGCCTGCGCCAGACCGTGGAAGAACTGCGCGACGATCGCGCCGGAGTTGCCACGTGCACCGTCCAGCGTGACCTGCGCCGCCACCGCCAAGACCGCATCGGAACCGGCCGCGCGCAGCGGTGCGATCCCGTCTATCAATGCCTCCATGGTGAAGGCCAGGTTGGTGCCGGTGTCGCCGTCGGCAACCGGGAAAACGTTGATTCGATTCAGCCGCTCGCGATCGCGCTGCACCTTACGCGCACCAGCGATCAAGGCGCGACGCAGCGCCCAACCGCTGACGTCGGGCAAAGGGGCGAGCGCATTGGCGGTCGGGGCAATGCTCATGCGGCGGTCGGCACCGGATGCAGCGAAGGGGTGAGTGTAACCAAGCGGCGGCGTGAGTCCCTCGCCCGATGGCGTCTTCGTCTTGTAAAAAAGTGGACTGCGCACACCAATGCATTGCCGCAGCGGTTGCGGGGTCGGACCGGTGAAGCCTTGGTGAAATAGGCCAGTGTTCGGCGCGAGTGTACGGTTGTCCGCGAGCGGACACCCGTACAGTCCTTGGCTACTCAATAGAAACAATCACTTAGCGCAGTGAATCGCTGGCATGAGACATGCATGACTTATGGCAATCTCGAATGGGGCAGTCGCTGTGACCAAGTTCAAGTTCAAACTGGGTGTGGGTTTGCTGGCAGCCTTCGGCGCCGTGGGCGCCCTGGCCTTGACCGACTTGTCCCCGGCGGTCGACTCGGCGAAGCTGCTGTCGGGCTGTCTGGATACGCCAGCGGCTAGCGCCTCCAGCGGCGAAAGCGGCTCCAGCAACTGGCAGTCCTTCCTGCCCGGGATGCTCAAGTAGTACCCCTTGGCGCGACAGCGGACTCGGTGACTCCGACCCTGCTGCCTAAAACCGACCAGGCCACCGTGGCCTGGAAGAACGGCGGCGGTCAGACCCGCCAGCTGCTGTGCTGGCCCAAGCAAGGCGATGGCAGCGATTTTCGCTGGCGACTGTCAGTGGCGCGCATCGACCGCGACGGTCCCTTCTCGGCCTTTCCTGGCTACCAACGCTGCCTGATTCTGCTCGATGGCGCCGGCATGGCGCTGCGCTTTGCCAGCGGTGATGTCCGCGTTGACGCTGAGCAACCACGGATCGATTTCGATGGCGCGCAGGCGCCGGGCTGCAGGCTGCTGGACGGCCCCACCAGCGATTTCAACCTGATCATCAGGGACGCTGACTACTACAGCGTGGAAACCATCGAGCTGGACGGTAACTGGTCCGCCAGCGTCGAGTCCGGGCACTTGTTGGCGCTTTATCTGTGCAGCGGCCAGGCCAGCTGTGCCGAGGGCGCGCTCAATGCCGGTGACCTGTACTACGGCAGCGCGCTGCGGCTTACAGGCAGCGGCCAGGCCCTGGTATTGCGACTGCCGATGTAGCCCGCGCACCTATGTTTTGCGCCGCCGCGCCGCCAGACTGGCGGTGATCGAGCCGCCGACCACCAGCAGCGCACCGATCGCTCCCAGCCAGCCAATCTGCTCTTCCGGTACCTGGCCGGGGAAAGCCAGGGCCAGGGCAGCGCCGAAGGCCAGGGTGGAGATGGGCGTCAAGGCCAAAATGGCGCTGACCCGCGAGGCCTCCCAGTGATTCAGCGCTTCGGCAAAGCAGCCGTAGGCGCCCAGGGTGTTCAATGAGCAATAGGCGATCGCCAGCCAGTGCCAGGCATCGACCTGCGCAAGCGCGCCCGGTGTGGCGGTAGGCAGCAGCACGATGCTGGCCACCACGTAAATGAAGCCCATCACCTGCTGCGGCTTGAACTGGCCCAGCAGCTGTTTCTGCGCCAGTGCGTAGATCGCCCATAGCAGCGCGCCCAGAGCGATCAGCAGCGCACCGATGCCGTAGCTGTGCACGTCGCCGGCGCGGCCGCGCTGCTCGGCGAAGAACACCAGCAGGCCGATGACGATGACCACGAATCCGCCCAGCTGCGCCCGCAGCAGCTGTTCCTTGAATATCACCACCCCGCCTACCGCCAGCAGTAGCGGCGCGGACTGGATCAGTATCTGCGCATTGCCCGGCGTAATCCGCGCCAGACCCAGCAGATAGGCCAGATAGTTGCCGATCAAACCGGCGCTGGCGATGGCCAACAGCAGCCAGCTGCCCTTGCCTAGACCAACGAATCCGCGCCAGCGTCCGCTGGCCAGTATCCAGCTGCCGACGATCAGCGCGGCGACCAAAAAGCGCAGCCAGGTCAGAGTCCAGGCGTCGATCTGCTGCAGCGAGATCTTCAGCGCCAGCGGCAGCGTCGCCCAAAAGCCCACGGTGGCCAGAGCCAAGCCCAAGCCCAGGCGCCAGCGGCCGCTGGTGGTGTGGAGCGTGGCCATGGGCGTCTCCGCGAATCCTTCGTTCTGGCTCCGATGATGCCGCAAACAACAGGGCCCAGGGCCCAGGGCTCAGGGCCCGGATGTCGGGCGCTGCTCCTGGGCCCTGGGCCCTTCCATTCTGGGCCCTGGCTACTTGGTTGCCATCATCTCATCCCGCCGCGCCTTGAACTCCGAGCCTTCCAGCCACTGCGGCCAGCCGTCGGAGTCGGCGACGCGTTTGCCGACCGCGTAGAGCAGCTGCACGTCCTGGGCCATGCCGCGCAAATCCCAGTCCGCCGAGTACTCGTCGGCCGGCTTGTGATAGCGGTTGGTCACGTAGTCCACCGCCTGGGCACTGCCGTACTCCTTGCCTTTTTCGACATGGTCGATGCCACCCTTGGCGTATAGCGCCGGCACGCCCACTTTGGCGAAGTTGAAGTGATCAGAGCGGAAATAGAAGCCGTTTTCCGGGGTCGGCTCCTGCACGATCATGCGGTCCTGCGCCTGCGCCGCGTCGGCCAAAACGTTCTCCAACTCCGAGCTGCCAAAGCCCACCACCACCACGTCCTTGGTCGGCCCGATCACCGGCAGCGCGTCCATATTGATGTTGGCCACGGTCTGGGTCAGCGGATAGACCGGGTTCTCGGCATACCAGCGCGAGCCGAGCAGGCCCGATTCCTCCAGGGTCACTGCGAGGAACAGGATCGAGCGCGCCGGCGGCTCGGGGTCGGACGCGAAGGCTTCGGCCAACTCCAGCAGCGCGGCAACGCCGGTGCCGTTGTCGATGGCGCCGTTGTAGATGTCGTCGTTGGGGCTGCCAAAGGTGCGGCCCAGGTGGTCCCAGTGCGCGGTGTAGATGATGTACTCATCCGGACGGCTGCTGCCCACCACCTTGCCCAGCACGTTCTTGCTATCGGCCTTGCGCACCGCGTTCTTGACCTTGCCCGAGGCGCTGGCATTCAGCGCCACAGCTTCGAATTCACGGGTGTCGGCGGCCTCGCGCAGGGCGTTGAAGTCCAGACCGGCGGCGTCGAACAACCGCACCGCGCTGTCGCGAGTGATCCAGCCGCGCATCGGCACCACCGGGTCGGAACCTTCGCCGCGCGGTAGATCGAACTCCGGACCGCTCCAGCCGTTGCGCACCACTTCCCAGCCATAGCTGGCGCCGGCGGTTTCGTGGACGATGATGCAGGCGCGCGCGCCCTGTCGCGCGCACTCTTCGAACTTATAGGTCCAGCGACCGTAGTAGGTCATCGCCTTGCCCTTAAACAGGCTCTCATCACCGTTGCCGAAGCCTGGATCGTTGACCAGCACGATCACCGTCTTGTCCTTGGGGTCGATCCCGGCGTAGTCGTTCCACTCGAATTCCGGGGCGACTACGCCGTAGCCGGCGAAGACCACCTCGCTGTCGCTCATCGCCACTTCCGGATCGAGCAGCGGCGAACCGAGCACGAACTCCTCCAGAGGCTTGAGCTGCATCTCGCTCTCGCCGACTTTGAAGGTCAACGGCTCGACGATCTCGCCGCGCACCTCCACCATCGGCACGTCCTGGAACCAGCTGTCGCCGTTGCCCGGAGCCAGTCCCATGCGCTCAAATTCGGACTGCAGATAGGCCAGGGTGACCGTTTCGCCCTTGCTGCCCGGACCGCGCCCTTCGAAGGCGTCGGAGCTGATCGTTTTGATCTGCGCGGCCAAATCCTCGACGGTGATTGGCGGATTGGTCTGCGGACTGGCGATCGCGGTCTCAGCTGCGGCGCTCTCGGTGGTTTCCGGTGCGGCCGGCGCCGGCGGTGGCGGCGCCTCTTCGGCGCATCCCCAAAGAACCAGGCTCAGCGGCAACGCGCCCAGCAACAAACGTTTCATGGTCAGCTCCCTGTGCTCCAAAGCGGCTGGGGAGCATAGCAAGGCGGCGGCCACGCAATGCGTAACATATTGGGTACCGAACGCCTGATCGCCGCAGGAACTGGCGCAGAACGCGCCCAATTGGCAATTTGGTCGGTCGGGCTTTGCTTGTTGTCAACAACAGTGGCTATAATTGCCGGCTCGCTCGTTTGTAGTGAGCGTTTACTATGCCATCAGCACAGATTTGGAGAGTCCATGCCTAGCGTCAAGGTCCGTGAGAACGAACCCTTTGAGTTCGCCCTGCGCCGCTTCAAGCGTTCCTGCGAGAAAGCCGGCGTTCTGACCGAAGTCCGTCGCCGCGAGTTCTACGAAAAGCCCACCGCCGAGCGCAAGCGCAAGCTGGCCGCCGCGGTCAAGCGCAACAGCCGCCGGGTCGGTCGCGACGTCACCAAGCGCAAGCGCCTGTACTGATTCGCCCCACGGCGAGCACCTTGCGAGCGCCCGCATGACACTCAAGCAACGCCTGCTTGAGGACATGAAGTCCTCAATGAAATCCGGCGACAAGCCGCGTCTGGCAGTGATCCGCCTGGTCCAGGCGGCGATCAAGCAGCGCGAAGTCGACGAGCGTATCGAACTCGACGACACGCAGGTGCTGGTGGTGATGGAGAAGATGCTCAAGCAGCGTCGTGACTCCGCCGCACAGTATGAGGCGGCCGGCCGCCAGGACCTGATGGATCAGGAGAACTTCGAGATCGGCGTGATCGGCGACTACATGCCGCAGCCGCTGAGCGAGTCCGAAGTCGACCAGATCCTCAGCGACTGCATCGCCGAATCCGGCGCCACCGAGGCGCGCGACATGGGCAAAGTGATGGCCCTGCTCAAACCGCGCGTCGCCGGCCGAGCCGACATGCAGGCCCTGGCCGGCAAGGTCAAGGCCAGACTGGGCGGCTGAAGCCGCAGTCTCGCAAACGTTAGTACCGACGCCCCGCAGCGTGAGCCGCGGGGCGTTTTCTTTGGCGCCTTGCCTGGTCGTCAGCCCAAACGGGCCTCAATGATGTCGATTCGCCGGCAGATGCGCGAAGCGGCGGTTTCCTCGCCGGCATCGGAGCTGTCGATGATGCGGTTCGCTGCGCTCACCACATCCTACGCGCGGCATGACGCCTCCTCGTTGCAGCCAGAGCAGCCGAGTAGGATGCGGTGAGGAACGAACCGCGTCGGTCGCGGTGCAGTCCCCGACCCCCCCCCAGGTTGCAATCCCCATGCCCTGACCGTGCATACCCGCGGCATTATTCTTGGCTTTTCCTCAGCCCTCAGCCCTCAGCCCTCAGCCCTGGCTCCACCAAACCAGTCATAATCCCGCCATGAGCGGCCGCATCCCCCAGACCTTCATCGACGACCTGCTGGCACGCGTGGATATCGTCGATGTGGTCGGTCAGCGTATCCAGCTCAAGCGCGCGGGCAAGGAGTTTCAGGCCCGCTGCCCCTTCCACGACGAGCGCACGCCGTCGTTTACGGTGGTGCCGCACAAGCAGTTCTACCACTGCTTCGGCTGCGGCGCGCACGGTACCGCGCTGGGCTTTTTGATGCAGTACGACGGCCTGGAGTTCGTCGACGCGGTGGAAACGCTGGCCGGGCAGCTGGGCATGCCGGTGCCGGAGCTGAGCCAGGCTCGCGATCGCGGGACCGAGGAACTCTATGCCCTACTGGCCGAGACCAGCGGCTATTTTCGTCAGCAGCTCAAGTCCAGCAGCACCGCGCAGGGCTATCTGCAGCGGCGCGGCATAAGTGACGAGATTGCCGAGCAGTTCGGGCTCGGCTACGCGCCGCCAGGCTGGGACAATCTGCTCAAGCGTTTTGGTCAGAGTGGCAAAGGCAGTCGATTGCTCGGCGCGGCGGGATTGCTCAGCCAGGGCGATCGCGGCCAGTACGACAAGTTTCGCGACCGTCTGATGTTTCCCATCCACGATCGCCGCGGCCGGGTCATCGCCTACGGCGGTCGGGTCATGGGTGACGATCAGCCAAAGTACTTGAACTCACCCGAAACGGCCGTTTTCCACAAGGGCGAGACCCTCTACGGGTTGTTTCAGGCGCGCCAGCGCCGCGGCGGGCTGGATCGGCTGATCGTTGTCGAGGGCTATATGGACGTGCTGGCACTGGTCCAGCACGGCTTCAGCGAGGCCGTCGCCACCCTGGGCACGGCGACTACCCGTTCCCACGCCGAGCTGCTGTTTAGGCAGGCCGGCGATGTGGTGTTCTGTTTCGACGGTGATCGTGCCGGACGCGAAGCGGCCTGGCGAGCGCTGGAATCGGTACTGCCACGGCTCACAGACGGTCGCCAGGCCAGCTTTCTGTTCCTGCCTGACGGCGAGGATCCCGATAGCCTGCTCGTCGCGCAGGGCGCCAGCGGTTTCGAAAGCCAGCTAGGTCAAGCCGTGCCGCTGAGCGAGTATTTCTTCCAGACCCTGGCCAAGGACGCAAGACTGGACACGGTAGACGGCCGCGCCCGGCTCGCCGAGCGCTGCAAGCCGCTGATCGCGCAGATTCCGGACAGCCCATTCCGAGATCTGATGGAGGCAGAGCTGGCTCGTCGTGCCGGGCTGCCCAAGCCGGTGCAACCGCTGCCCCAGCAGGCCTCGGCAGCGGCGCCGCGGCGGCTGGATCGCCGAGCCGGACAGCGCCGCGTGCAGCGCACGCCGGTGCGCGCCATGATCAGTCTGCTGCTCACCGAGCCGCAGCTGGCGCGGCGGCTGAGCACGCCGATTCCGTTTGCCGAACTGCAGTTGCCTGGGGTCGATCTGCTGCTGCGGCTGATTGCACGGCTGCGCGACTCAGCGGCTTCGGCCGGCGTCGTGATCGAATCCTGGCCGGATGAAGCCGAGGGCGTGGCGCTGCGCCGCCTGGCGGAGGTCGAACTGCCCGGCGAGCGGGAGGATTGGGAAAACGCCTTCGACGAGTTCGTGCAGCGGCTGGTGGAGAAGCAGCGCCGAGAGCGTCGCGCCGAACTACCGACGCAGCTGGATCAGATCAGCGATGAGGATCGCCGCCGTTATCTGCAGCACTTGGCGAAAAAGGCCGAAGCGGCGCGGGGCGACCAAGCCGGCGAGGACTAGGCCCGTGGTTTCATGAGTGTTCGTAGCGAGGGCGTCGGAGAGCCGCTGTGGTGCGGTCCGCGGATGCGGAGATCGATGAAGGCGTACTTGAACAGTACGTTGAGTCGATAGCAAGGAGCAGATCGCGCCACAGCGGCTCATCGGCGACCGCAGTAGAAGACTCATGAAACTACCGGCTACTCGCCTACGCCGCGTGCTCCAGGCTCGCCGCCGGCAGTTTGGCGGTGACCGCAATGGGCAGGTGATCGGACAGGGTCAGCGCCAGCGCCTGGCACTGCTCAATCTCGATGCCGTCGCTGACCAGCACGTGATCGATGGCCCGTCGCGGTCGCCAGGCAGGGAAGGTGGCCGGTGGGTTGGCAGCCGCAGCGAGCTGCGCTCCATGAACTGGCGAAAACCGCGATCTTCGGGCAGGCAGTTGAAGTCGCCCATCAGGATCACGTGGCGGTGGTCGGCGGCCAGCTCGTTGAGAAAATCCCACTGTTTGCCGCGCGAGGTGGGTCCCAGCGAGAGGTGCGCGATGATCACCGCCAGGCCGTGTTTGGGATCGCCTATGCGCGCCAGCAGCGCGCCGCGGCCGGGAATGCGCCCGGGCAGCGGATGGTCTTCGGCGTCGCCGATGTGGAAGCGGCTGAGCAGGCAATTGGTGCTGTGGGCAATCGGCCCCACCTTGCGGTTGCGCTGCTGGGTCCAGTAGGGAAAGCGCGCGCTCTCGGCCAGATAGCGGGCCTGATTGAGAAAGCCGCTGCGCAGACTGCCGCCGTCGGCCTCCTGCAGCCCGACCAGATCAAAGCCGTCCAGATGCGGCACCAGCGCGTCCAGATTGCGCTGCTTGCCTGAATCCGGCCAGACGTGCTTCCAGCTGTTGGTGATGTAGTCGCGGTAGCGGTGGGTGGCGTTGCCAGCCTGGATATTGAAGCTGAGGATGCGCAGCCGGGCACCATCGCTGTCGCCGCTGGTGCCCGACCGTGACGCGCTGGCCGGCGTTGTCTTCAACGCCAGTCCAGATCAGCCGCCGCTGCCGGCGCGCTCTTGAGCCGCCTTGGCGATCAGGTGGTTGAGCAGCGCCATCGCCGCCTGCTCGCTGCCACCAGCGCTTTGCACGTTGAAGCGATACTTGCCGTCGACAATCATCGCCGGCGTACCGCGCACGCCGTAGCGCGGCACCATGCTGTTGGCGCGCTTGAGATTGGTTTCCACCGCAAACGAGGTGGCGGTCTTGATGAAGGTCTGCGCGTCGACGCCGAACTTCTCGTAGAAACCGGCCAGATCCTCGACGCTGCGCAGCGGCATCTTGTCCCGATGCAGGGCATCGAACAGGGCCTGATGCGACTCGGCCGGAGCCTTGAGCACCTGTGCGGTGTAGAAGGCGCGCGCATAAAGCGCATAGACCTGATTCCAGGTCGCCGGCATC
Organism: Gammaproteobacteria bacterium; assembly: GCA_030430155.1. Taxonomy (GTDB): domain Bacteria; phylum Pseudomonadota; class Gammaproteobacteria; order Xanthomonadales; family SZUA-5; genus SZUA-5. The sequence goes on from JAUIFV010000006.1 coordinate 45,375, forward strand.
AGCACCAGTTCGGCGTTCTCCGGCATGGTCTTCTTCCAGGCCTGGATATGCGGCTCGAAATTGGCGCAGTGTACGCAGGCGTAGCTGAACACTTCAACCACTTCGACCTTGTCGCCGCTGCTGGTCGGTTGGGCCGGGTTGATACGCTCGTAGTGCTTGCCTTCTTCCCACAGGCTGACGCCCTGGGCGGACAGTATCGGCATCCACAGCAGGGCCACCGCGGCGACCGCCAGCTGAACCACAAAAGATGAATAGTTATTGAAACGCATCGGACTCATCGCTCCTTGAATGAATGCCTGAAACAGCAAGGCTCGCAGGCTCGCACAGACCAGCTGAAAGGGAATTGAAGGCCCGGTGCAGGCTAGCGTAATGAATTGTCAGTTTAGCGGGTCTGCAGTCGCTGCCGGACGACTGCGCAACGGGTGGGCCTGTATGCCGCTCAATTCGCCCCGCCCGACCACTTGCGACTCCGCTTAGCGCGTGTGCAGACCTTCCAGATAGGAGGCCAGCGAGTCGATCTCGGCGTCGGTCAGCTGCTTGGCTACTGCCGCCATCACCGGGGCGTTGGCGCTCTCGCCAAAGGCCGCCCCGTCGCGATAGCGACGCAGCATGTCGGCGCTGTAGTTGGCGTGTTGACCGCCCACCGCCGGATAGGGCACCAGCGGATTGCCGGCGCCGCCGGGTCCGTGGCAGGCCATGCAGGCGGGAATGCCACGCTCGGCATCACCGCCGCGGTACAGCGCCTGGGCCTGTTCAACCATGGTTTCGTCGGCCACCCCGGCCTGCACCGTCTGGGTGGCGAAGTAGGCGCCGATATCCTGCATGTCTTCGCTGCTGAGGACGGTTGCAAAGCCAGCCATGATCGCGTTCTCGCGCTCGCCGCTCTTGTACAGCTCCAGATGGTGCGCAGTGTAGGCGGCATGCTGGCCGGCCAGTTTCGGGTACTGCGGGTCGGAGCTGTTGCCGTCCAGACCGTGACACGCCGCGCAGACGGCGGCCTTGCCTGCGCCGGCTTCGGCATCGCCTACCGGAAAGCTGGCCGGGGCCGCTTGGTCGGCAGCCCAGCTGGAACTGGCGAGCATGGAAATCAACAGGCCTGCGAGATACCGCGCGCGCATAGACGTAAATCCTTTAAGGTGAAGTGCAAGCTACCACGGCTGCGCTGCAAACTCCCCCCAGCGCCACCGGGTCCAGCCCGGCGTCCAAACGCAAAGCTGCAAGCCCGGCATTTTCCCATGACTTGCGCGGAGGAGCCAGCCCCAGGCCGCAATGGATGTCAAGTTGGCCGCGCTCGCCACCGCCACGACCCTGAATCAGGCGACGATCAGCCAGACCGCATCTGACCTGGCCGCGCAGGCGCGTAGCCCTTTTGTCAGGGGCTCATCACCAGCGTCCTGCCTATAATCACCGGCCCGCCTGACCGGAGATTGCCCGTGCGCCTCGCCCTATTCGCAGCCGCGCTGCTCGCCATGCCCAGTTTGGCCCTCGGCCAAGACAGCGGAACGCTGCTGCTGCGCTTCCCGGACCTGTCCGCCACTCAGGTGGCTTTCGTTCACGGCGGCGACATCTACGTCGCGCCGCGCAACGGCGGTCGAGCCACCCGGCTGACCAGCCACGCTGGCGAAGAGCTGTTTCCCAAGTTCTCTCCGGACGGACGCTGGATCGCCTTCTCCGCCGAGTACTCCGGCACCCGTCAAGTCTGGGTGATGCCCAGCGCCGGGGGCGAGCCGCGCCAGCTGACCTATCGCAACGACGTCGGCGTGATGCCGCCGCGCGGCGGCTGGGACTACCGCGTGTTGGACTGGACCCCGGACGGCAGCAACATCCTGGTGAGGGTCAACGCGGTGCCCTGGGGCGAACGCGGCGGTCGGCCCTATCTGGTGCCCGCAGCCGGCGGGATGGAAACCCCCCTGGCGATCCCTGAAACCGGCGGCGGCGCGCTGTCGCCGGACGGCAGCAAGTACGTTTACACCCCCATCGATCGCGAATTCCGCACCTGGAAGCGCTACCGCGGCGGTCGGGCCCAGGAACTGTGGATCTACGACCTTGAGGCCAACACCTCGGTGCAGATCACCAATCATCCGGCCACCGACAATCAGCCGTCCTGGGTTGGTGATCAGATCTACTTCAGCTCCGATCGCGAGTACACCCTGAATCTGTACGCGATGCCGGCCAGCGGCGGCGAGCCGCGCAAGATCACCAACTTCTCCGACTACGACGTGCTCTGGCCCAGCGGAGGTCCGGACGGGGTGGTCTTCGAGTCCGGTGGCGCCCTGTGGCTGCACCAGCCCAGCACCGGCAGCACCGACAAGCTGGTGATCTCCATTGCCAACGACCGTCCGGCGGCGCTGCCGCGGTTCGTCAAGGTGGCGGCACAGATGGATAGCTTCGATCTGGCGCCGAACGCCGAACGGGCGCTGTTTGCCGCCCGCGGCGAGCTGTTCACCATGCCCGCCAAGCACGGCGAGGTGCGCAATTTGAGCAACACGCCGAATGCGCGCGAGATCTCGGCCAGCCTGTCGCCAGACGGGCAGTCGGTGGCTTACCTGTCCGATGCCAGCGGCGAATATGAGCTCTACGTGCGCGCCTCCGACGGCAGCGGTGAGCCGCGCAAACTGACCAGCGACGGCGACATCTGGCGCTTCGCCCCGGTGTGGTCGCCGGACGGCACGCGGCTGGCCTACGCCGACAAGAAGCTGCGCCTGCGCTATGTGGAGATCGCCAACGGGCGCACCGTCGAGGTCGATCAGATCGATACCGGCAACGAGATCACCGTGTACGTCTGGTCGCCGGACTCCAAGGCCCTGGCCTATGTGACCACCAACGCCGCCGGCGTCGGTAGGATCTGGCTCTTCGACACCGTTGCCAAGCGCAAGCACGCGGCTACCGAGGCCGATTACAACGCCGGCAACCCGGCATTCGATCCGGACGGTCGCTATCTCTATTTCACCTCTGATCGCGACTACAACTTGGAGTTCGAGGCCTACGAGTTCGACTACATCTACGTGCGGGCTCAGAAGCTCTTCGCGGCCAGCCTGCGTGCCGATGTGGAGCCTGCGGTGCAGCTGCAGAGCGACGAGATCAAGGCGCCCAACGGCGACGACAAGAAGGCCGACGGCGACAAGGCGGCCGACAAAAGCATTGATTACGCCGGCCTGATCGCGCGCACCGTGGCGCTGAAGGTGGATGGCGGCAACTACGGCGGCCTGCTCGCCTCCAGCGAAGGGCTGTACTACCAGTCCGCCGGCGCTCAGGGTGCGCCGCCGGAACTGCGCCTGTACAAGCTCGATGAAGACAAGAGCGATCAGGTGGCGGCCGGGATCACTGGCTACGCGCTGTCGGCAAACGGCAAGAAGCTGCTGCTGGCCCAGGCTGGCAACAAATACGTCATCGCCGATGCCAAGTGGAAGACCGACGTCAGCAAGCCGCTGCCGATGGACAAGCTGCAGCTGCGGGTGGATCCCAAGGCGGAGTGGGCGCAGATGTTTCGCGACGGCTGGCGCATCCTCCGCGACTGGTTCTACGACGAAGGCATGCACGGCAACGATTGGGAGCAGATCCACGATCGCTACGCCGCTTTGCTGCCGCACGTCAGCACCCGCGCCGATCTGGACTATCTGTTCAGCGAAGTCGCCGGCGAGCTCAACGCCGGCCACATCTACGTGCAAGCCGGTGATCAGCCGCGACCGGAGCGGGTCGCCGGTGGGCTGCTCGGCGCAGAGCTGATCGCCCATTCCTCCGGCTACTTCGAGTTCAGCAAGGTCTATCGCGGCGAAACCGGCATCGATCTGTATCGGGCGCCGCTGGATACGCCGACCACCCGGGTTGAGGCCGGCGAATATCTGATCGCCATCGACGGCGTGGATGCGCGCACGGTGCGCAACGCCTATGCGCTGCTGGAGAACAAGGGTGACAAGCAGATCGAACTCACCGTCAACGACCGTCCCAGCGTCGAGGGCGCGCGCAAGCTGCTGGTGCAGACCATCAGCACCGAAACCCAGCTGCGCTATCTGGACTGGATAGAAAGTCGTCGCGCCCTGGTCGACGAGCTCTCCGGCGGCCGCATCGGCTACGTGCATCTGCCCAACACGGCGGTGGATGGCAATCGCGAACTGCTGCGACAGCTGCTGCCGCAAATTCGTAAGGATGCGCTGATCATCGATGATCGCTACAACGGCGGCGGCTTCATTCCCGACCGGATGATCGAGATGCTCTCGCGCACTCCGCTGCACTACTGGAAGCGCCGGGGTCTGCAGCCGCAGGCCAGCCCCTTCATCTCCCATACCGGCCCGAAGGCGATGCTGATGAACGGGCAGTCCAGCTCCGGCGGCGACGCGCTGCCTTACTACTTCCGCAAGCTCGGTCTGGGACCGTTGATCGGCACCCGCACCTGGGGCGGTTTGATCGGCATCTCCGGTAACCCCAATCTGGCCGACGGCGGTCAGCTGCTCGCCTCCACCTTCCGTTTCCTCGCCAACGACGGTCAATGGGCGGTGGAAAACGAGGGCGTGTCGCCGGATATCGAAGTCGTTGACGCGCCGCACCTGATCGCCGCAGGGCGTGATCCCAGCATCGAGAAGGCGGTGGAGGTGCTGCTCGCCGAGTTGGCCAAGAATCCGCCGCAACCGGTCTCGGTGCCGCCGGCGCCGACGGAGTTTTAGGTTGGGTCAGAAAGGGCCCAGGGCATAGGGCCCAGGGCCCAGGTGGGGTTCAGAAAATCTCGTCGCCGCCGCCCTCAACGGGCGGCACCGGGGGAACTGGCGGTACCGGCGCGACTGGCGGCGGCGGTGGTGACGGCGGGCTCGGCGGCTCGGGGGGAGAAGGCGGCGCAGGCGGGGTAGGAGCGATGGGGATGAAGCGGTGCTCCGGCACCGTGACAGCCAGCTGCACCCGCTCGCGCTCGCGCCACACGGTGACCTGCTGTGAGCTGCCGGCTTGGCCATCGCGCAGTTCGCGCCAGGCCTGACGCGGACTCTCCACGTCCTTGCCGGCGACCTGCAGGATCACATCGCCGGCGCGCAGATCGCGATAGTCCTCGCCATTGCTGGCCAGCACCAGGACGCCGCGGTCTATGCCGAAGTAGCGGCCCAGATCCGCATTCAGTGCCGACAGCGACAGATTGCTGTTGTCGCTGCTCATCTCGATACGGTGATTGCCCGAACCGTGGCGGTTGATCAGGCGCAGGCGCAGCCGCTCGGCGCGCTCGGCCTCGCGAACGGCGCGGACCTGGTCGCGTTCTATACGGGCCTGGATCCGAGCCCTGTCGCGTTCACCTCGTGCCCGCTCCCGCTCGGCTCTGGCCTGGTCGCGTGCGGCGCGGGCTTGTTCCAAGGCTTCCTCGGCGCGCTCGCCTTCCAATCCGGCCGCGGCCAGTGCCGCTTCGACCTGGGCGGCGATCTCGTCGGCCCACTCATCGCCGAAATCGATGTCAATTTCCGGCAACACGATCTGCGGCATCCAAACGCCATCGCCGTCGCCACTGCGGAAGCTGAAGGTGTGCGAGGTCTTGGGCGTGATCTCCAGCTCGAAGCGCCGACTGTCACGGATCAGGGTCAGCTTGACCGCTCGCTCCACGCTCAGATCGCGCAGCGCGGCGCGGGCTGCGGCCAATCCGCTGCGCTCGCTGTCCACCAGCGCTGCGCCATCGATGGCGACGATGCGATCGCCGCTGCGCAGTCCGGCCTCGGCTGCGGCGCTCTCCGGTGTGACCGCGGCGATGCGCGCGCCGGGGTCAGCACTTTCGGCCAGCACCACGCCCAGCACCGGGCGACCAAAGCCGCTGAAGCTGAACTGGGTGCCGCGCAATGCTTCCGCGCCGATTTGCGATGACAGCTCGGCGACCCGGCGGCTGGCTACACGCAGCTGTTCCTTGGCTTCGGCCAGTTCGCGGCGGACCTCCTCGCGTTCGGCTTCACTGATCTGCTCGGCTGTGGCCAGCACCGGCAGCCATAGCAGCAGCACTGCCAGCAGCAGCATCCATCGGGGAATAGTGTTCGCTTTCATTGTTTGCTCCCGGCCCACTGCGGGCCCTTGTAATCACTCAAACGGTCGAGCTGACCGTCCACTCAGTTCAGTTGCACCCACTCCACGCCGCTCCCCAACGGCGGTCCCAGCGACTGCTCGGCCAATCCGGCCAGCAGCGCCACTCGCTGTGTCCACAGCTGCAGCTTCTCTTCCTCGCCCGGCTGCGCGGCCAGATCCGCATCGACCTGATGCAGGGCCAGCTGCAGCGACTGTTCCACCCAGGCCTGATCGTCGCCGTAGATCGGCGACGTCGGCTCGTTCAGCAGGACCTGCTCCAGGTCGGCCGAGGCCGCCTGCAGTCGGGCCAGCTCATCAGCGCCCGCGTCTGCTGTGGGCTGCGCGGCGAACTGCGGCTGCGCCTGCGGGTTTGCCGGCGGACGCTCACCCAGCCAGAAGAACCACAGGAACAGCATCGCGCTGCAGGCCGCCAGCGCCAGGCCGGCGCGCGCAGCCGCCGAGCCGAACCACGGCCGTCTGCTGCGCAAATCGACCACCGCCGCGGGCTCTGCTGCAGCCTGCAGCGAGTCCATCACTCGCGATTGCAGTTCGGCCGGCGCTGCTACCGTCGGCAGCTCGCGCAGGCGCTGTGCCAGCTTTGCCTGATCGTCGTTCATAGCCAACTCCTCAACTCATCCACTGGCGCAGCCGGCCCAGACTGCGCGCCACCTGTGACTTGGAGAAACTCACGCTCTTGCCGAACATCCGGGCGATTTCTTCGTGGCCATAGCCCTCGGCCAGATGCAGCCACAGCACGGTGCGGGTTTGTGCCGGCAGCCGCGACAGCTGATGCTGTAGATCGCAGCCGGCAGCGGGGTCTTCGTGCAGCGGCTGGGTGTACTCACCCACTTCTTCGGCGCCGCCCAGACCGACGCGCTGCTTGCGCACGTGGGCAACCGCCACTCGCGCGGTGATCTGCCGCAGCCACATGCCGAAGGGCGCATCGCCGCGATAGCCGTTCAGGCCGCGCAGACCGTTGACGAAGGCATCGTGGGCGACGTCCTGCGCCTGTTCGCTGCAGCCGGTGGTGCGCAGCGCCAGGGTGTAGACGGCGTCGGCATAGAGTCTGTAGATCTCGCCCTGCGCATTGCGATCACCCGCCCTTGCCGCGCGCAGCACGGATTCCGGCAGCGGCTGACCGAATCCGGCCTGACCGCGCACTGGCTCCGCCGGGGGCACCGCGCTGATCACCTCAATGTGTCCACCATCGCCCACCACCTTCACCACCGCGACCATCGACCATCATTGTCGTCAATCCACAAGGAGTCGGCGAGGCAGCGAATGGTCGCAGCGGTTTCGATCCATCCCGTTGCGGCTGCATCCGGCCGAAAACGGGTCGACCTTGCGCGTCGGTCATATCATGCTCAGCGTTCAGCTCTCAGCCCTGAAATCGAATGGACAGCGCAATCCGACTGCAGCCCACGCCGTTTGGTCAGCGGCTCGCCCCGCCCACCCTGGCCTGGCTGCTGCTGGTCGCTGCCGCGCTGGCCTACTGCTGGGCACACGCCTGGGTGGACAGCGCGCAGCCTCACGACGCGCTGCTCAGCCTGCGCTGGGCGTTGATCCATTGGGGCTGCTGGCCGCTGTTGCTGCCGCCCTGTCTGGCCCTGGTTCGGCGCTTGCAGGCACGTTACGGCGTGCTTCTAGCAGGCGCGCTGGTGGCGCCGCTGGCGGTGCTGGGCGCGACCGGCTTTGCGCTAATTATCGACCAGCTCTGGGGTGGTCAATGGACGCTGCAATCGGCGCTCTATCGAATGCTGCCGGTCGCCGGGGCCAGCTATGGATTCCTGCTCGCCGCTGCTTTGGTCCGTGCGCCACGCGCAGAGCGCCAAGCGCAACCCCGAGCCGACACGGCCATCTCGACGACGGTCAGTCGCGCCGGAGTGAGACTGACCGTGTCCACCGGTAGCCGCGAACAGCAGATCGCCGCGTCGGCGGTTGACTGGATCGCCGGCGCGCGCAACTACGCCGAGCTGCACGACGGGCAAACCAGCTATCTGCTGCGTACGCCGCTGCGTGAACTGGAAGCGCAGCTGATCGATGACGGCTTCCTTCGCGTGCATCGATCCCATCTGGTCAACCGGCGTCGGGTCAAGGCTGTGCAGCAGCGGCGAGGCGAACTGTTGCTCAAGCTATGCAATGGCGTGGAGTTGCCGGTGGGCCGCAGCTACCGCGAGCGGGTCAAGGCCGCGTTTGGCTAACCGGCACTGGGGACCGCGCTCGCAGAATCGCCCGCGCTTTGCCGCAAGTTCACGCAAACCCGTCTATAGTTCCATAGTCCGCATACTTCATGAGTGTTCGTAGCGAGGGCGTCGGAGATCTGCTGTGGTGCGGTCCGCGGATGCGGAGATCGATGAAGGCGTACTTGAACAGTACGTCGAGTCGATCGTAGGGAGCAGATCGCACCACACCCGCTGTCCGGCGGCCGCAGTAGAAGAGTCATGAAGTATGCGGGCTAGTGCCGCCAAGGCATTGATCCCGCGCTCCTGGTTACCCACCTTCAGCGCGCTGTGCCGGATTCACCGGACTCCAACCCGAACTGACCGTAGCCGCGAGTGTGTGCGATGTCTGCTGTTGCGCTAGATGCCCCTGTTCCCGTCGTCAACGCGGACGCCCGTGCTGTCGGTCGCTGGCTGCTGTTCTGTTGCGTCGTGCTGTTGGCGCTGGTGATGCTGGGCGGCGCCACCCGGCTCACCGAATCGGGGCTGTCCATCGTTGACTGGAAGCCGGTCGCTGGAGTGATGCCGCCGATCGGTGAGCAGGCCTGGCAGAAGGAATTCGATCGCTACCGGCAAAGCCCGCAGTACACCAAGGTCAATCGCGGCATGGCCATGGGCGATTTCAAGCTGATCTTCTGGTTCGAGTACGCCCATCGCCTGCTGGCGCGCACCCTGGGGCTGGTCTTTGCCGTGCCGCTGCTGTGGTTCTGGATCCGCCGCCGTCTGCCTGCCGGCACCGGCTGGCCGCTGCTGGGCATCCTCGCGCTGGGTGCCGCGCAGGGCTACATGGGCTGGTACATGGTCAAAAGCGGCTTGGTCGACATCCCCAGGGTCAGCCACTATCGCCTCGCCGCCCATCTGTCGCTGGCGCTGGTGATTTACGCCTGCATGTTCGCGCTGGCGCTGCGCCTGCTGTGGCCGCGCCCGGCAGCGACTGATCGTGCGCTGCGGCCCGGACTCTATCGCGGCTTGCTGGCCTTGCTGGCGCTGACCATCGTCTTCGGCGCCTTCGTCGCGGGCCTGCGCGCCGGACTGATCTACAACACCTTCCCGTTGATGGGCGGCCAGCTGATCCCTGACGGCCTATTCACCCTGCAGCCGGCGCTACTCAATTTCCTCGAGAACCCGCTGACCATCCAGTTCACCCATCGACTGCTGGCGTTGACGACCCTTGCCCTGGTTCTGCTGCTCACCTGGCGACTGAGCCGCGTCGCGCTGGACCGCACCCAGCGCCTAGCCCTGGGTGCGTTGGCCGCGATGACCTGTGTCCAGGTCGCTCTGGGCATCGCCACCCTGCTCACCCACGTCCCGGTCTGGCTGGGCACCCTGCACCAGGGTGGCGCGGTGTTGCTGCTCAGTGCCGTTCTGGCACTCGGTCATTTCTTGCGCGGTACTGAGCGCTAGGAGCAGAGCGAGAAGGGCCCAGGGCCCAGGGCCTAGGGCCCAGAGCGGCGGATTGGTGTGAAGTCGCGGGGACGGACCGACACGGGCGGGAGGCCGGCAGTCCCTTAACCCGCAGGCCGAACGAATCCGCATAACCGACTCAGAGTCCCAACCGACCGGATTCCGCGTTCTGGGCCCTAGCCCTGGGCCCTGGGCCCTAAACCTTTGGCTCTTGCACCACCCTAGGCTTTGCCGAGAGACTCGCCCCTCCTCAGCAATCCACAGAGCCCAACATGCTCCGCTTGATCACCCTTCTCGCCGTGGCGACAGCAAGCACCCTGGCAGCAGCCGAGCAGGCCTGGTATCGCGATCCGGCAATCCACGGCGACACGGTGGTGTTCAGCGCCGAAGGCGATCTGTGGCGGGTGCCGGCTAGCGGCGGCACTGCGCTGCGGCTGACTACCCACCCTGGTCAGGAGACCCAGGCCCAGATCTCGCCCGACGGAACGCAAGTGGCTTTCGTCGGCAGCTACGACGGTGCCGAGGAGGTCTACGTGATGCCGCTGGCCGGCGGTATTCCGCGCCAGCTCAGCTTTGATGCCGCGCGGGTGCTGCTCAGTCCTTACGCGCCCGGCGGCGAGGTGGTCTACGCCAGCGGCGCACCGATCGGCCCGGCCGGCAGTCTGGCTCTGCGCATGGTCGATCCGAGCAGCGGGCGGACCCGCGATCTGCCCCTGGCCGAGGCCAATCAGGGTGTCTACGATGAGTCCGCGCAGCGGCTGTGGTTCACCCGCTTCGGGCTGCATGTCTCCACCGACAACGCCCTGGACTATCGCGGTGGGGCGATGGCCAGGCTGTTTCAGTTCGATGTCGGGGCGAAGCGCGAGGCGCAGCCGGTGGCGGCTGATTGGTCGGCCAATCTGAGTCGGCCGATGTGGTGGCGCGAACGGCTCTACGTGCTCGCCGACGCCGACGGCCGGCCCAATCTGTGGAGCCTGAAGGCCGACGGCAGCGATCGCCGCGCGCTGACCCGGCATGCGGACTTCAGCGTCGCCTCGCCGTCATTGCACAACGGCCGTATCGTCTATCAGCACGGCGCCGATCTGCGCCTGTACGACACCGCCAGCGGCAGCGACACGCTGATCAGCATCAATCTGGTTTCCGACTTCGCCCAGCGCCAGCGCCGCTTCGTCAAGAACCCGCTGAGCTTCGTCGCCTCCGTGCAGCTGGACGCCAAAGGCGAGCAGGTGGCGATCAGTGCCCGCGGGCGGGTGCTGCTGGCGGCGGTGGGCCCACGCCGCCGGGTGGAGCTGGCGATACCCGCCGACGCTCGGGCGCGTGAGGCGATCCGGATCGAGGACAAGGTGTATCTGATCCTGGACCGCGACGGCGAGTCCGCGCTGTGGTCCTTCCCGGCCGACGGCAGCGGTCCGGGCAAGGCGCTGGTCAGCGATACCCGCACCCACCTGTGGCGACTGCATCCCTCCGGCGACGGCCGCTGGCTGGCCTACACTGACAAGCTGGCCCAGCTGTGGCTGCTCGACCTGCGCAGCGGACAGCGGCGATTGCTTGAGCGCAGCGCGTTCGGTGGTGACGATGGCTACGCGGCGGTGGTCTGGTCGGCGGACAATGAGTATCTCGCCGTGGTCCGCCCGGCCAGCGACATCCAGCGCAATCAGATCGTGCTGATCGAGGCGGCCAGCGGCACCGCCACGGTACTGACCAGCGACCGCTACGAGTCCTACGCGCCGAGCTACTCGGCCGACGGTCAATGGCTGTACTTTCTCTCCAACCGCAGCCTGAACCCGACCCCGACCTCACCCTGGGGTGACCGCAACACCGGGCCCTTCTTCGACAAGCGCGCGCAGCTCTATGCGCTGGCGCTGCAGCCCGATCTGCGCTTCCCCTTCGCCCCGCACGACGAACTGGCGCCGCCGGCCAAGAGCAAAGACGCCAAGTCCAAAGCCGGCGCGGGCGAGGGCACAGCCAAGTTGCCCGGCATCGTGGTCGAGGGTCTGGCCCAGCGCTTGTTTCAGGCGCCGCTGCCGGCCGGCAACTACAGCGCGATGGCCGTAGCCAAAGAGCGCATCTATGCCCTGGAGTTGGCCAGCGTCAACGACGACAAAGGCCGGCTGATGCAGCTGCCCATCGTTGCGGTCAATCCGAAGGCGGAGGTTTTCGCCGAGGAACTGGCCGGCTTCGCGCTGAGCGCCGATAGATCCAAGCTGATGCTGATCAAGCCGCCGGCCGACCCGACCGCCGGCCTGGGCGATGTGTACCTCGTCGATGCCGCGGCCAAGCCGCCCGAGAAGCTGCCCGAGCATCAGCTGCGCACCGCCGGCTGGGCAGTGCAAGTGGACCCGCAGGCCGAGTGGCGGCAGATGTTCGCCGACGCCTGGCGCATGCACGCGCAGTTCTCATTCGATCCGGCGATGCGCGGCGTGGATTGGGCGGCCATGCGTGACAAGTACGCGGCGCTGCTGCCGCGGCTGGCCGAGCGCGCCGATCTGGATGATTTGCTGGCGCAGATGAGCGCCGAGCACGGCATACTGCACTCGCAGGTGCGCGGCGCCGATTTGCGCAAGGACGCCCACGCGCCCAGCGTCGCCGCCTTGGGCGCCAGCTACCGCAGCGACGAGCGCGGCTTGCTCATCGAACGGATCTACCGCTCCGACCCCGAACTGCCGTCCGCCGCCGGACCGCTGCGCCAGCCCGGCGTGGATGCGCGCGAGGGCGACCGCATCGTCAGCGTCGACGGTAAGTCCATTGCCAGCATGGCCGATCTGGCCGCGGCGCTGCGCGAGCGGGTCGGTCAGCAGGTGCTACTCAAGCTGCAGCGCGGTAGCGCGCCGATCCATCGCACCGTGGTCGTCCCAGTCACGCCCGATGCCGACGCCCTGCTGCGCTACGGCGACTGGGTGGAAAGCCGCCGTTTGCTGGTCGAAGAGGCGGGCGCGGGACGGTTGGGTTATCTGCATCTGCGCGCGATGGGCGCAGGGGACATGGCCACCTTCGTGCGTGAGTTCTATGCCCAGTTCGACCGTGAAGGGCTGATCATCGACGTGCGTCGCAACCGCGGCGGCAACATCGACAGCTGGGTCATCGACAAGCTGCTGCGCCGCACCTGGGCCTTCTGGCAGCAGCCCGGATTCACCACCCGCACCTGGAACATGCAGCAGAGCTTCCGCGGCCATCTGGTGGTGCTGGCCGATCAATACACCTATTCCGACGGCGAGACCTTCGCCGCCGGGGTCAAGGCGCTGGGCCTGGGTCCGGTGATCGGCATGCGCACCGCAGGCGCCGGGATCTGGCTGTCCGGTCGCAATCGGCTGCTCGACGGCGGCGTGGCGCGGATCGCCGAGTTTCCGCAGTACGACGCCCAGGGCCGCTGGCTGATCGAGGGCATCGGAGTGGCGCCGGACATTGAGGTCGACAACCTGCCCTACGCCACCGCGATGGGCGAGGATGCCCAGCTGCAGCGGGCGATTGCCGAATTGCAGGCACGGCTGCAGCGCGAGCCGCTGCCGGTGCCGCCGCCGCAGCCGCTGCCGCCGCGCGGTACGCCCGGGCATGACGGCAGTCGTTAAGCAGGGACAGGGCCCAGGGCCCAGGGCTCAGGGTCCAGGGGCGGCGGTTCGAGTGGCGTCGCCACGCGTGAGTGATCCAGGAACCCCGTGCAAAGACGAAGCAGAGCGTAGGATGTGGTGAGCGGAGCGAACCGCATCACGTGAGGGCTCGGGGTGCGGCGAACCATCATTGATGCGGTTCGTGCCTCACCTCATCCTACGCGAGTCCTGAGGGGCAGCGCTTCGGCTGAGAGTGGCGTCGCGGCCACGAGTTTCGAATAGGAAACCCATTGCAATGACCAAGCAGCAAACCGCGCCCTACGGCACCTGGCGCAGCAGCATCAGCGCCGCCAGCCTGGCCGCATCGGCGATCGGCATGAGCGATCTGCGGGTGCAGGACGGATGCGTCTATTGGCGTGAATCGCGGCCCGATCAGGGCGGTCGGCAGGTGTTGATGCGGCGCAGTGGCGACGGCCGGATCAGTGAGATCAGTCCAGACCAGCACAGCGTGCGCACCCGGGTGCATGAGTACGGCGGCAACGCCTATGTGCTGATTGGCGAAGAGGTGGTTTACGTCAGCTTCGCCGATCAGAGGCTCTATCAGCTCGGCGCCAACGGCAACAGTCGGGCTTTGACCCCGCAGGGCTTTCAGTACAGTGATTTGAGCTACGACCCGCAGCACCGGTTGATCCTGGCGGTGCGCGAGGATCATCGCGCACAGACGCTGGCTGAGCATGGCGAGGAGCGCAGCGAGATCGTGGCGATCGGGCTTTCACCGCAGACGGCGGGCGATGGCGGACGCGTGCTGCGCAGCGGCGACGACTTCTACGCCTGGCCGCGGCTCAGTGCCGACGGCCGCCGGCTGGCCTGGATCGCCTGGAATCATCCCGACATGCCGTGGGATCGAGCGGCGCTGAACGTCGCCGACTACGACGGCAACGCGTTATCCAACATTCAGGCGCTGGTGGACGCGCCTCGACGAGCGGCCAATGAGCCGTGCTGGAGTGCGGAAGGCGCGCTGTACTACATCGACGACCCTCAAGACTGGTGGAATCTGTATCGCTATGCGGACGGGAATACAGTCCCGGTGCTGCCGATGTCGCGCGAGCTGGGCGGACCGCTGTGGACGCTGGGCGGCGCCAGCTATGCGCTGCTGGCCGATGGCGGCGCACTGCTGCGCAGCAGCGTCGGCGGCGTCGATAGGCTGGATCTGCTCTCGGCCGACGGCGCCGCGCGCCAGCTGTCGCTGCCCTTCGATCATTACGATGAGATTGCGCTGCTTGATGAGCACCACGCGGTGGCCCTGGCCGGCAGCGCGCAGCGCCCGCCGCTGCTGATCCAGATCGATCTGCGCGACGGCAGCTGGAGCGCCCTGCATCAGCCCACAGAGCTGAGCGTCAGCGCCGATTGCCTGTCCACGCCACAGGCCATCAGCTTCCCTACCGCTGGCGAGGACGGCCAGCCGCGTCAGGCCCACGCCTGGTACTACCCGCCCACCAATCCGCACTTTGCCGCGCCCGCCGACCAGCTGCCGCCGCTGATCGTCACCAATCACGGCGGCCCCACCGCCGCCGCCGGTCCGCAGCTGAATATGCGCACCCAGTACTGGACCAGCCGCGGCTTTGCGGTGGTCGACGTCAACTACGGCGGCTCCACCGGCTACGGCCGCGCCTACCGCGAACGGCTGCTCGGCCAGTGGGGCGTGGTCGATGTGGCCGATGCGGTGGCCGCGGTGGATCACCTGGTCGGCGCCGGATTGGCCGATCCCAAACGGGTGGCCATCCGCGGCGGCAGCGCCGGCGGCTACACCGCGCTGGCCGCGCTGGCTTTCAGCGACCGCTTTCGCGCCGGCGCCAACCTCTACGGCGTCGCCGACATCGCCTCGCTGGCCGCCAGCTGCCACAAATTCGAGCGCCACTACGTGGTGTCCCTGGTCGGCCCGCCCGGCTCGCCGCTCTACGACGCCCGCTCGCCGCTCAAACACCTGGATGGCTTCAACGCCCCGCTGATCACCCTGCAGGGCAGCGACGACCGCGTCGTTCCGCCCGAGCAGTCCCGAATGATCGTCGCCGCCCTCAAGGCCAAGGGCGTACCCCACGCCTACATCGAGTTCCCCGGCGAACAACACGGCTTCCGCCAGGCCGCCAACATCATCAGAGCGCAGGAGGCGGAGCTTTGGTTCTACGGCTACGTGTTCGGGTTCGAGTCGGCGGATGAGATTGAGGCGGTGACCATCAGTTAGGGGCAGGGCCCAGGGCATAGGGCCCAGGGCTCAGGGCTCAGGGCCCAGGGCCCAGGGCCCAGGAAGCGGGTTCCGGTCACCTGTGACGTTAATTCGGTTGTGCCGTTTCAGTCGGCGCGCAGAAAAGAGGAGCGCCGGCGTCTCGCCGGCATTGCTACTGATCTGGCATCAGGGGCGGTAGCCGGGCAAACCGCTAAGTTCGAGAGTCGACTATGTGTGCGCTGTGTCATCCTCGCGAGTTGGCGCGACGCTGACATTGCTCGATTCACCGCGTTCGATACCTCTTCGATGGGCAAGTCGAAGCCGACATTGTTAGGGCCAGAGTAGTTGACGCCAATCAGGCAGCGCGATGCTCTCAGCGATGGCAACCATTCCTGCACAAAAACACTCCACTCGAACCCGATCGGTTGAAATTCTCTGTAGGCCGGTACGACCTGGATTTGTCTAAGGGCTCTGGACTTCAGCGACCACCAGGGGAATGCGTTCGTCCCATGCCGGGTCTTGGAAGTCACATAACCTCCGTCCTTCTCCACAGCCCAAACGATTCCATGTTCGGCGACTTCCTTAACGAAGCGATGCCATCTTGATTCATTGCTTTCAGCCATGATCGACCCCGCATCCGCATCCGCATCTGTAGGCAGTGAGCTGGACACTTGCAGGGCCCGCTGACGACCCAGGTGACTCGCGCATCGCTCATCAGTCCGCCACTGCGACGCCACTCCAAACCGCCGTCCCTGGGCCCTATGCCCTGGGCCCTGGGCCCTCTGCTCTTTGTCCCTGAGCCCTGGGCCCTTTCTCCTACCGCACCACCACCCCATCTTCATCCAACACCTGCACCCTGCCCAGCTGCAACTCCCGCACCGAGGCCTCGATCGCCTTCAAGTCACCCACCACCAGCCAGATCAGCCGTTCGGGACGGATGTGGGCCTTTGCAGCGGCGGCGGTTTGCTCGACGGTGACGGCTTCCAGTCTGGCCTTGGTGTTGGCCACCCAGTCGGCGGGGCGGTCGAAGCGCAGTACGCTGAGCATGGCGCTGGCCACGGCGCCGGCGGTTTCGAACTGGCCGGGCAGACCGCGGATCTGATTGTCGTTGATGCGCTGCAGCTCCTCGGCGGTGGGCGGTCGGTCGCCCAAATAGGCCAGTACCTCGCCGCGCAGTTCGCCCAAGGCCGCGGCGGTGTGCTCGGTCTGTACCGGCGCGTATAGCATCAGCGGGCGCGGTCCCAGTGCGTCGCTCATGAAGCTGTAGGCGCCGTAGGCCCAGTGTTTGTCCTCGCGCAGATTCATGTTCAGTCGGGAGGAGAACAGACCGCCGAGGATCGCCACCGCGGCGTCCAGGGCGCTTTCATCGGCGGCATTGACCGGCGGTGCGAGCAGGCCGGCGAGCACCAGCGACTGCGGCGCGCCGGGTCGATCGAGCAGATAGACGGCCGGCTGCTCAGGGGCCGGCGGTGCGGCCAGGGTGGGTGTGGCTGGTGGCGGCAGCGACGCTTCCCAGTCGCCGAAGGCCTGCTCCAGCTGCGGCAGGATCTGCTCCAGCTCGGTATCGCCGACTACTACCAGGCGCATCCTCTGGGGGTGCAGGTGCTGCGCGTGCCACTGGCGCAGATCGTCGGTGCTGATGCTGCGCACCGACTCCACCGTGCCGGTGCCGGTGAAGGGAATCGCATAAGGATGACCCTCGCCGTAGAGCAGCGGCGGCAGCAGGCGCAGCGCCAATCCCACCGGCTGCGCCTGTTCCTGGGCGATGCCGGCGATCCAGCGCGAGCGCAGCCGCTCCAACTCGGAGGAGTCAAAGGCAGGGCGACGGATGACGTCGCTGAGCAGCGCCAGCGACTCGGGCAGCTGATCGCTCAGCGCCGACAGGCCCACCGAGGCGTGGTCCAACGTGGCGCCGCTGGAAATGGCCGCGCCGAGGGTCTCCAGGCGCGCCGCCAACTCCAGCGCACTGTAGTCACCGGCGCCCTCGTCCAGCATCGCCATGGTCAGCGCTGCGGTGCCCAGCTTGGCGCCGGCGTCGGCGGTATAGCCGCCGTCGAACAGGGCGCTGACCGACACCGTCGGCACCGCGTCGCGGCGCGCGAACTGCACCGGAATACCGTTGGACAGCGTCGCGCTTTGCACCTGCGGGAACACCACCGAGGGGAACTCAGTCACCTGCGGCGGGCCCGCACTGCGGTCCAGCGAGTCCGTTGCGGTCGTCCCGCGGGCGCCGAAGGGCTGGGTGATGATGGTCAGGTCGCCGCTGCTCAGCCAGCGCCGCGCGGCGTCGCGCACCTGTTCCGGGCTGGCCTCCAGGGTACGCTTGAAGGCCTGGCGGAAGTAGCCCGGATCGTCCAGATAGACCTGCCCGGCGGCGAGCACGTCGGCCTTGCCGCCAAAGCCGCCGATGCGCTCCACGCCGCGGACGAAATCGGCCTCGATGCCGGTTTGCGCGCGGCTCAAATCATTCGCTGCCGGGCCGCTGTCGATCAGCGCCGCCAGTTCCTCCTCGACGATGGCTTCCACCTGCTCGATGGATGCGCCTTGCTTGATGTCGACGCTGATCGCAAACATCCCGGCCAGCTCATAGCTGCTGTTGCCGATCTGCACCCGGTCGGCGATCTGCTCTTCGTAGACCAGGCGCTGATACAGCCGCGAGGTCTTGCCGCCGCCCAGCACCTCGGCAGCCAGATCCAGATAATCCGCGTCCACATCGCCCAGCGGCGCTACGTTCCAGCTGCGCACCCAGCGCACCTGCGGCACCCGGTCGTGAATCACCTGCACGGTGGATTCGCTGCGCTTGGCGATCCAGCGCTCCGGACGGGTCAGCGGCGGGCCGGAGGCGAGATGGCCGAAGTAGCGTTCGACCTTGTCCTTGGCGGTGGCCAGATCGATATCGCCGGCCAGCACCAGGGTTGCATTGGCCGCGCCATACCAGGTCTCAAACCAGGTCTTGACGTCGTCCAGGCTGGCCGCGTTGAGATCTTCCATCGAGCCGATGGTGGTGTGGTGATAGGGATGACCCAGCGGGAAGCTGGCCGCCTGCAGGCGCTCGAAGAGCTCGCCGTAGGGCTGGTTCTCACCCTCGCGCTTCTCGTTCTGCACCACCCCGCGCTGTTCGTCCAGCTTGGCCTGATCGACCACGCCGAGCAGGTGGCCCATGCGGTCGGATTCCATCCACAGGGCCAGATCCAGCGCAGTGGTAGGCACGGTCTGGAAGTAGTTGGTGCGGTCCAAGAAGGTGGTGCCGTTCATGTCGGTGGCGCCGACCTGCTCGAAGGGCCCGAAGTACTCGTCGTTGTAGTGCTCGCTGCCGTTGAACATCAGGTGTTCGAACAGGTGCGCGAAGCCGCTCTTGCCGACCGGCTCGTCCTTGCTGCCGACGTGATACCAAACGCTCACCGCTACGATCGGCGCCTTGCGGTCGGTATGCACGACCACGGTCAGGCCGTTGTCCAGGGTGAAGCGGTCGAATTCGATATCCGGCAGCTCACGCGCCTGCAGCGGCAGCGCGAGCAGGGCAAGCAGCACGATCAAGCAACGCAGCATGGGAGCAATCCTAAGCAAACAGCCGGCGAAGATAGTCGCCGACGGGGTGTTAGGAAAGGGTCATTGGATGGGGCAGGGCTTAGGGCCCAGGGCTCAGGGCCCAGGGCCCAGGAGATCAAGAGCGTGCGTCGCCAGGCTGTACTGGGCCCTGGGCCCTATGTATGACCTGGGCCCTCAAGCCTTAGCAGCCTTAGCATCCCCCCCATCCACCTTGCGCATGATGTACCACTGCTGCGCCAGGGAGAGGATGCCGTTGGTGGTCCAGTACAGGACCAGGCCGGCGGGGAAGAAGGCGAATAGCACCGAGAACACCACCGGCAGGGCCTGCATCACCTTGCGCTGCACCGGATCCATGCCGGGGGTGGGCGAGAGGCGTTGGGTGGCGAACATGGCCAGTCCGTTGAGAACCGGCAGGATGTAGTAGGGATCCTTGATCGACAGATCCTGGATCCAGCCGAAGAACGGCGCCTGTCGCAGCTCCACGCTTTCCAGGATCACCCAGTAAAGGGCGATGAAGACCGGAATCTGCACCAGTATTGGCAGACAGCCGCCCAGCGGATTGATCTTCTCCTTCTTGAACATCTCCATCTGCGCCATCGCCATCTTCTGGCGATCGTCGCCATAGCGCTCTTTCAGCGCTTCCAGGCGCGGCGTGATCTTGCGCATCTTGGCCAGCGAGCGGTACTGGGCCTCGGACAGCTTGAAGAAGGCCAGTTTGACCAGCAGGGTCAGCAAGATGATCGCCACGCCCCAATTCTTGACCAGGTCGTGGAGCACTTCCAGAACCCAGAACAGCGGCTTGGAAAAGATGGTGAAAATTCCGTAGTCGACGGTCAGATCCAGCCCTGGCGCGACTTCGGGCAGCAGATCCTGCAGCTTGGGGCCGACAAAGAGCTGGGCCTGCATGGTGGTGGTGGCGCCCGGCGCCACGCGCTCGGTGGGCGCTCGGGCGCGGGTCAGATAGCGATCCGGGCTGGCATTGACGATGGCCACGCTGTACTCAACGCTCTGCTGCGCCGGCGGTATCCAGGCGGCGGCAAAATAGTGCTGCGGCATCGCCATCCAGCCGCCTTCGATGCTGCGCTTGTAGCCCTCGGCAACGAAGTCTTCGAAGTCGCCAAAGGGTAGCTTTTCGAACTTCTCTTCCGGGCTGTACACCGCGCCGCCGGCGTAGCTGTAGGTTTCCGGATTGCTGATGAAACCGCTGGGCGTGGGCAGCGCGACGCGCTGGAAGCGGTAGTAGGGTTGGGCTACCCATTCGGTGCCGCTGTCGTTGCGCACTTCGTGGCTGACGTTGAGCACATAGGACTGGCGCTGCACGCT
>JAUIFV010000170.1 GCA_030430155.1 Gammaproteobacteria bacterium
GCAACTGCCAGATCGCGTGCAAGTGATCCGGCAGCACGACGATGGCGGCCAACGCAAATGGGCGCTTGTGCCTAACGCGTCGAAATGCATCGCGTAAGCGCTCCGCATTCTCGGGAACGGTTAGGATCGGCCGACGATTGTGGGCCACCAAGGTGAAGAAGTACGTGTTGCCTTCTCGATCTCGGCGATAGCGCTTCATTTGGGAGTCGGCTTCCGGAAGAGTTGGCAAGCCAGAGTTTCGCATGCGACCACCAATGTGGATGCATGCAGTTCCATGGCCTCGCGATACGTCAATGTCGTGCACGCTGCGCTTTGCACAACCTACAAAGGACGTCCCGCGATACTGAACTCATCGTAGGATGGGCAAAGCGCAGCGTGCCCGCCAATCCCCCAACCGACGAAGGTCGCGCCTAGAACACGCTCACCCCCGCCTCCGCCGCAAACAGCTCCAGCGCCTTCGTCCCGGCCATCGAGTTGCCCGATGGCCCCAGCGCCGGCGACCACACGCACAGGCTCATCTGCTTGGGCACGCTGGCGATGATGCCGCCGCCGACGCCGCTCTTGCAGGGCAGCCCGATCATGAAGGCGAACTCGCCGGCGACGTCGTAGGTGCCGCAGGTCAGCATCAGCGCGTTGACTCGGCGGCATTGGCGCTCGCTCAGCACCCGCTCGCCATTCAATGGATTGACGCCGGCGTCGCACAAGAAAGCCGTCGCCCGGGCCATTTGCCGGCAGCTCAGCGCCAGCGCGCATTGGTGGAAGTACACGTCCAGCACCACCTCCACCGGATTGTCCAGCTTGCCGAAGCTGCGCATGAAGTGGGCAGTGGCGGCGTTCCTGGAGCCGTGCGCAGCCTCGGAGGCGGCGACCTCCAGATCGTAGTGCACCGGCTCATCAAGCAGTCCGGATACGAACTCGAGGATCTGCTGCTTGGCATCGGCGCAGTGGCTGACCAGCCGATCGGCGACAGCGATCGCGCCGGCGTTGATGAAGGGATTGCGCGGCTTGCCGTGCTCGTGTTCCAGCTGCACCAGCGAGTTGAAGGGATCGCCCGAGGGTTCCCGGCCGATCCGCTCCCACAACGACTCGCCGAGCAGCTGCAGGGCAAGACTGAGGCTGAATACTTTGGACATGCTTTGGATGGAGAAGGCGTTGTCGACACAGCCCACGCCAGCCTCCGTTCCGTCGATACGGCGCAGCGCGAAGGCAAACTGATTCGGATCGACTCGCGCCAGCGCCGGGATATAGCTGGCAACGGCGCCCTGCCCGATCAGATTGGCGACTTGTGTGTGCACGCGTTCGAGCAGCGCTTGTTCGTCCATGGATTTCTCCGCTCGGTTTCCAACCGGGCGGATGCTACACCGGCTTCCAGACGCTGGGGACACATCAACTGTGGCACCCTGAGCGCAGTCCAATCGGGAGCGCGCCGTTGATCACCATCAGCCAATGGAAATCGAATTCGGAACGCCAGCATCTGCCGCAGTTCGAGCCCGGCATGCTTGCCGATGACGAACACACTCTGACCTGGATCGCGCTCGATGGGCACAGCGACGCCGATCTGGCCGAGCACCGGGCCTTCCTCAAGGAAACCTTGCAGATCGACGAACTAGCCGTCGACGACGCCATGCGCGCCCGCCACCCCCCCAAGTATGAGCAGCTGACCGACGGCTGGCAGTTCCTGCTCATGCGCGGTCTGGACGCGCGCAGTGAGAGCATCAACTTCGGCACCATCCAGCTGGCCTTCTTCTGGAAGCGCAATTTGCTGATCACCCGCAACGGGCACCGTTCGGCAAGCATCGAGGCGATCAACCGGGCGATAGACGAGGGCGAGCTGCGTCGTCCCAAAACCGTGGCCGATTTGCTCTACGCCATCCTGCGTCGAATGCTGGATCGCTATCTGCCGATCCTGCTCAATCTGGAGGAGCGCCTGGAGGCGGTGGAGGCCGAACTGCTGCGCCGGCCCAGCGACGCGCTGCTGGCCGAGCTGATGGAGTACGGCAGCAAGCTCAAGCGGTTGCGCCGCATCGGCGGATACCACGAGGCCTGCTTTCGCAATCTGATCGCCAATCGCGGTGATCAGGTCGGCCTGAACCGCTCGCGACTAAACGATCTGCACGAGAATTCAGAGCGCCTGCAGAGCCTGTCCAGCCTGCTCGATGAGATCAGCAAGGACCTCAAGGACGGCTACCTGTCGCTATCGGCACATCGCCTGAACCACATTATGCGGGTACTCACCGTGGTCACCGTGATCTTCGTTCCGATGACCTTCGTCGCCGGCCTGTACGGGATGAACTTCGAGTACATGCCCGAGTTGAAGTGGCGCTACGGCTATTTCGCAGCGCTAGGAGTGATGACCTTCATCGCGATCGCGCTGCTGGTGGTGTTTAGACGTCGGGGGTGGATGTAATTCGGTAGGGCCCAGCGTAGAGGGCCCAGGGCCCAGGAAAGCGGTATCGAAGCACAACTGGGCCCTGTGCCCTGGGCCCTGCCCTCAACCAACCATCCGCGCCGCCTCGGCCAGATCCACCGACACCAACCGCGACACGCCCGGCTCGCGCATGGTGACGCCGGCGAGCTGGCTGGCGGCTTCCATGGTGACTTTGTTGTGGGTGACCACCAGGAACTGCACGCTTTTGCTCATCTCCACCACCATCTCCGAGAAGCGGCCGACGTTGGCTTCGTCGAGCGGCGCGTCGACCTCGTCGAGCAGGCAGAAAGGCGCTGGATTGAGCCTGAAGATAGCGAAGACCAGGGCCACCGCGGTAAGCGCTTTCTCGCCGCCCGAGAGCAGGCCGATGTTGCTCACCCGCTTGCCTGGCGGCCTGGCCATGATGGTGACGCCGGTGCTGAGCAGATCCTCTCCGGTCAGCTCCAGGTAAGCGTGTCCGCCACCGAACAGGCGCGGAAACAGCTCCTTCAAGCCCGCACTGACCCGGTCGAAAGTGTCCTTGAAGCGGGTGCGGGTCTCCCGGTCGATCTTGGCGATCGCCGACTCCAGCGTCTCCATGGCCGAGGTCAGATCGACGTGCTGGCTGTCCAGATAGGTCTTGCGCTCGGTCAGCTGGGCCAGCTCGGTAATCGCTGCCAGATTGACCGGCTCCAAGCGGCGGATCTTCTGCTCCAGATCAGTCGTGCGAGCCAGCCAATCGACCGCCTGCGCATCGGCACTCAGCGTCGCCAGCAGCGCCTCATAGTCGTGTCCGGACTCGGCCAGCACCGCCGCCATGTCCTCGCGCTTGATAGACACCGCCTGAGTCTTCAGCTGCTGCTCGGCGAGTTTCTCTCGCGCGCCGGCATAGATCTGGTCGATACGCTGCCGGCCCTGCTCCAGCTGGCGCAGCTGTTGCGACGCCACGTCCAGACGACTACGTGCCTTGCTCAGCTCGGCCTCCACCTGCACGCGTCGCTGCAGATGCCGTTCCAGCTCGGTTTCCAGGGCCGGCAGCGGCTCTCTGGCCTGGGTCAGCTGAGTCTCCAGGGCAGTGCGACGTGATTCGGTGTCGGCATGCTCCTGCTGTGCACGCTCCATGGCCGCCGCCAGACCCTGACGACGCGACCGCTGGGTCTCGATTTCCAGCGCCAGTCGGTGGCTCTGCTCACGCTGATTGCGCAACGCCTGGCGCACGCCTTCGGCGCGCTGTCTGGCCTGAACGCGGCTATGCTCGGCCTGCGGCTGGGTCTGGCGCAGCGCGTCCAGAGTGGCGATGGCCTCGCCAAGGCGACCGCGGGCTTCCTTGATGCGCTGGTCCTCATCGCCGATGCGCCGCTGCAGTTCCTCGCGTTCGGCGCCCAATGTTTCCACTCGGCGCGCGGCGTTGTCGGCCTGATTACGTGCATTCTTCACCGCCGCCGCGGCTTCTGCTAGACGCCGCTGCAGCTGGTACAGCGCCTGCTGCTGCTCGGCCTTGCGCCTGTCGGCAGCCTGCTGGGCCTGGCGATGCTCGGCGATCTTCTGCTCGCTGCCGCGCACCGCATCTTCCAGGCCGTGGCGCTCCAAACCCAGCGCTTCGATCTCGCGAGAGCGCGCCAGTACGCCTTCGTGTGCAGCGCTGCCGCGATCAACGCGCAGCCAATTGGGTCCCATCCAGTGGCCGTCGGCGGTGACTACCGACTCATCGTCGGCCAGCTGCGCTGCCATCCGGCGCGCTTCATCGACCGACCCGGCAACGCGTATCCGTCCCAGCCAGGCACTGACCGCGGCTGGCCCACGCACCTTGGCTGCCAACGAGTCAGCCGCGACAGAGGCGGCCGATGCGCCACTGACGAAGCTCAGCACGCCCTTGGGTAGATCTTCCAGGGATAGCGATAGTGGATCCAGTGCCGGCACCACCACCGCTTCCAGCAGCGGTCCTAGCACGCTTTCCACGGCGGCCGTCCAGCCTTCTTCTACCTTCAGCACCGCGCCCAAACGGACCGCCTCGCCCAGACCGTTACGCTGCAGCCAGTGCACCACTTCCTTACGGTCCTGTCCGAGCGCCGCGTGCTGCAGGGTTTCCAGCGAGGCCAGGCGGCCACGAATGGCCTGCAGGCCCTGGCGGTATTGCGACAACGAGCTCTGTTCGTTGCTCAACTCGGCCGCGGCTTGCTCCGACTCCGACTTGGCCTGTTCCAGGGCCTGAGCGAGGGAGTCGGCTTCGCCATTCAGCGCACTCTCATGCGTCTGAGCCTCGGCGACCAGCGCTTGATGCGAGGCCGGATCCAGACTCTGCAGCTCGCGCGCAATGGATTCGCGCCGCTCCAAGTGCGCTCGCTGCTGCTTCTCCTGAAACTCGATGCGGGTGCGCTCCACCTCGGCACGCCGCTGCGCATCGGCAAGCTCGCGCGACTGCGCCTCGTAGGCCTGTTCGGCCTTGCCCAGTTCGGCTTCTGCCGTATCGCCCTGCTGCTGCAGCTGAGCGCCTTCCTCGGCCGCAGCCAGGGCTGCCGGCTCGGCCTTGGCCAGCGCCGCTTCGGCCTCGGCCAGCGCTTTGGCGTCGATCTGGTGCTGCTCGTCCAGGCGCTGCAGGCGGACCTGGATATTCTCGCGATCGGCATTGAGCCGCTTGACCGCCTGCCGACCAAACTCCAGCTTCTGCTCTACACGGGCCAGATCGGCACCCACCGCGTAGTGTTGACCTTGCGTCTGATTGAAGGCCTCGCCGGCCTCCTGATGCTCGACCAGCGCCTTTTCCATGTCCGCTTCGAGCTGGCGCTGCTCGGCAGAGAGCTGATCCACCCGCACCCGGGCCGCGTGCTCGGCTTCACCCTGGGCGCTTTGGGCCTGATCCAGATCGCGGATCTGCAGAGTGCGCAGCTCTGCTTCGGCCTGGGAGTAAAGCCCCTTCAGCTCGGTATAGCGCTCCGCTTGGCGAGCCTGGCGACGCAAATGATCGAGCTGTTTGTCGATTTCCTGACGCACATCTTCCAACCGGGCCAGGTTCTCGCGGGTACCGCGAATCCGCGATTCGGTTTCCTTGCGCCTCTCCTTGTATTTGGAGATGCCGGCAGCCTCTTCCAGATGCACCCGCAGATCTTCCGGCGCGGCCTCGACGATCTGCGAGATCATCCCCTGTTCGATGATTGCGTAGCTGCGCGGCCCCAGACCGGTGCCCAGGAACAAATCGGTGATGTCGCGGCGTCGGCAGCGATGACCGTTGAGGAAGTAGCTGGAAACGGCGTCGCGACCGACCACACGCTTGACGCTGATCTCGCTGTAGGCCGCATACTCGCCGCCGACCTTGCCTTCGCTGTTGTCGAAGATCAGTTCAACGCTGGCCTGACCGACCGGCTTGCGCTCGCTGGAACCGTTGAAGATGACGTCGGTGATGGCATCGCCGCGCAGGCGCGAGGCAGCGCTTTCGCCCATCACCCATTTCACCGCGTCGATGATGTTGGATTTGCCGCAGCCGTTGGGCCCCACCACGGAGGTCATGTTGGATGGCAGTTCCAGCGTGGTGGCGTCGACGAAGGACTTGAAGCCGGCCAATTTGATGGTGCTTAAACGCATGGGCGAGGATCACTGGGAAGCGCGTTGTTGTGAAAAAGCTGAACGGGAGCCAGCGACACGCGCGGTGCCATTTGACCGCCGGGCCCTGGCAGATTAGCGTTGCGCGCCTCAATGCAGCGCAGCGATCAACCCGTGAGCACCTTACCGAGCAAGGCCCTGGAATCCTTCCCCAATCCCGAGCCAAACCGCCATTATACCATTCGGATGCGGATGCCAGAGTTCACCTGCCTGTGTCCGAAGACCGGCCAGCCCGATTTCGCGGAGTTTCACCTCGAATACGTGCCCAATGAGCGCTGTGTGGAGCTGAAGTCGCTGAAACTCTATTTGTGGAGCTTCCGCGACGAAGGCGCTTTTCACGAGGCGCTGACCAATCGCATCCTGAGCGAGCTGGCCGAGCTGACCGAGCCCTGGTTCATGCGTTTGACCGGGGTGTGGAATGTGCGTGGGGGCATCTATACGACGGTGGTATGCGAGCATCGCCACCCCGACTACCAGCCTGCCGCACCCGTCGCGCTGCCCTGAACGCCCCGGCCAACCCGTGGACTGCGGTTTGGCTGATGCTGGCCAGTACCCTGGTGTTCGCCGGAATGGCGGTGGCCATTCGCCTGGCCGCCGAGCAGTTGCACGCCTTTGAGATTGCCTTCTTCCGCAACCTTTTCGGCTTGCTGTTCGCCCTACCCCTGCTGCGCAGGGCCGGCTGGCGCGGACTGCGCAGCAATCGCATGGGGTTGTATTTCGTACGCTGCCTGATCGGCCTCGGGGCAATGCTCAGCGGCTTCTGGGCTCTGGTCCATCTGCCTTTGGGACAGGCCATCGCGCTCAGCTATGCCACACCGCTGTTTGTCACCATCGGTGCGGTGCTGGTGCTGGGTGAAGTGGTACGCGCGCGGCGCTGGACCGCGGTGGCAATCGGCTTTGTTGGCGTGCTGATCATCGTCCGGCCGGGGATCAGCGAGGTGTCTCCGGCGGCACTGGTTGCGCTGGGCTCGGCGGCGCTTGCGGCCAGCGCGGCGATCACCATCAAGTTCCTCTCCCGCACCGAGCCGGCCGAAGCCATCGTGATCTGGATGGTGTTGATCATGACCCCGCTGTCACTGCTGCCGGCGCTACCGGTGTGGGCCTGGCCGCAGGGCTGGCAGGTCTGGCTATGGCTGGTGCTGACCGGCCTGCTCGGTACCGCCGGTCACCTGCTGCTGACCGAAGCCTACAAGCGCGGTGACGTTTCCGCGCTGACTCCGATCAACTTCGTTCAGCTGCCAGTGGTCGCGCTGTTGGCCTGGGTACTGTTTGACGAGGGCATCAGCCGCTACACGGTGATCGGCGCCGGCGTGATCTTCGCCTCCACCTTCTACATCGTCCGTCGCGAAGCCAAGCTGGCCCGCCGCGCGGTCACCGACAAGCCGATTGCCAAGCACAGCGGCACGGTGCATCGATAGTTCAGGCCGTATCGCGCCGGCGTTCGCAGATTCGCTTTGGGGCCGCTGGCTTCTAGCCGAATGGGTTCAGGGCTCAGGGCTCAGGGCCCAGGGCCCAGGGCACAGGAGATCAACAGCGCGCCAGACTCCACTCTCCGGGGCCCTTTGCATTCAGACTTGCTGCCCAAGGGCCGGAGAACCACCAGCACACCGGATCCCGCTGTTCTGGGCCCTGAGCCCTGGGCCCTGAGCCCTGAGCCCATGCCGGCAAGACGCCGCCGCTCCAAACCCCGATGGCCGAATCTTGCATTGCCGGCAATAATCAGGCCATGGACGACCAAAGCAAGGCACCGAGCGCCACCATCCGTTTCCCCGGCCTGCGCGAGCGGCTGCCGGAGATCCTCCTTGAAGCCTTCTCGGTGCTGATTGCCGTGCTGCTGGCCTTTGCCGTGGAAGAGTGGCGAGACGACCGAGAACTGGCCGAGCGCGCCGCCGAAGCCCGAGCCGCCATCGTGGCTGAAATCGATCGCAACCAGGTCGAGTTGGAACAGGCGCTGGAGGACCTGCAGGCGACCCTGGATCAGCTCGAAGCCGCCGCCGCCGCGCGCAGCAACGATGAGTCGCCGGAGGGCCTGAGCCTGAGCGTGGATATCGCCCTGCTCTCCTCGGCGGCCTGGAAGACCGCCATGGCCACCGATTCCTCGCGGCGCTTGGACTACGCATGGATACTGCAGATCTCCGAGCTCTACGAGCTGCAGGAGCTGTACATGCGCGCCCAATGGGACGTCATCCGGGTCACCGCAGAGCTCACCTCGGCACCGAACGCCAGCGTCGACGACGTGCTTGATCGCGTGCACGGCGAATATCGGCTGCTGCGCACCCTGCACGGCGGCTTGATGAGTGCCTACGCCGAGGCGCCGCGCTGAGCCCATTGCCCTTCGATTCTCGCGTAGACCCATGAACCAGCCCATGGGTGCGACCAGGTGGAATCGAGATGAAGGGAAAAGTCCTACGCAGCGCAAGCATCAACTGCCCGCTTTGCGGCAGCGCCGACGCTAGCAAGCAGATTGCCTGCACTGCCGACCTGATTGGCACCAGCGTGCTCTTCGTTCGCCCCGGACCCGGACCGGGCGACGGCAGCCGACAACGACCCTATAGCTGCTTACAGCTCGCCATCGATGCCGCTCAAAGCGGCGATGTCATCGTGGTTGCCGACCCACAGCGCCAGCTCGATGAATCCGTGCTCTGGCCTGACGGCAAACGGCTACGTATCTACGCCGGATTCCGCACCGACTTTGCCAGTCGCTCTCCGCTCCGCATCAACCGGGACTCGGTGCTACCGATACGCCGTTTGTCGCCTCCAGCAATGATCTAAGCGGCCTCGCTGGCCTCACCCTTTCAGTCCCTGAGCCCCTTTGTAACCAAAAGTCGCGTAGGCACATTACCCACACCAGAGAGCACGCCATGAAGACCATAGCCCTAACCGTTCTGCTGAGCTCCGTGGCCGCCGTCCAGGCCCACGCTGTATCGATCGATCAGATCCTCAATCCGTCCAGCGGCCGGGTCATCTACGTCGCGCCTTCCGGCAACAACGGCGCCGAGGGCAGTGCCGAGGCACCGCTGAAGAACATCGACAAGGCGCTGAAGATCGCCAAGGCCGGCGACACCATCGCGGTCGCCGCCGGCAGCTATTCCGGCACCTTCAACATCGGGTACCTGGAGAGCGATAAGCCGGTCAAGCTCTACGGCAGCTTCAACGCCGACTTCAGCGCTCGCAATCTGACCAACAGCCCCAGCATCTTCGCCCCGGCCAATGCCAGCGCAGCGAAGGCGCGCAAGCCCATGCTCAGCTTCACCAAGAGCATTGACGGCGCGGTGGTCGACGGCTTCGTCTTCGATGCCGGCGAGCGCAACAGCTATTCGCCGGTCAAAGCCAAACCCGACGGCGTGGTTACCGGCATGCTGTTGCTGCCGCCGCAGAAGGCCACTGGACAGGCACCGACAGTGCTCGAGCCGATCATCAAGATCCCCTCCAGCTCGGCCGGCGGTGACATGCGGATCAGCCACAACGTGTTCCTCAACGGGCCCAATTTCGGCATTCAGGCCGGTTTGCGCAAGGGCAAGCTGAGCATTCACGACAATCTCTTCGTCGCCAATCGGATGGCCGCCATTGAGGTCTACGGCACCTGTGCCGGCAGCGTCAGCAGCATGAGCGCGCCCTGTGGTAGCGCCGACATCGGCCACAACACCATCCTGTTCACCTGGGCGCGCCTGGACGACATGCAGGACATGGGCTACGGCATCCGGGTGATGACCAAACTGGCCTACCACATCCATGACAACGTGATCGGCGGCAACGTCCGCGGCGGCATCGACCACACCCGCTTCAACAAGGACGAATGGATCACCCTGGAGAACAACCTGTTTGCTGCCAACAAATGGGGCGACATGTACTACAGCCCGGCCAGCAACACTCAGCTCAATCTGCGCGTCGAGGAGTTCGGTGATCTGCCCGTGGCCAGCGCCAGCGGCAACCGCGGCGAGGTTCCGGCACAGCTGAAGGTGGACCAGGCCTATCTGGAAGGCTTCCTGTCGGTCACCTACAGCGAACAGCCCGACCTGGACCGCGGCTCGGCTGCGAACATGTGGCGCTCGGCGCTGGGCATGAATCTGGTCGGCAGCATCCGGACCAAGGTCAGCATGTTCGCCAACCGCTATCCGGCCGAGGCGGCAATGCGCTTGATCGGTGCGGTTGACGGCGTCGGTGCCCGGGCTCTGTAGCCGGGCTTAGTTTGTCAGGCCCCAGACCCAACCGACGGTGATCTCAAGCGCTCAGCTCGCGCATCAGCCAAGCCCTGGCCAGTGCCCAATCGCGCTTGACCGTGGCCGGCGCCACCTGCAGCGCCTGCGCGGTTTCGGTGACCGAGTAGCCGGCGAAGAAACGGCACTCCACCACCCGCGCAGCGCGCTCGTCGGCGCCGCGCAAGCGCTCGATCGCCGCATCCAGCTCGATCAGCTCCTCGGCACGCTGCACGGTGAACAGGCCCTCACCATCGTGCAGCGAAGGCTCCAGGGTCTGGGGCCTGACCCCACTACCGCGCTTTTGCGCCATTACGCCCTTGGCGTGATCAATCACCACCCGGCGCATCACGATCGCCGCCACGGCTTGGAAATGATCGCGATTGCGCCACTGCTGCTGATCCTGCTCGCTCAGCTTGAGATAGGTCTCGTGCACCAGCGCGGTCGTCGACAAGGTGTGGCCGGCGCGCTCGCGCTGCAGATGACGATGGGCGGCGGACTTGAGCTGGGTATAGACCAACGGCAGCAGCGCCGCCAGCGCCTGGTCGCGTTCGGCGCCGTCGC
>JAUIFV010000171.1 GCA_030430155.1 Gammaproteobacteria bacterium
CGACCGCGCGCGTCAGCGGCCGGTCACGAGACGCCGTAGACGCGTCGTCATCACCGGGGCGCCTGACGGTCCGTTCGGCTAGCCCTCGAACTCGAAGTGGGCGGCCGCAGCCCGTGCGCGGTACACCGTCTCGTCGAGCTCGTCTCCGAGAGCCGTCACGTGCCCGGCCTTGCGGCCCGCGCGCGGACCCTAGTCGCATTCGTTGAGCGAGGACCGGAGTAGATCATGGGCATGACCCTGTGGATACACACCCTGGAAGGGCGCCGCTACAGCCGCGACAGCGCCGATCACAGCTGGATGCATCGGCTCGCCGATGAGTTGGACGCGATCTGCGCCGAGGAAGGGGTGACTCGCCTCAGCGAATTCTTCGACTTCACAAGTTTGGATAGCGACGGCGATCTGGTCGACGATTTCGGTATCGATCCCTTCGATGACGAAGATGACGATCTGGACGAGCCCGAGCTGGACGATGATGACGGCGAACCCAGCGCAGCGGTCGCGGCGATGACCTGGTTTGAGGCCGACGAGGGATTGGAAAGCCTCGGTGCGATGTTAGCCGCGGTTCAAGGTGGCGCTTTTTCCGAGCTTGGTGGGCGCGAGACCGGCGACCTGGTCGAGGAGTTGGAGAACTGCATCAAGGTGCTCGAGGACACCGCCACCCGCGGCGGCAAGTTTCATTTGGCGGTGGTTGAGTAGGCTCCAGCGTAGACCGGCCAGCGCCGGTCGGCCTGCCATGCCGCCCACAGTCCGAGCACCAGCAGCGGCAGCAGATGCGCCAGCAGGTTGATCAGCAGCAGCGAGTTCATGCTGGCGGCGATAGCTGTTGCGCGCGATGGGGAAGCCAGCAGCACCACCGACGCAGGGCAATCGGCCACCTGATCGCCATGCGCCGCGCGCGCGGTGGCCAGGGCTTTGGTGAAGCCGCCTTGCAGCAATCCGCTCGCGGGAACCAACCAGTCGGCGCTACGGCCGCTGAGCTGTCGCCAGGAGGCTTCGGTGGCGTAGTCATCGTCGTTGTGGAGTCCGAACCAAAGGCAGCCCCCGGCGTTGCGTGCCGCCATCACGTAGTAGCTGGTGCTCACCGTCACGCCGTCGCCGAGGTAGCGCCCGTGGCGGTGAAAGCCGCGCACGCTCGGCAGCGGACGAAAATCCTCTGACCACGGAACGTAGTGTGACTGATGTCGGGATTGCACGGCCTGCTCCAGGCTCAGCGGTGGTGCTACCTCGGCGCCCAGCTGCCAGATCAGCCTTGCGCCGCGATCAGCGCCGCCGATCAGCACCAGCATCGCCGCAAAGCCCAGCAGCATGGCGTAGCCCCAGCCCACTGTCTTACCGGCATGATCGCGTCGCAACAGTCCGCCAGCCAAGCGCTGCAGCAGTACCGGAAAGGCCAGAAACAGCGGAAAGCCGAGCAGGATGCCGATGATGGAAGCGGTGGCGACGCTGGTCAGCTCCGCGATAGCGGCCGCGCCTGCAATGCCGAGCAGTGTGAGCAACAGCAGCAGGGCATGGGCGACGGCCATGTTGATCAGCCAATCGCCCAAGTTGCGCCTAGCCGGTCCGCGCCAGGGCTTGCCGTCTATCCAGTCGGTCAGCGTGACCTGTGCCGACCATGGGGCGTCATGGTCAGGGTCGACCATCTGCAGTTCGGTCTGGTCTCCTTCGTCCAAACCATCAGTATGGCGAAGCACAGATCGCCTGCGTTCCGGTTTTCCCGGACCCTTACGCTCGGATTCGACCTGCAGTTCCTCGACTTGATCACGCTTGAACCGTCGAGCTGAGGTCCCGTCCCAAAGCAGCAGGTCGCCCGGTCCCAGCAGCAATCCCTGCCACCAGCGCCCCTCGCGCAGCGCGCGGCGATCCCTGAGGGCCAGCCAGCTGCGGTGAAGCGGAAAACCGGCGTAGGTCAGCGCAGCGAGCATGATCGCGGCATAGATCCACTGCAGCGCGGACGAGTCATTACGCAGTCCCATGGCAAAGACCATCGCGCAACCCAGGGCCGCAGCGCTACGCAGCAAGGGCGGCATCAATGGACGCAGGCCATCG
Source organism: Gammaproteobacteria bacterium (assembly GCA_030430155.1). Lineage (GTDB taxonomy): Bacteria > Pseudomonadota > Gammaproteobacteria > Xanthomonadales > SZUA-5 > SZUA-5. The sequence continues at coordinate 2,047 of JAUIFV010000171.1, forward strand.
GGTATCAGCAGCCAGCCCGACGGTAGCGGCCGGGTAGGATCCAGTCGTCCACTCAGCTTCGCCGGAAGCCCATGGTCGGTGCGTTGGTCGTGTGCGGTGGTCCCCATGTCTGCCGGTTTACCGGATCTTTACCCGCATGGGCAATGCTGCGATCAACGTCAGCCAAAGAAGAGAGATCGAGAGATGTCGATTGCGAGGGTGCTATGTCTACTGCTGTTGCTGCCGAGTCTGCTGATGGCCAGTCCGGAACAGGCCGCCAAGCGCTTTGTGGACTTGATCAATGGCGATACGAGTGACCAGGGCCGGGTTTTTGCCGATGCCTTCATCGCCAAACGAGGGGCAGAGGGAATCGCGCAGCTGCTGGAGATGCTTGCCGACGACAACGGCAGACTGACAGTTGCCGATGTCGTCGCCAGCAGCGACGCGCAGATCCGCTTTCTTGCCAGCTCAGCCAGCGGTCAGTGGCTCAATGTCAGCCTGGATCTGGACGCAGAGCAGCGCATCACCGGCTTGGCGGTGCGGCCAACGGAAGCGCCGTTGGATCCGGAACAGCAGGGAAGAACGCTGGCAGAGATCATCTCGCTGCTGAAAGATGAGTTGGAACGGCGCGCCCAGAACGACGACTTCTCCGGCACCGTGCTGCTGGCCAAGGACGGCAAGCCGGTGTTCGCGCAGGCCTATGGATTGGCCGACCGCGACAGCGGCCGGGAGAATCAGCTCGACACGCCGTTCAATCTGGGTTCGATGAACAAGATGTTTACCGGTGTCGCCGTTGCCCAACTGGTGGCGGCAGGCAAATTGGACTTCGACGCCAAGGTGGGCACCTATCTGCCCGATTACCCCAACGAGACTGTCCGCGAACAGGTCACCCTGCATCAGCTGCTGACCCACACCTCGGGCATGGGTTTGTACTGGAACGACGCCTATCTGCGCAGCAAGGAGCAGATCGTCGATCTGGACGGATTTCTGGCCACTTTTGTAGACGAGCCGCTGCTGGCCCCACCAGGGACCGAGTTCCACTACAGCAACAATGGGCCGGTGGTGCTCGGGCTGGTGATCGAGGCGGTGACCGGGATCAGCTACTACGACTATGTGCGTGAGCACATCTACGGCCCGGCCGGGATGAGCAGCGCCGATCACTACGACAAGCTCGAGCGCGACAGCGGCAAGGCGATTGGCTACTACCGGCCGCCAGGGGCCGACGCGATGCAGTCCAATCAGGAGGGTCTGGGCAACATCGGCAGTCCGGCCGGTGGCGGCTACGCGTCAGCTCAGGACATGCTGCGTTTTGCCCAGGCCCTCTACGATGGACGCCTTCTGGACCAGAGGATGGTGGCGATGGTCACCAGCAACAAGCTCGACCAGGGTGACGGCTTCGGCTACGGCTATTTGTTCGGCGACCAGGAGGTCAACGGTCGTCGCTACATCGGCCACAACGGCGGTGCGCCGGGAATCAATGCCGAGTTCTCGGTGTTCCCTGAACTGGGGATCACGGTGATCGTGCTCAGCAATGGCGACCGCCAGGCCACGCCGGTGGCGCGGCTGCTGCGGCAGTGGATAGGCCACGCTAAGCTGTAAGCTCGTCTGCCTATGCCCCGCATACTGCTGATCGAGGACCACCACACCACCAGCCGCACGGTCGCGCTGTATCTGCGTGCCGAAGGCTTTGAGGTCGACGTCCAGGCCAACGGCCTGGACGGTCTGGCGATGGCGCTGCAGGGCGACTATGACCTGCTGGTGGTCGATCTGCTGCTGCCCGGATTGGACGGGCGCGAGCTGTGCCGGCGCCTGCGTGCTGAGCGCTCGGTGCCGCTGATCATGCTTACCGCGTTGAGCACCGAGGATGATCTGGTCCGCGGCTTGAACCTGGGTGCCGATGACTACATCACCAAGCCGTTCAGTCCACGTGAGCTGGTGGCGCGGATTCGGGCTCGGTTGCGGCCGGGATCCGGCGAGGACGACGGCTGCATCCGCATAGGCAATCTGGAGCTGAATCGATCACAGCGCACGCTCAGCCGCGACGGCGAGGCAGTGCGTTTGACCGCCACCGAGTTCCGCCTGCTCAGCGTGCTGATGCAGGCCCCGGGTCGGGCATACACGCGCGAGCAGCTGATCGAGCGCGCCCTGGGCTACGACTTCCAAGGCAGCAGCAAAAACATCGATATCCACATCTCCAACCTGCGCAAGCGCATCGAGTCCGATCGTCTGCAGCCCGAGTACATCCTCACCGTGCCCGGACACGGCTATCGCTTCCGCCCGCGGAAGAGCCATGGGCATACGTAGCCAGCTGCTGCTGATGCTGGCGCTGGTGCTGGTTGCCGGCAGCACCGCGCTCGGTCTGTTGCAAAACCGCAGCACCACCAGCGAGTTTCTGCTGCTGGTCGATGAGCAGCGCGAGCAAGCGCTGCCGCCGCTAGGCGAAGCAGCGGAAGCACTGAGTGAGGCATTCGTCGAAGGCGGTTGGGAGGGTGTGGACGCGGCCTTGGCAGACCTGGCCGATACCGACGGCAGCCATCTGTTCATGTTGCTTGCGCAGGGGCAGGGCGGACGCAGCTCGCATCCGCAGTTCAGTCTGCGCAAGGCGCAGGTGGATGCCGAGACGGTGCGCGTCGAACTCGACAACGCAAGCGCCGGCACCCGCTTCGCCCTGGCAGAGCACCTCAAGCAGACCGAGCTGGTTTACTCGGGCGACCAACAACTCGGACGATTGCTGCGATTCCCCCTGCCAGGGAGCGAGCTGACCCCACCGCAGCAGCGCTTCTTGCAGCAGACCCGTTCCAGCCTGATCGTTCTGTTGGCGACCCTGCTCGGCGCAGCCTTGATCATCGCCTACGTGTTCGGAAGGCGCATCACCCGGCCGCTACAACAGCTCGCCGAGGCCAGCGAGCGCATCAGCGATGGCGAGTATGGCCATCAGGTGGCGGTACGCAGCAGTGACGAGGTCGGGCAGATGGCCAGCCGCTTCAATCAAATGTCCACGCAGTTGGCCCGCGACCAACAGCTGCGCAAACAGATGGTCAGCGACATCGCCCACGAGCTGCGCACCCCGATTACCGGCATGCGCTGCAGCATCGAGGCGCTGCGCGACGGGCTGCTGCCTTTCGAGCCGCAGACCGCCGATGAACTGCATCAGGATCTGCTCCAACTGCAGCGCCTGGTGGAGGATCTGCAGATGCTCAGTCTGGCCGAAGCGGGTGAGCTGAACCTGCAGTGGTCGCCGACCGAATTGCCCGAGCTGGTTGGTGCCGCCGTTCGGGCCTTGCCGGCCAGCGATGCAGAGCAGCGCGTGAGGATAGCGGCGGCAGAGCTGCGGCCGATCACCACCGATGCCGGGCGTCTGCGTCAGGTGCTGATCAACTTGCTGCACAACGCGATCACCCATTCGCCTCCGGAGTCCACGGTCGAGGTGCAGATCGACCAAGGTGACCAGTTCACCTGCATCCGCGTCATTGACTCTGGCCCGGGCGTGCCCGAGTCCGAGTTGGAGTCCATCTTTGAACGCTTCTACCGCACCGATGGCGCACGCCAGCGGTTGGGCGGCAGCGGTGGGAGCGGGCTGGGGCTGGCGATCAGCCGGGAGCTGGTTCGGCTGTTGGGTGGGCAGATCAGCGCCAGCAACAGGGCGCCATGCGGATTGATGGTGACGGTTAGCTTGCCGGTTGAGAGCCCAGGGCATAGGGCCCAGGGCCCAGTGCGGCGGAGTTCGGCGGGGTGATTACCTCCTTTCGGTATTTCAGAGGCGGGCATTCTGTGCTTTGCCCACCCTACGCTGGCTAACGATTCGCATGCTGAATATCTTATAAATCAACGCTTTATACGTAGGATGTGGTGAGGAACGAACCGCATCAATGACGTTTTGCCGTTCGACGGTCCACCCTTGATGCGGTTCACTTCGTTCACCACATCCTACGAACAGCGCCCTGGGCCAGACATCCGAGGCTGGCCGCGCTCTTGCTTTTCTGGGCCCTAAGCCCTGAGCCCTGGGCCCTCCAGAATCCTACGCCTCCCCCTCCCCAAGCAAATCAAAATCCCCGGCCATAACCCGATCCCAGCGCCCGCTGCGCCAGCCGCGGACATGGTCGCGCACCAGCGGGGTGGGCTTTTCCTCGTAGCGTCGGCAGACGCGGGTTTCGTGGGTGCTGTCGTCTGCGGCCGTATCCTCGGCGTCACCGTGCACGCGGACCTGGACCTTCTGTCGGCGTTCGCCGTTGTCGGCGCGCTCGTCGAGCAGGTGCAGGCCGTCTTCGGCGCGCAGGCGTTGCAGGGCGGCATAGCCGCTGATTGCCAGGGTGATGACGCCCTCGTCGGTGTCAGCGCGCTGACGCTGCACGCGGTAGCCGCGACCCTTGGCCCAGTTCAAATACATCTGCTCCAGCTGATCGCGCCAGGCCAGCGTGGCCGCGCTGCGTGGATCGGCGGGGCGCAGCTCGAGTAGCGCGTCTTCGGGCTGATTGGCGAGCAGGGCGGCGATGGCAGCATCGATGCTCAGGATCAGCAGCGCCACGCGGCGGACCAGATCCAGCGCGCCCCGCCCGGCGCTGCGCTGCAGTCGCTGCAGCAGCGAGTCGGCCGAGCGCAGTCCGGCCTCGATGCGGTCGATGCGCTCGAGTCGGTCGAGCACGGCGGTGCGCTCGGCGCGCTGCCAGAAATCGGCGGCCTGCATGGCCTGCGCGGCGCTCTCCTTCAGATCCTGCCAGTGCTCGTTGTCGATTTGCGTCTGAACCTGCGCCAGGCGCTGCTGCAGGGCGGCCAGCGCGGCGTCATCGGAGCGCGGATCCAGGGCCAGCGCGCGCAGCGCGGTGGCTTCGCCCTGATCAGAGCTGGGCTTGGGCTGATCCGCGTCCGGATCCACAAAGCGCACCCGCAGCGCATCCCCGTCGCCATGGACGAAGAGGAACTGCTCGCCGTCCGGGGCGCGGTGTTCGACCATGGTCCGCGCCAGCGGCGCCAGCAGATGCTGATCGATGGCGCGGCGCAGCGGTCGTGCGCCCAGGTCGGTGGTGAAGCCCTTGTCGAGCAGGAATTCCACGGCTGAAGGCTCCCATTCCACCGCCCAGTCGCGGCTGCGGAAGCCGCGTCGGCTGAGTACTCCGCGCAGCTCCTTCTCCAGGATGTCGCGCATCAGCGCGCGGGTCAGCGGATTGAAGATCACCACGCGGTCGAGGCGGTTGATGAACTCCGGGCGGAAGGTCTGCTTGATGGTGCGCTCCACCGCCTCGCGATCGAAGCCGCCACGCTGGGCGACGAAGCCCATCCCGCCGTCGCTGCTGATGGTCGAGCCCAAATTGGAGGTCAGCAGGATGATGGCGTGGCGGAAATCGGCGGTGTTGCCGCTGCGATCGGTCAGGCGGCCATCGTCGAATACCTGTAGAAACAGATCCCAGATCCGCGGATGGGCTTTCTCGAACTCATCCAGCAGCACCACGCTGAAGGGGTTTTGTCGAATCCGGGTGGTCAGCGAGCTGGAACGACCCTGGGCGCCGTCGTCGATCAGCCGCCAGTAGGCGTCGTCGGACTGGTACTCGCTCATGTCGATGCGCAGCATGCGCTCGCTGCCGCCGAACAGATAGCGGGCCAGGGTCTTGGCCAGTTCGGTCTTGCCGGTGCCGGTGGGTCCGGCGAACAGGAACACGCCGATCGGCCGCCGCGGGTCGGTCAGCCCGGCCTTGAGCATGCTGATGCGGTCGAGCAAGCAGTCCACGGCTTCTTCCTGGCCGATCACCGAGCGGCAGAACTCCTCACGCAACGCCGGTACGTTCAGCGGTCTGGCCGCGTCCAGCACCTCCAGCGGCAGTCCGCTGCCGCGGGCCAGCGCGGCGAGCAGCTGATCGCGGCTCAGGGGCAGCGCAGGGGGCTGTTCACGCAGCGCATTGGCCAGCGCTTCCTTGAGCAGACTGAGGATGCGCCCGGGCTCAGCGCGCTCCGGGAACTGCTGCCGGCTAAGCAGCGCCGCTTCCTCCGCGATGGCCGGGGTCAGCACAGCCAAGTCGAGCTTGTGCTGCCAGCGCTGGCCCCAGTCGATCGCCAGCGCCAGCGCGTCGGCATCGCTGAGGCCTTCCACGCGTAGCGACTGCAGCAGCGCTTCCAGCCGCGGACGCTTGCTCAGTACCCGGGCCCAGGCGGCCGGCGTGCTTTCGCCGAGCAGCTGAATCTGGCCGCGCTCCAGGTGCGGCAGCAGCAGATCCAGTATGCCTCTGGGGTTGCTGCTGTGGCTGCCGGTCTCCAGCAGCTGATGACAGTGAGGAACGAACCAGATGGTGCGCTCTTTGGCCAGGCCGAGCACCAGATTCTCGATGCGCTGCTCCAACTCGCCGATGTAGGACTGCCCGGCCATCAGCTGCGCGGGGGTGGCCACGATCACCTCCCAGCCGCGTGCCATCAGCTGGCGCAGTGCCTGATGCGCGAGTGTGGTCTTGCCCGCACCTTCCTCACCGACCAGCACTGCGCACGGGTTGCCGTCCCGGGTGAGCACTTCCAGCAGCGCATCCACGTCGTCCTTGGTTGCCGTGATGCTGGCGATTGGCAGTTCGTCCTCCGCCGGCAGAGGCTGGCCTATCCGTCCCAACTCCAGCTCGCCACGACGCACCTTGTCGGCTCCTTCGAGCATGCGCAAGAAGGCGTCGATGAGCGGATGGCTGATCATCCTCAGCGTGCCGCGACGCTCTTCCAGCTCCCAGTCGGCGTCGGCGGTGGCCGCCAAAGTCGGCTGCACGCCGGCCTGGTGCTGCCTGTCCATCCAGGCGATCAGCTGGGCTCGGGTGCCGGGGTGCTCGGTCCACCATTCGCGCACTCGCAGCAGCAGCAGGCCGGCGATCTCGCCGTCCCGGCATGTGCTGAGGTGCTTGAGGGCGAAGTGCAGGGCCATGAAGCCCATCCGGGTGCTGGTCCGCGCGACGCCGTCATATCCCTGTTCGCCGTTCTTGCTCATCGCCGCCAGCGCAGCACAGCTCAGCGCGGTGGTCTGGGAGGTCACCCACTGGCTGCGCTCTTCGGCAGTGAAAGGCGCCTGCGCAAGCAGGTCCACCAGCTCTACAAAGCGCGGATGTGCCTCCAGATCGGCACCTCGATCAGCGTCGTCGAATGGCTCTTCCAAGCCCTTGAGCAGCTTGCGCTGGCGCTGACGCGGATCCTCGGTTTTGGCCTTGTCGGCCTCCGCCTTCTTCGCTTGGGCTGGTGGCTGGGTGGGTTGCTCGGTCGCAGCCGGCGCGGCCTTGCCCTGATCGGCGGACTCGGCTGGCTTGCTCGGTGTCAGCTCGTTGCGGGCGCCGCGCAGGCGCGACCAGAGGTAGCCAAGCGCCGCACCAACGGCAAGAAATGCAAGGTCCATGGGCGTTCGGATTGCTGTGAGGGGCGTAGATTAGCCCCTACGGTGAATCAGATCCTGTGCTGAGCTAGCCGGCAGCTCACTATTTGATCTTGGGAGTTGGATCTTTGCTATCGCGTGATTACGCGTTTTGAGCTTAGCATTGGGCTGCGGCCGTCATGAGGATCGCCGCTGGGAGCGAGGCGGCAGTACTACCATGGAAGACAGCGAAATCTTGTCGTACTCCACTGCGATGATGATGGCCGTTGCGCTGATCGTCAGTGCGCTGTTGATCCCCTTTCCGTTCCTTTGGTCGTACCGGTTGTCGAAGTCGATTCGTCGCTTTCCCAAGCGCTTCGCTTTTTGTCTGTTCGTGGGAATGCTGAGCTACCTTATCGTGGTGCTGATGGCGGTCATCGCCTTTGCCGTCGCCAAAGGGCTCAGCCTGGGCGGGTTCATGGGCGACACTGTCGTCACCCCTTTGTGGGCATTCTTTCGCTTCGGTTGGCTGGTAACAGCCGTGGCGACGGTGTTCAGCACCCTTTGGATCGCCGACTACTACTCGGAGCGTTGGCGAGGAATGCTTGAGCGTTTTCGTCGCTGAATCATGTTCATCGTATTGATCATCGTGATACTTGCGATCTGTCTGCTGCCCGGCCTGTGGACGCGCTGGGTGCTCAAGCGCCACGCCGGCCATCGTGACGATTTCCGCGGCAGCGGTGCCGACTTCGCCCGTCATTTGCTCGATGAGGAGGGCCTCAGCGAGGTCAAACTGGAGCAGACCGAAAGTGGCGATCACTATGACCCCAGCAGCAAGACGGTGCGTCTATCACCCGAATATTACGAGGGGCGCTCGCTGACCGCGGTGACCGTCGCCGCGCATGAGGTGGGGCACGCGATCCAGGATCATCAGGGCGTCGGTGGGCTGCACCTGCGCAGTCAGCTGGTGGGCTTTACCCGGGTTGCCGAGCGCGCCGGCAGCGTGTTGATGCTGGGTATCCCGGTGCTGGTGATCCTGACCCGGATGCCCACGCCCGGACTGCTGCTGTTCCTGGGCGGCGCGCTGGCCTTCGGCTCGGCGGCGCTCGTGCATCTATTCACCCTGCCGGTGGAGTGGGATGCCAGCTTCAGGCGCGCCATGCCGCTGCTGAAATCGGGCTATCTGGGCGGCGCCGATCTGTCCGCGGCCCGGCATATCCTATTGGCCTGCGCTTTCACCTACGTGGCCGCTTCGCTGATGAGTATCCTCAACGTGTGGCGCTGGCTGGCGCTGTTGCGTCGCTAGGGACTCCCTGAATAATGCACGTGGCCGCGACGGCACCTCCATGTCTTGCTGAGAAGGGGGTTCGCCAGTAAGGCGGGCGTCGCAGGTCATAGTGGGCGCTCTGGGCAAGACGTCCAACGCAG
>JAUIFV010000172.1 GCA_030430155.1 Gammaproteobacteria bacterium
ACCTGTTGCACCAAAATGCACTCGGCGCCGGCCTGATCAAGTTCGCGCAGGCTACGGTAAAGCTCGCGGGCGTAGTGCTCGGGCTGGTTACCCAGACAGATGCCGGCAACGCCCGCCGGCAGCGGGCTCCAGCTCAGCGCCTGAGCGCTGCTCGCGGACGGCGATCGCAGCACCGCCTGCCAGCGCTCGGTGGGCACGCTGTAGGCCGGCGTCCGCGGCGCGTAGTGCCGATCCACCCGACCCGGCGCGCGCGGTCCAAGATGATCGGGCAGCGGCGCGCTCAGCTCCGCTATCTGCAGCGTACCCGGGCGCAGCAGCCGCGGTGGATCCACCGTGCAGTCGACGATGGTGCTCTCGATGCCGGTCTGGCATGGACCACCGTCGACGATCAGCGGCGCCTGGTCACCGAATTCGGCGCGCACGTCGGCGGCACTGGTCGGGCTGATGGAGCCGTAGCGGTTGGCACTGGGCGCGACCAGACCACGGCCCAGACCGCGCAACAGCGCCAAGGCCAGCGGATGGTTGGGCATTCGTAACGCAACGGTGTCAGCGCCACCGGTCACCGCGCGATCGACCTGGTCACTGGCCGGCACCACCAGCGTCAACGGCCCCGGCCAGTAGCGGTTGGCCAATTCCAGAGCCACTGGCGGCAGCGGATCGGCATAGCGCGACAGCCAGTCCCGCTGGCCGAGATGGACGATCAGCGGGTGGTCGGTGGGCCGCGATTTCAGCGCGTAGACGGCAGCGACTGCGGCGGAGTTGTGCGCATCGGCGGCCAGCCCGTACACCGTTTCGGTGGGCATGGCGACCAGCTCGCCGCGGCGCAGCGCGGCCAGCGCGGCGGCGATCACCTGCTCATCGTCGCCTGGCGGTTTGGACCTGTCGCTCATAGGGGCTGACGCTGCATTCTGTTGATTCCTCTACACACCGATCTTCTTCAGCCGCAAAGACCAAGCCGGACTTGACCGTCACGGCAGCATTGCCAACATAGGTTAATCTGGATTGTCCCCGCACTCTTGCCGTCGATGACATCAGAGCTCGCCGCCCCATCTTCCCGATCGCGCACGGCTGACCACGACGCCAAGCAGCCGCCGCGCTGGGAGCAACGCCAGGATCAAGGCCAGAGCATGCTCGTGATCGGCGGGCGCTGGCAGCTGGACGATTTGTCCACGCCCGGTGTTTTGCCGAGGGAATCAGCGCAGCGGCTGGCGGTGCGCCAGATCGAGGCCAGTCAGCTGGTCGGATTGGACACCGCCGGCGCGATGCTGCTGCTGGAACTGATCGGAAAACCCGACGAACTGCCCGAGTTGGTCGGCATGCGGCCGGGCGACGCGGAACTGCTCAAGCTGGTCAACCAGCGCCTGCATCAAAAGAAGTCGCCGCCAAAGCGCCGCGATCACGGCTGGCTGACCATGTTCGAGCGCACCGGCGCAGCGGTGGCGCGGGCCTATCAGCAGGGGCGACTGCTGCTGGGCTTCTTCGGCGCGGTGCTGGAAACCGGACTGCGCGTGCTGCTGGGGCGACGTCGACTGCGGATGACCGCGGCGGTACACCACATGGAGCAGACCGGGCTGGATGCGGTGCCGATCGTCTGCCTGCTCAGCTTTCTGATCGGCGCGGTGGTGGCCTACCTGGGCGCGATCGTGCTGGCCGACTTTGGCGCCTCCATCTTCACCGTCGAGTTGGTCAACTTCTCGTTCCTGCGCGAATTTGGCGTACTGCTGACCGCGATCCTGGTCGCCGGCCGCTCCGGCAGCGCCTTCACCGCCGAGATCGGGGCGATGAAGAGCGGTCAGGAAATCGACGCCATACGTACCCTGGGTCTGGACCCTATCGAGCTGCTAGTGCTGCCCCGGATGCTGGCGCTGCTGATCATGATGCCGGTGCTGAGCTTTCTGGCCACCCTGTCGGGGATGCTCGGCGGCGGCCTGGTAGGCATCATCGAGCTGGATTTGTCGCCGGGGCTGTATCTGACCCGGATGCAGGAAACCACCGAGCTGCGTCACCTCTGGGTGGGTTTGATCAAGGCCCCGGTGTTTGCCTTCCTGATCGCCGTGGTGGGCTGTCTGGAGGGACTCAAAGTCCAGGGCAGCGCCGCTTCGGTGGGCCAGCACACCACCTCGGCGGTGGTTCAGGGCATCTTCCTGGTGATCTTCGTCGACGCCCTGTTCGCGGTGTTTTTCATGGAGATCGGGCTGTGAGCGAGGACCTGATCATCCGCATTCGCGGACTGCGCAACGCCTTTGGCCCGCAGGTGGTGCATGAGAATCTGGACCTGGACGTCCGTCGCGGCGAGATCCTCGGCATCATCGGCGGCTCCGGATCGGGCAAGTCGGTGCTGATGAAATCGATCATCGGATTACTGCGGCCGTCGGCCGGCAGCATCGACGTCGATGGCATGGACGCGTTGAGCACCGAACCGAGCGAACGGGCGCGGCTGGAGCGCAGCTGGGGGGTGATGTTCCAGGACGGCGCGTTGTTCAGCTCACTCACCGTGCTGGAGAACGTGATGGTGCCGCTGATCGAGCACTATCGAGGACTGCCGGAGGAGTTCGTCGAACGCCTGGCGCGACTGAAGATTGCGCTGGCCGCCCTGCCCTACGAGGCCGGCGCCAAGTTCCCCTCCGAGCTGTCCGGCGGCATGCGCAAGCGCGCCGCAGTGGCCCGGGCCCTGGCCCTGGATCCGCAGATCCTGTTCTTCGATGAGCCCACCGCCGGTTTGGATCCGATCGCCGCCGCCGAGTTCGATCAGCTGCTGCTGACCCTGTCGCGCTCGCTGGGGCTGACCGTGATCGTCATCACCCACGATCTGGATACGCTGTATACGGTCTGCGACCGGGTCGCGGTGGTCAGCGCCAAGCGCATCATCGCTACCGCGCCAATCGCCGAACTGGAGCAGAACGACGACCCCTGGCTGCAGCAGTATTTTCTGGGACCGCGCGGCCGCGCGGCCGCACACGCCGGGAGCAATTCCGGCGCCGCCCCCGCACTACCAACGGAAGCCTGAATGGAAACCCGCGCACACCATGTACTGATCGGCGCATTCACCCTCGGCAGCGTGCTGCTGCTGCTGCTGTTCATACTCTGGCTGGGGAAGATGCACAGCGATCGGGAGTTTGACGAATACGACGTGGTCTTCTCCGAAGCGGTGACCGGCTTGAGCGTCGGCGGCACGGTGACCTTCAACGGCATTCAGATCGGCGAAGTGCGCCGCCTGAGCCTGGATGCAGACGACCCACGCAAGGTGCTGGCGCGGATCCGGGTCAGCGGCGGCGCACCGATCAATCGCGATACCAAGGCCACATTGACCATCGTCGGGTTGACCGGGCTGGCCATTATCGACCTGGCCGGCGGTCAGCCCGACAGCCCGCCGCTGGAGATCCCGCCGGGCGCCGAGGTGCCGCAGCTGATCGCCGACCAATCCGCGCTGGCGGCGCTGATGTCCGGCGGCAAGGATGTGCTCACCCGCTTCAACGAAACCATGGAACGGGTCAACAAGCTGCTCGGCGAGGACAATCTGAGCAGCATTGCGCAAAGTCTGAAAAACGTCGAGCAGGCCACCGGCGCGCTCGCCGACGGCGATACCGGCGTCGCCCAGCTGCTCGATTCAGGCAACAGCGCGGTGCGCAGCCTGCAGGCCGCGCTGGAGGAGGTCGAAGCCCTGGCCAACCGCGCCCAGGCCGTAGTCGGCGGCGTCGACGAGAGCGTGGAGAACCACTTCGATCCCAGCATGCGCGATTTTCGGCAGAGCATGGCCGAGCTGAAGCAAACCACCGTCGAGCTCAACGCGCTGCTCAAGCGCAACGGCCCGGCCATCGATCAGTTCGCCAGCGAAGGTCTGGTGCCGGTAGCCGCCTCGGCTCAGGAACTGGCCAAGACGCTGCGCTCGCTGCGCGCCCTGGTCGAGGCGCTGGAGGCGCGGCCGGCCGATTTCTTGTTGCAGCGTGACCAACCACGGGAGTACGGTCAGTGATCAAGCGATACAAGCCCTTGGCGTCGTCAGTGCGGGCAATCACCCTCGGCCTGCTGATCGCCGCACTGGCGGGCTGTTTGAACTCGGTGCTACCTGAGCCGGAGAGCACGCGGCTGTACACCCTGCCCGGCCCGGCCAGCGACCTGAGCACGGTGAAATCGCCCTGGCGCCAGCTGGTCATCGACGAGCTGATACCGGCGCCGGCTCTGGACAGCGATCGGCTGCTGGCCATCGGCGCCGACGGCGAAGTGCAGCGGATCAGCCAGGCGCGGTGGATCGCTCGACCCGCCGAGCTGGTGCGCGCCGGATTGGCCGAACGCCTGCGTCAGGTGGGCGCGGCGGCCAGCGTGGATCGCCAGGCGCTGCGCTTTGCCGCAGACCTGCGCCTGCTCGGCACCCTGCAGGATTTCGCCTACGACCCGGATCAGCGCGCCGTGCGGGTCACCCTGGATCTGCATCTACTCTGCGCCAAGGCCAACCGCAATCTCGCTGACCAGCGCTTTAGCGCGATGATCAATACTTCGGCCGAGGTGCGCCCGCTGATCGCTGCCCACGCGGCCGCCCTGGATCAGCTGGTGCCGGAGATCGGACAGTGGATTGCCGCGCAGCCGGTCTCGGGCTGCGCCGCGGACGCCAGCCTGTGATTGCCACTGGTAGAGGCCAGCCAGGCTTCCGTCCAATGTCTGCGCGCTCGGCAGGCGCCCTGCTCGCGCTGCTGGGGGCACTGACCAGCGCAGTCGCCAGTGCCAGCAGCGATGTCTGCCCAGCAGCGGAAAGCAGCGTGCTGCGCGCCGCTCCCGGGCCCGCGGCGGGTGGCCTGGACGCCATCGCCGGCAAGTTTACGCGCCGCATCAAGCGCATCACTCGTGGTGGCGATGCCCCCGGCATTGCCGTGGCGGTGATCGAACAGGGCCATCTGAGCTGGCAAAGCGCCGCCGGCAGCACGCAACGCCGTGGCGACACGCCATTCAGCGCGGCGACGGTGGTGCCGCTGGGTCGACTCAGCGAGATCCCGATCGCGCTGCAGGCGCTGCGCCTAGCGCGCGAGGGGCGGCTGGATCTGGACGCACCGATCCAGTCCGACCTGCCTGAACTGCAGCGCAGTGAGTGGCCGCTGCCCAGCGTGCGGCAACTATTGGCGCATCAGGGCGGGCTCAACGGCGGGCGGCTGCACGACCTCTACGTCAACCAGAGCGAGCCTCGGCCCGCGCCCAGCCCGGTCTACCCGATTCGCGCACCGGGGGTGCTGGAAAGCTACTCGCTGGTCGGCTACAGGCTCGCCTTTGATGCGATAGAAGCGGCCGCCGGCGGCGACTTGCGGCAGCGCATACTGGACGATTTGGGCCGGCTGCGCGCGCCCCACTGCGCGCCCAGCGTGTTTCGCTATCAGATTGCCGATGACGAAGGGCGCGGCCACCTCGACGGTAAGACCTTGGATTCGCTGGCCGCCAGCGAGCCTCGGGTCCTCGGCCTGCGCGCCAATCTGCACGGGCTGATCGATCTGATCGCCCCATTGACCAAAATTCCGCAAGCGGGGCAGCCGCACTCCCTGTCAGGCAGCGCCCTCCAGCAAAGCGACTTCGACACCTTGATACGGCCGGGGCCGGGCGCCAAGCTGGATTTCGATAGGCGCAGCGGCCTCAGCTTCACCCTCGCCCAGAGCCAGCGCGAGGGTGTCGGACTGGTCGCCCTGTCCTTTGGCCAACCGCCCGGCTATCGCATTGAAATCCGCATCGCCGTGGAGCACCAGATCGCCACCATCATGGTCGCCACCGGCGGCGATGAGGACGATCTGGACGATTTGGGCAGCGATCTGCTCGACGCCGTGCTCAGCGCCCGCAAGGGCCTGCCGGCCCGAGAGGAGGACCCGCCTCTACCCGACTTCGTGGCCTTGCCCGCCGAGGTCGGCCCGGCGCCGTGGGCGCAGCGCTATGCCACCCCGATCGGTCGTCTGAGGATTGAGGAGTTCAGCGATGACGGCTTCGATTTCGAGATCTTGGGCAAGGCCTTCCGCGCCAGAGCGCGCGAAGACGGCTGGTACCAGATCAGCTATCGATTGCTCGGGGTGATTCCGCTGCGCTTTTCGATCCTGCGCCGGACCCTGCTGCACAGCGCCAGCTGGGAAGGCGAATCGCTGCTGCTGGCCCACGTCTGGGGCAACACGGTGCTGGTGGGCAGCGCGGTCGGCGCCGAGAAGGCGCCGCGCTGGAGCGACGCTTGGCTGGGCGACTACAGGCTGCGCAATCCGGATCTGCTCAGCGAACTGCTGGAGTTGGAAACGGTCCGGCTGGGCAACGAGGACCAGCACCTGTACATCGAGTATCAGCTGCCATTCTTTCTCGACTTGAAACCCCGGGTGCTGCTGCACGCGCTCGGCAACGATCGCCTGGTGGTCAGCGGCGTCGGCCCGCTGCTGGGGGAGCGACTACAGCTGCGTGAGGACGACGGCGGCAAACACATCGAGTACGCCGGTTACGTGTTCGACCGTCAGTCGCCCTGAGCCAATCGGAAGCGCAGGATCTCCCCGGTGGGCTGTTTGGGCGCGCTCAAACCGCCGACCAGCGCAAAGCCGTCTTCGGTTTCGATCAGTCCTCGCAGATCCATTCGCGCTTCGTCCAGGTCCGCATGACGCTGCCAGCGGCGCTGCGTCAGGTCGTAGCTGAACACGCAGGCGCTGGGCTGCACCGGGTCGCCGTCATAGCCGATGCCGTCGAAGTTGTAGGCGCGGGTGCCACCGCCGGCGAACAGCACGCGAGCGCCCAGCCGTCGCGTGCCGACGGCGGCAGCGCGGTAGGTTCCCGGGCAGGGATGCTCGGGCAACGCCGTCCAGGTGATCGCGGCCACGCTGCTGCTATCCGCTTCCGGTTCCCCCTCGACGACGATCTGTCCGTGCCAACAGCCCTTGCGCAAGGCGAACTGCCGCTTGCCATCGACCACGCCCACCACCGCAACGCCATCGCAAACCACCAGCTGGTCGTCAACGATGCCGCCGGCGTGGCCGAACACCGCCGGGCCTGGCCACTGGCTGCTGACCGACCAGCGGTTGAGCCGGGTGTCGTAGATCTGCACCAGGTCAACGTTGCCGGTGTCGTACCAGCCGCTGATCAGCAGCATCCAGCGATCGGCGAAGGCCAGCGCCACGCTGTCGTCCACCGGCGTTCGCATCTGCGTATGCAGCAGCCAGCGGTCGCTGCCCGTATCCAGACTGTAGACCTCCGGGGTGGAACGTTCGCTGCCGTCGGCCGCCACCGTGTAGCCGCCGATCAGCCAGAAGCGATCGTCCAACCACAGCGCCGATGCCGCCAGTCGTCCGGAACCGATCTGCGCTGGCGCCGGCAGCGATCGCCAACGGCCGCTGCGGCTATCCCAGCGCCAGCCGTCGGACGCGGTCGCGGCGTGATCGGTGCCTGCACCCAGGCCGTACATGGCCACCAGCTGCCACGGTGACCCGCCCGCGGCGACGGCGACATTGGCCCGCGCTTGGGGGAGCGAGGCGATGGATGGCGGCGACTGGGCGGGTGCGCCGGCAGAAAGCGCTACGGCAAGGAAGGCAATGAATCTGCGCATGGTCATCAGTCGGTAGGGGTTGGGGCAGACTACCGCAAGCGAGGGCTGAGGGCTGAGGGCTGAGGGCTGAACAAGCATTGGACTCCTCCGCTATGCTGCGCGCTGCCTTGCCTGGGAGCCACGCCATGGTTGAACTGCGCACCGACCGATTGATCATGCGGCCACCGCAGATGGAAGACTTTCCGCGCTACGTGGACCTGATGGCCGATGAGGAAACCTGTCGATACATCGGCGGCACCAAGAGTCGCAGCGAAGCCTGGCGCGCGTTCATGACCCAGGCTGGCGCCTGGTCGCTGACCGGTGTCGCCATGTTCTCGCTGATCGAAAAGGAAACCGGCCTTTGGGTCGGCCAATGCGGCCCCTGGTGCCCGGCCGACTGGCCCGCGCCCGAAGTGGGTTGGACCCTGCACCGCGACGCCTGGGGCAAGGGCTATGCCACCGAAGCCGGCGCCGCGGCGATCCGCTACGCCTTCGAAGAGTTGGGCTGGGAACGGGTCATCCACATCATCGACCTGGACAACCACGCCTCGGCGGCCGTAGCCAAACGCCTGGGCTCATCGGTCATCGGCCCCTGCCAGATGCCACCGCCGTATGAGGATCATGAGTGTGAGATGTGGGGGCAAACGAGAGCGTAGGGCCCAGGGCCAGAGGGCACAGGGCCCAGCCGCAGCGAACCCTGGGCCCTGTGCCCTCTGGCCCTGAGCCCTAAAACGAGATCTCTTGCTCAAGCCGTCCCGCCACGCTATATTGGTGAGTCATGTCAGGCCCAACCCCTGACGTCACCTCGCTTCACCGCGCCAGCGGGAAGCTTTTATCCGAGAGGAAAAACATGCGTCATTATGAAGTGGTGTTTCTGGTCCACCCGGACCAGAGTGAGCAAGTTCCGGCGATGATCGAGCGCTATCGCTCGCTGATCGAGACCGATGGCGGACAGATTCACCGCCTGGAAGACTGGGGCCGCCGTCAGTTGGCCTACCCCATCGCGCGCCTGGTCAAGGCGCACTACGTGATGATGAACATCGAAGTGAACCAGAATGCGCTGAGCGAGCTGCAGAGCGCCTTCCGTTTCAACGATGCGGTGCTGCGTCACCTGATCATCGCCACCAAGGAAGCCGAGACCGAGATGTCCTTGATCATGAAGAACAAGGACGAGAAGCCGCGTCGTCGCGATGATGACGACAATGATCGCGGCAGCCGTCGCGCCGAGCGTAGCAACAATGATAACGACGGCGACAGCGATGACGATTCCTCTTCCGAAGAAGCTTCGGCCTGATCACAAGGAGCACTAGACCATGTCGCGTTTCTTCCGTCGTAAGAAGTTCTGCAAATTCACCGCTGAGGGCATCACCGAGATCGATTACAAGGATCTCAACACCCTCAAGCAGTACGTCAGCGAGTCGGGCAAGATCGTGCCCAGCCGCATCACCGGTACCAAGGCTCGCTACCAGCGTCAGCTGGCCACGGCGATCAAGCGCGCTCGTTTCCTCGCGCTGCTGCCCTACACCGACAATCACGGCTAAGCCAAGGAGGATCGAAAATGGAACTGATCCTGATCCAGAAGGTCAACAAACTGGGTAACCTGGGCGACCGGGTGAAGGTCAAGGCGGGCTACGGCCGCAACTATCTGGTCCCTTACGGCAAGGCCGTACCGGCGACCAAGGCCAACATCGAAACCTTCGAAGCGCGCCGCGCCGAGTACGAAGAGAAGGCCCGTCAGTCCCTCTCTGCCGCTGACGCCCGTCGCGCCCAGCTGGAGACCGCCGAGGTCACCATCGCCGCCAACGCCAGTACCGAAGGCAAGCTCTACGGTTCGGTCGGCCCGGCCGATATCGCCGAAGCCTTCACCGCTGCCGGCGTGCCGCTGGAGAAGAGCGAAGTGGTGATGGGCGAAGGTCCGATCCGGCGCATCGGCGAGTTCGAGATCGACGTGCGTCTGCACGCCGATGTGCAGACCCAGGTCAAGGTCCACGTCGTCGCCGAGTAAGCCTTAGCCCTCAATCACGGGTGTACTCGTGAATATCGGGCTAGCGGCATAGCAACACCGTCGGGGCGCACCGGGAAGCTGGTGCGCCCCGATTTTTTTGGGCACCTGCACTCGCTCCGGCCTTCGCTGCGCAGGCCCGGCAGCGTAAACTCTCGCCCCCACCCACGCACAGCGATCCGCCTTGTCCTCCCAGCCCAAACCCAGAGTCGATGAGCCACCGGCGCATCTGAAGGCAATGCCCTTCTCGGTCGAGGCCGAGCAATCCCTGATCGGCGGCATGATGCTGGTTGATGAGGCCTATGACCGCATCACCGGGCGGGTGCGGGCGGAGGATTTTCACCGCCGTGAGCATCAGCTGATCTTTCGCGCCATCGCCGAGCTGAAGGAAAAGGCCAAGCCGGCTGACCCCATCTCGGTGGCCGAACACCTGGATAGGCAGCACTGGCTGGAGGATGCCGGCGGCCTGCCCTATCTGGTCGAACTGGCCGACAACACCCCAGGCGCGACCGGCATCGTCGCCCACGCCGACCTCATTCGCGACAAGGCCATCCTGCGTCAGCTGCTCGATGCCGGCACCTCGATCATCGATCAGATCTACCGTCCGGAGGGACGTTCCACGCGGGAACTGCTGAATCTGGCCGAAGAGCAGGTGTTCCGCATCTCCCAGCAGGGCGAACGCAGCGCCGGCGGCTTTCAGAGCATGCGCGAGATGCTCGGCGAGGCCTATCGCACCATCGAGCAGCGCTTCAACAACCCGCAGGACGTCACTGGACTGTCCACCGGCTTTTCCGATTTCGACAAGATGACCAGCGGCCTGCACCCAGGCGATCTGGTGATCGTCGCCGCACGCCCGTCGATGGGCAAGACCGCGTTTTCGATGAACATCGCCGAATACGCATCAATCCGCTCCGGGCAGCCGGTGGCGGTGTTCAGCATGGAAATGAGCAGCATCCAGCTGACCATGCGCGTGCTCTCCAGCCTGTGCCGCATCGACCAGGGTCGGTTGCGCTCAGGCAATCTGGACGACACCGAGTGGACCCGACTGGCCGACCACCTGAAGATGATCAGCCAGGCCAAGCTGTTCGTCGACGACACGCCGGCGCTGAGCCCGGCGGAGATGCACGGCAAGGCGCGCCGACTCAAACGCGAGCACGGGCTGGGGCTGATCGTGGTCGATTATCTGCAGCTGATGCAGGTGCCCGGCAATA
>JAUIFV010000173.1 GCA_030430155.1 Gammaproteobacteria bacterium
CAAGAACACCGCCAGCCTGCCCATCTGGGTGATACTTGTAGTCGCCGCCGCAGCCGGCCTGGGCGCCTATCTGGGCCAGCGCTACTGGGCACCCGCCGAGGGTGAAGGGGCGCAGCTGGCGCCCATCTCCGCCTCTGGTCAGTTCCTGCGCTATCCGCAACCCAAGCAGATACAGCTGGTGGAACTGATCGGCGGCGACGGCCAGGCTTTCCCGATGGAACAGCTCAAAGGCCGCTGGACGCTGGTCTTTTTCGGCTTCACCCATTGCCCTGACGCCTGCCCCACCGCTCTGGCGATGCTCAAGAGCGCCGCCCATGCGTGGTCTGAGCTACCGATCACTCAACAGCCGCAGGTGCTGTTCGTGTCGGTCGACCCCGAGCGTGACAAGCCCGAAGTGCTGCAGCGCTATGTGCACTTCTTCAATCCAGAGTTTCACGCCGCCACCGCCGATCATTCCATCATGCTGCCGTGGACCCGCTCGCTGGGCGTGGTCTACGAGCAGGTTGCCGATGACAATGGCGGCTACAGCGTCGACCACAGCACCTCGATACTGGTGTTCAATCCCGAACTGCAGATGGTGGGGATGCTGCGTCCACCGCACACCGCGGCGCAGATCGTCGCCGACCTGAAACCGGTACTCAGCGAGGGAGGATCGTGAGCGTGTCTGTGGACCTGTCGCTGGCCCTGCAGTACGCACTGCCTCATCGACTGCTGTCCTGGATCGTGCGCGGCGTCACCCGCTGGCGCTTTGCCATCTTCAAAAACGCGCTGATCCGCCACATCGTGCGCCGTTACGGCGTCAACATGGCCGAGTCGGCAATCAGCAACATCGACGACTTCGAGCACTTCGATGCCTTCTTCACTCGGGCACTCAAGCCCGGCGCGCGCCAATACGACGCCCCGCCGGAGGCGTTGATCAGCCCCTGCGACGGCGCCATTTCGGAGATCGGCCAGCTCGACCAGGACCGCCTGCTGCAGGCCAAGGGAATGAGCTACAGGCTCAGCGATCTGCTGGTCGACACCGCTGCGGCCAAGGCGCTGGAGGGTGGCCATTTCGCCACCTTGTACCTATCGCCCAAGGACTATCACCGCCTGCACATGCCGTTCGCCGGCAAGCTGCATAGCGCCATACACGTACCCGGCCGGTTGTTCAGCGTGGCGCCTTTCGCAGTGGAAGGAATTCCAAATCTGTTTGCCCGCAACGAGCGCCTGGTGTGTCTGCTGGATACCGAATTCGGTCCGGCCGCGCTGGTCATGGTGGGCGCGCTGCTGGTGTCTGGGATCGAGACTCCCTGGGGCGGGTGGTTCGTTCCGCCCTACGGCAACACCATCGCTCGACGCAGCTATGACCCGGCGGTGGAATTGGCCCGCGGCGACGAACTGGGCCGCTTCCATATGGGATCGACCATCATCGTCATCACCCCCCCTGGGGCGCCGGCCTGGTTGCCGCAGTGGCAGGCAGGTAACCCGTTGCAGGTCGGCAATCGCCTGGCCTGATTGAGCGCCGCGCGGTTGTTCGCAGACCGCTGTGGGGGCACACTCGCTGTTGGATTTAATCAAGTTTTTGGAGCAATGTGATGTGGATAACTAGCCGGACCCCGAAGCTGTACCTGTTGGTCGCTCTGGCCTGCGCCGCATTGCTGCCTTTTGCCGCCCAAGCGGCACCGAGGGGCGCACAGCCGGTCGATGTGGCGATAGACCTCGGTCCGGGCTCGCCGAACCCGGTTCCAGCCGGGGGCAACGTGACCTGGATCGTCCGTGTAGATCACCTGACCGGTCAGGACGAGGTTCCTGCAGGTGACCTTTCCATCAACTTCAATGCGACCAGCAACCCACCGGGCGTGTTTTTGCTCTCTTCGGGAACCAACTGGAACTGCAGCACAAACACCTGCACCTACCAGGTGGCCCTGTTTCCGGGGCAGACCACCATGGACCTGACGCTGCTCGGCACCGCACCGGGAACCGCCACTCCCGGCACCATCGATCTGACCACCCAGGCAGTGGTCAATGCCAATTTCGTCTTTGACAATAATCCGTCAAACAACAGCGCCTCTGAACAGGTGCAGGTCGACCCCTTCCAGGGCGAAGACTTCTTCATCAGCAGCATCGACGCCACGCCGGACCCGGCCAACCCCGGTCAGCAAGTCACCTTTACCCTGCTGGCCGGACTGGACGACGGCGCCAACGGCGCCGAGCGCGGCTTTTCCTTCAGCATGGACTTCAGCCTCAGCAGCAGTCCCGGAGGCGCCATTCTCGATGGACCACCCACCGGCACCGGCTGGAACTGCAACACCAGCACCTGCGACTACGTGTTGGCAATCTCCCCCGGCGGTGTCAGCAACCCATTGACCTTCCAGACCTTTGCTGGCTCTCCGGGAACGATGACTCTGGACGCTTTGATCACCAGCGACGGATCGCCGGCCAACAACGCCGGGCAGCGGGTGGTCACGGTCATCGACTCCGAGGACTTTGCCTTCGACAGCGTCATCGGCACCCCCAATCCCATTGACGCCGGCGCCACCGGCACCTTCGAGGCCAGAATCACTCGCCTCGACCTCGGGCGCGGCCCGAGCAGCACTCCGGTGGTCGATTTCAGCCTCAGTTCCACGCCTGGCGGGGCGACAATTATTGGCCAGCCGTCGGGGACCGATTGGAACTGCGGCAGCAGCAGCTGCACTTTCGTCGGCTTCCTGCCGACCAACACGCCCTCGCCGCCGCTGGTCTTCAACGTGCAGGCACCGCCCAGCGGGCCGGGCAGCATGACCCTGGATCTGAACCTGAGCCCGGATGCCAATAGCGGCAACAACAGCGGAACCGCAACCATCAGCGTCAACGGCCCGCCCAGCGACGACTTCCTGATCAGCTCCATCAGCGGTTCGCCCGACTTCATCGACCCGAGTGCCAGCGGCAACTTCGAGGTCACCGTTGAGCGCTTCGGCATACCGTTGGGCACGGAGAACCTCGCGGGACTGCCGCAGCCCACGCTGAGCTATGCGTTGAGTTCCACTCCCAGCGGTGCGGTAATCGTCGGCTTGCCCAGCGGCACGGGATGGAGCTGCCAGGCGGGCATGTGCACCTATACCTCAACGCTGCCCTTCAACACGCCCACGCCGCCGCTGGTCTTCGACGTCGTCGCGCCGCCCAGCGGCCCCGGCAGCATGACCCTGGACGTGCTGTTGGAGGATGACGCCAACAACAACAACAATGCGGGTTCAGCAACGCTGACGGTCAATCCCAACGCCGCGCCGCTGGACTACCGGTTCACCACCTTTGTCGGTTCGCCCTCGCCGGCACTGACCGGCAGCACCATCGAGTTCCAGGTCGCGGTCACCCAGAGCGGCGACGGTGGCGGCGGTGGCAAGCGACCCGACGGCACCTCCAGCGGACTGGAGTTTGATTATCAGCTCAGCGGTACCCCTTCAGCGCCCCAGCTGATCGGCACGCCCAGCGGCACCAACTGGAGCTGCAGCAACGGCACCTGCTTCTTCCTCGGCAGCCTGAGCGATGGGGACACCACGCCGCCGGTGGCATTCAGCGTGCGCGCGCCCAGCTCGCCCGGAACGGTGACCCTGGACGGGATGCTGTTCGGCGACGACATCACCAACAACAACAGCGGTAGCGACAGCGTGCCGGTGGTTGCCGAAGACGAGCCGCCGGTGCAGCTGAGTCTGAACAAGAGTGCGCCGGGAACCGCCAACGTCGACGAAGACATTCTCTATACGCTGACTGTTAGCAATGTCGGTGAACCGCCGGCAACCCAGCTCAACCTGTCCGACCAGCTGCCACCTGGAATGACCCTGGTCAGCGTCGATCAGGGCGACTGGTTCTGCACCAGCACGCCGACCAGCGTCAACTGCAGCCGCGATGTGCTCGGCTCAGGTCAGCAGTCGCAGGTATTGATCACGGTCCAGGCCAGCGAGCCCGGCGACTATCTGAATCAGGCCCAGCTGACCGCGTCTGGCGTACCCATTGCGCTGAACGACACCGCATTGACCCAGATTGATGAGGTGCAGGCGCCCTTTGTCGATCTGGTGCTGACCAAGACCGGGAGCGTTGACACGGTCGCCCCAGGCGCGCCATTCAGCTATGACCTGACGGTAACCAATCTCGGCACGCTGCAGGCCACCGGGGTCACTATTACCGAGACCTTCCCCGAGGGCATGGTGGTGGTAGACGCGCGCGGCACCAACTGGAGCTGCTCGGCACTCAACGTCTGTTCGCTATTGATTTCACTAGGCGGCGGTCAGTCCAGCACCCTAACCTTTGACGTACTTGCACCGACCAGCGTCGGAACCATCACCAACCGCGCCAATGTGCGCAGCCTGGAGAGCGACATCCGGCCGCAAGACAACGATGCCAGCGAACAAACCACCGTCGCTGGCGAGGTTGCGGTCGCAGATTTGCGTATACAGGCCGATTTCGCCGGTTCCATACAGCCTGGCAACGTTTCTCGCGCGGTCAATGTGCTGGTCTTCAATGACGGCCCGGACACCGCCCAGTCGGTCCAAGTTCAGGGCACGGTCAGCGGCGTTACCACTCTGACCAGCGCCATATTCCAGTCGCAGCCCTGCGCGGTCAGCGGCAACAGCTTCACCTGTGCGCTCAACGCCGTCGCGCCGGGCGGCCCATTGGGCATCGGCGTCGCGGTGACTGCGCCCGTGGGTGCCACCGGCAGCGGTTCTCTGAGCGTGGAGGTCTCCTCGCCCACAGCCGATCCGCAGCTGGGTAACAATCTGGCCCAGGTGGAACTGCCTGTCATCTCAGCCGGCGCCGATCTCGGCGTGGAATTGAGCGACAGCGTCGACCCGGTGCAGCGTGGTGGCACTTTCGACTATCGCCTGCGCCTGATCAACGAAGGGCCGGCACCGGCCGAACAGGCCACCGTCACCATCAATCTGGATCCCTCGCTGAGCGTTTCCGCGCAGTCCACTCCGGGACTCAGCTGTACCCCGGCCGGAGCCACCATGCAGACCTGCGCGCTGAGCGCGCCGCTGTTTGCCAGCAGCGTGCTGGAAGCCAGCTTCACCGTGCAGGTGCCGCTGGACGCGCCTGACACGCTGAGCGCAAGCGCCGCGGTGACCACCTCGCAGGGCGATCCCAACGCGCAAAACAACAATGCCACCGAGACCACCGCGGTGGACGCGCTGAACGAAGAGCAGATTCGCGACCAGCTCGATGACGCCGCTATCAATGACCCGATCGCCGGGCCCGCGGTGCCGCCAACTGCCGAACAATGCGCCAATCCCAGTGGCGACTTTGTCGCTTTCTGTGATCAGCTGCTGCAGGCACCGCCAGAAGAGGTGCGCGAGGCCTTGGCCGCGCTGGCGCCCGAGGAGAACACGGCACAGGCGACCGTGCTGCGCGAGATTTCCTTCGCTCAGTTCTTCAATGTCGATGCACGCCTGGCCGAATTGCGCGGCGCCGGTGGTGGCTTCAGCAGCGCCGGCCTGAATCTGTCCACCCGTACCGGTTCTCTGGGCTTCGATCAGCTGTCGCAGATGCTCGGCGGCGAGGAGCGCCAGGCCGACGATGCCGGCGGCTTGTTCTCATCGCCTTGGGGCTTCTTCGTCAACGGCACCATCAGCAGTGGTGACCAGAGCTTTGACGGCACCAGCGGACAGGTCGGCGTCGACTTCGAATCGCGCGGTCTCACCGCGGGTGTGGACTACCGCTTCTCACCCTCGCTGGTGGTCGGTGCCGCGCTGGGCTACGCCAGTTTCGATTCCGACATCACCGGCGACAGCTCACTGGACACCACCGGCTACACCCTGACCGGCTATGGCTCGTGGTACCCGAAGGAAAGCTTCTACATCGACGGCCGGATCAGCTTCGGTCGCGTGGAAATGGATCAGTCGCGGCGGGTGCGCTTCACTCTCAACGGCCAAACCACAGACCTGGTCGCGCGCGGCAGCGCCGACGCCGATCAGTTCAGCTTTGCCCTGGGTGCAGGCTTCCACATCAACCGCGGGGCTTGGAATTTCACCCCCAACGCGTCGATACGCTACACCGACAGCGATGTGGACGGCTTCACCGAACGCGGTGCGGGCTCGTTCGCGCTGACCTATGACAGTACCAGCGTCGACGCCCTGGTGGCCTCGGCCGGACTGCAGCTGTCGCGCGCCTATTCGCTAAGCCGAGGGGTAGTCACGCCGCAGCTGAGCCTGTCCTGGAACTTCGAAAATCGCGGCGACGACCTCGCCGTGACCGGGCGCTTCGCCAATGCGGGCGGCACTCAGAGCTTCCGCTTCATCAGCCCGGAGACCGACAGCAACTACGGCGCGCTGGGCTTGGGCTTTGTGTTCATCGGCGCCAACGGCGTACAGGCCTACGTGAACTACCGCACCGTCTTCGGCTATGAGGACTTTGATCGCAATACGCTGAATCTGGGCGCACGCTTCGAGTTCTAGTCCGGTGCAACGCCGACGTGTTTCGCAGCAGCGGGACACGTCGGCTTGACGCCGTCGTCGCACGCGCTTTTCGCGGCGCTGCTAAAATCGTGGGCCTTGCTCTTTAACCAAAGGAATCACCAATGGCCGTGGAACTGCCCGCCCTACCCTATGCCCGTGACGCCCTGGCGCCGCATATTTCCGCCGAGACGCTGGACTTCCACTACGGCAAGCACCACCAGACTTACGTCACCAACCTCAACGCGATGATCAAGGACACCGAGGACGACGGCAAGTCGCTTGAGGAGATCGTGCGCTCGAGTTCCGGTGGCATGTTCAACAATGCTGCACAAATTTGGAATCACACCTTCTACTGGAACTGCCTGAGCCCCAACGGTGGCGGTGATCCCAGCGGCAAGCTGGCTGATCTGATCGTCAAGCAGTTCGGCAGCATCGAAGCCTTCAAGGAGCAGTTCAGCAAGACCTCGATTACCACTTTCGGCTCCGGCTGGGGCTGGCTGGTGCAGCGTCCCGATGGCTCACTGGCACTGACCAGTACGTCCAATGCCGGCACTCCAATCACCGGCGACGACACCCCGCTGCTGACTTGCGACGTTTGGGAACACGCCTATTACATCGATTACCGCAACGCGCGGCCGAAGTATCTGGAAGCCTTCTGGAATTTGGTCAACTGGGATTTCGCTGCATCCCAGCTGCGCTGATTGCCTAGGGACTCCCTGAACAATGCACGCGAGCCGCGTTGCGAGTCCAAATCGTCTGCCCCCGTTACCAACAAGCGGGGGCGCAGTCCCGAGAGGCATAGTCATTCTATGTCCGAGGGCTGCAACGCCGCAGCAGGCGCTGGGCCTCCAGAACCTACGGGACGGCGCCTCCATCTCTTGCTGAGAAGGGGGCCCGCCAGCTGCGTTGGACGTCTTGCCCAGAGCGCAGGCTATGACCTGCGACGCCCGCCTTACTGGCGAACTTCTCAGGTGCCGTCGCGGCCACGTGCATTGTTCAGGGAGTCCCTAGCGCAACCGCCGTCGCTGCCGACGGCGGTTGCATGCATATTCAGCGCTGCACCGAGATGGCGGCGATGCGCTCCCGCAGCGCGGGCCATAGTGCGCTCTTTCCAGCCGCAACAAACAGCCTCTGAGCGCGCTCACCGAGCTCATTGGGATGATCTGCGCAAACGGTCAGATGGCCAATTTTGCGCCCCGGACGCGGTGCCTTTTCGTAGTCGTGGATATTAACTCCAGGACAGGCCAATAGTGCCTGCCGATCAGGCCATTGCCCGATCACGTTGAGCATCAATGAACAGCCGCGAGCTTCGGCGTCGCCTAGCGGCAAATCGGTTACCGCGCGCAGGTGATTCTCAAACTGACTGCAGTGGGCGCCCTCAATGCTCCAATGGCCGCTGTTGTGCACTCGTGGTGCAATCTCGTTGACCATCAGGTGCCCGTCGACTTCGAATAGCTCGATGGCCAGCACGCCAACGTAATCCAGCGCATCGACCAGGGCGAAGGCCAATCGTTTTGCCTCCGCAGCCAACGCTGCATCGGCCGTCGCTGGCGCCAGACTGTGCGCGAGGATGCCGTCTACGTGGTGATTCTCGGTCAACGGATAAAGGCGGTGATCAGCCTGCGCATCGCGCACCACGATCAGGCTCAGCTCGCGCTGATAGGGCACCCAGGCTTCGGCTATGGCCGGCGTGCCCGCCAACGCGGCCCATACAGACTCACAATCGGAGCTATCGCGCAGCTTCCATTGCCCCTTGCCGTCGTAGCCAAAACGCCGCGTCTTGATCAGGCAAGGTCCGCCTAGCTCATCCACTGCCGCACGCAGGTCGTGCAGCGTGTCCACCGACCGGAACGGCGCAACCGGGATGCCCAACTCGGCGATGAACCGCTTCTCCTCCAACCGATCCTGCGCCACCGCCAGGGCCTTGGGCGGCGGCCGCACCGGCATCCGCTGCGCCAGATGGGCTAGCGGCGCCACAGCCACATTCTCGAAATCGAAGGTGGCCACTGAGCAGTCGGCGACCAGACGGTCCAACGCCTGCAGATCATCGAAGTCGCCGCGCAGGTGCCGCGCCACCGAGGCCGCGCAGGGTTGCTCGGCCGGGTCTAGTACCTCGCAGGCGACCCCCAGTCGGCGCCCCGCCAGTGCCAGCATCCGCGCCAGCTGACCGCCGCCTACGATCCCGATACGCTTCATCCGGCCGGATCCGGCTTGGCCAACACGCGTTCGGTCTGCCGCTTCCGCCAGTGCTCAAGCTGTTCGGCCAGATCCGCATCGGCCAGGGCCAGAATGGCAATCGCGCTAAGCGCCGCATTGGTCGCTCCGGCCACACCGATGGCCAAGGTCGGTACCGGAATCCCGGCCGGCATCTGCACAATGGAGAGCAGCGAATCCATTCCCGCAAGCGCCTTTGAGCGCACCGGTACGCCGAGTACCGGCAGCCTGGTCTTGGCCGCCAACATACCGGGAAGATGGGCGGCACCGCCGGCACCGGCAATGATCACCTGCAATCCGCGCTGAGCTGCTTTGGCAGCGTAGCCGATCAGCAGATCCGGGGTCCGATGGGCGGAGACCACACGTACCTCATGGGGAACGGCGAACTCGGACAGGATGGCCACGCTATGCTGCATGGTTTCCCAGTCCGAGCTCGAACCCATGACCACGCCCACAAGCGGGCCCTGCGTGCTGGTCTGCCGCTGGTCCATGGTCTCTCCTTGGCAAAACCGCTATTTTAGCGCTCGCATACGTCTTGCGCATGGCACTATCGAAGGAAGCTAGCCCAATCATGAGTATCGATCCGCGCCTGTTGGAAATCCTTTGCTGCCCGACCTCCAAGGTTCCGGTCCGAATCCTCGAGGATTCCGCGCTGAAACAGCTGAACGAGGCAATCGGTGCCGGCAAGGTGCTCAATGTGGACGGCAAGCAGGTCGAGGTCGCGCTGTCGGCTGGATTGATCACCACCGACGGAAAACTGATCTACCGCATCGATGACGACATTCCAGTAATGCTCGCCGAAGAGGCGATCGCTACGCTGCAATTCGATCAGTTTCCCACTTGAGCCAGGCAACCATGGCGCTGACGCCGCGTGCGATACTGCGCGCGGGCGCCGACAGAGTGTAAAACGTGATCGCGCTCGCCTTTTTTGAACCTCGCCCTCGGCTATTCTTAGAAGGGACTGCGTTCGAAAGCACGCCGCCAAAGGGATTGAAATGAGCCGCCCAACCAATGACCCACCGAACAAGGTCGTTGATTTGCATACGCGCCAAGGCGGCGCAGGCGCTTCAGTGGGCGCCAGCGAGCGCGGTGGCGAACTCGTCCGCAGCTGCCGCAGACTGACCCAAAAGGCGCTCGGAGAAGCGGTTTCTACACTCTTTGACAAAGTCGACGACGCGCTGTTCGACATGGCCGAAAAGGCCGAGAACACCACCGCGCAAACCAATTTGTTCGACGGCATGCGCGAGGTCAGACGCAAGCGGCCGTTGATGGAACGGTTGTTCCAGGAGGGATTGGGCGAACGCTTCAATGCCTTCACTTCTGGCGCCGGCGACAACAGCAAGAGCAAAGAAGGCAACAGCGCATCCAAAGACGGGCTGTCGCTGGTCGAGGAGGAGGCGCTGGAGGAGGATCTGGCGGTCTCGGCGATGGTAGGCAAGGCGGACAACCGCTGCGCCCGGGCGCTGTTCGCCCTGGAACAGCGCCTGTCGGTGCTGGTCGGCGGCAGCAAGATCGAATCAGACAACAACCCGCTAGCGCCGCGAGCAATCTGTGAGTCCTTCCAAGTCACCCTGAATGAGGTCGACGCGCAGATCCAGGTCAAGCTGCTGATCCTGAAGCTGTTCGACAAATACGTTTGCGCCGCGCTCGACCCGCTCTACGACGAGATCAGCCTTAAGCTGATCGAAGCGGGGGTGCTGCCGCAGCTCAAGCATCAGATCCCCGCAACCAAGCGTCCGGGTACTGGTGCGCCGCTGCCGGCGGGCTACAGTCAGGGTGCGATCGACAACGAAGCGGCGGAGGCCGAGGCGGCAGCCGCACAGCAGGGCCCAATGGGCCAACCGGGTGCGGGCTACGGGCAGGCGCCGAGCTATCCCGCGGTGCCCGGCTACGGTGGCGACTCCAGCCTGCAGATCGAGATCCTCAATACCCTGCGCGGTTTGCTCGCCGACCGGCGCCAGCAGTATTACGCCAGCTCCGGGCAGCCGATGAGCAATGGCCCGGCCTTTGCCACCAATGATCTGATCAATGCGCTGTCGGTACTGCAAACCCAGACCGTCAGCCGGCCACCGGCCGCTAGCAGC
>JAUIFV010000174.1 GCA_030430155.1 Gammaproteobacteria bacterium
AGGACATCCCCGCTTTCAATCTGCCTGGCCACCGCCGCTTCACCGAAGTGCTGGGCTCTGGCGCCGAAGGCAGCCTGCCGAAGACCGAGATTGGTCCTGAGGACATCGCCTTCCTGCAGTACACCGGCGGCACCACCGGCGTCGCCAAGGGCGCGATGCTGACCCATCGCAACATGGTCGCCAACATGTTGCAGGTGTCGGCCTTCTTCGGACCGACGGTCAAGGAAGGTGAGGAGATCATCATCACCGCCCTGCCGCTGTATCACATCTTCGCCCTGACCTGTAACTGCCTGGTATTCATGAATGTGGGCGGGATGAACGTGCTGATCGCTGATCCGCGCGATATGGCCGGATTCGTCAAGGAACTGGGCAAGCACAAGTTCAGCATCATCACCGGGGTCAACACCCTGTTCAACGGCCTGCTCAACACCGAAGGTTTCGCCGAACTGGATTTCAGTCAGCTCAAGCTGTCCATGGGTGGCGGCATGGCGGTGCAGCGCGCGGTCGCCGAGCGCTGGCAGAAAGTCACCGGCTGCGCCCTGTTCGAAGGCTACGGAATGACCGAGAGCTCGCCGGTGGCCACCATGAACCGCCCCGACACCAAGGAATACACCGGCTCCATCGGCATGCCCGCGCCGTCCACCGAGCTGTCGGTGCAGGACGACGATGGCAATCTGCTGCCGCAGGGCGAGGTGGGCGAGCTGTGCATCCGCGGTCCGCAGGTGATGCGCGGCTACTGGCAGCGCCCGGAGGAGACCGCCAAGTGCATTACCGCCGACGGCTGGCTGCGCACCGGCGATGTCGGGCGAATGGACGAACGCGGCTATTTCTACATCGTCGATCGCAAGAAGGACATGATCCTGGTGTCCGGCTTCAACGTCTATCCGAACGAGATCGAGGACGTGATCGCGGCCATGGACGGAGTGCTGGAAGTGGCTGCCGTCGGCGTCCCGGACGACAAGAGCGGCGAGGCGGTGAAAGTGGTGATCGTGAAGAAGGATCCCAATCTCAGCGCTGATCAGGTCAAGGCCTACTGCAAGGAGCACCTCACCGGCTACAAGCAGCCGCGGATCATCGAGTTCCGCGACGAGCTGCCGAAGAGCAACGTTGGCAAGATCCTGCGACGGGAGCTGCGCGACAACTGATCGGCGCGGTCGCCTCTGTCGGCCGGCGACTAGTCGTCGGTCGGCTGCTGGTACACCGGCTGCCCGGCGACCCAGGTCTGCTCCACGCGCAGATCGACGATCTGCCGAGCCGGCAGGTCGAAGGGATCGCGCTGCATGACCACAAAATCGGCCTGATAGCCCGGGCTCAATCGACCGATCTGCCCCTCCTCGAAGCTGGCGTAGGCGGCACCGGTGGTGAAAGCGGCCAGCGCTTCGCCCAAGGTGAGCTTCTGATCCGGCAACCAGCCACCTCGCGGCTGTTGCTGCAAATCCTGACGGGTCAGCGCGGCGTAGAGGCCCAGCAGCGGCGACACGCGCTCGACCGGGAAATCCGAACCGAAAGCCAGTCGGGCACCGCTGTTGAGCAGGTGTTTCCAGGCGTAGGCGCCATCCAAACGGTCGGGCCCCAAACGCGCCGGCACCCAGGGCATGTCGCTGGTGGCGTGGGTAGGCTGCATGGAGGCGATCACGCCCAGTTCCGCAAAGCGATCCAGATCCGCCGGTGACACGATCTGCGCGTGTTCGATGCGCCAGCGCGCCGTGGCCAGATCGGCGCCTTTGACCCGTGCGTAAGTGTCCAGGACCATTCGATTGGCCTCATCGCCAATGGCGTGGGTGGCGATCTGCAGGCCGCAGGCGTCGGCGCGACGAACCAATTGTTCGAAAGGCTTGGGTTTGGTTACCCACAAGCCGCGATGCCCAGGCTCGTCACTGTAGTCAGCCAGCAGCCGTGCGCCACGACTGCCCAGCGCACCGTCCACATAGAGCTTGACCGCGCGCAGCTGCAGGCGGCCACCGGCCTGGCCATAGGGTCCGAAGGCGCACAGCGCGCGCAGCGCCAGCGCGTCGCCGTTGGCATGCGCATAGACCCGAATCGGCAGCTCTCCGGCGCCCTCCAGCTCGCGCAGAACCTCAAAGTGGGCGAAAGACAGCCCCATGTCGTGGACGCCGGTGAGACCCTTGGCCGCGGCGTAGTTCATCGCCGCCAGATAGGCCTGGCGCAGTTCGTCGCGCCCGGGCTGCGGAATATGCTGCTCGACCAGGCCAATGGCGGTGTCGACCAGCACGCCGCTGGGATTGCCTGCCAGTTCGCGCAGAATGCGCCCGCCATCGGGCTGCCAGTCGCCGCTCAGATCGCGCTTGGCAACGGCCAAGGCGCGCGAGTTGGCCCAGGCCGCATGACCATCGACGCGGCGCAGAAACACCGGCCGGTCGGGAAAGGCGGCGTCCAGATCGGCCGCAGTGGGAAAGTCGGCCGTCTCCCAATCATTCTGGTCCCAGCCTCGACCCAGCAGCCAAGCATCTGCAGGCAGCTCAGCCGCCTTGGCCTGCAGGCGTTCAATAACCTCGGCAATGGACTGCGTGCCCACCAGATCGGCCCTGGCCATGCCCAGTCCCTGACCAAGCAGATGGCCATGGGCATCGATCAGGCCCGGAATGATCGTCGCCGTATCCAGATTGCGCTGCTCGGCCTGCGGCGCCCGCTCGGCCATCGCCTCACGGGTTCCCAGCGCCACCACGATGCCGCGGTCGGCATCGATCAGCATCGATTCAACAATGGGCTGATGCGGATCCTGGGTGCGGATGCGCTCGGCGTTGATCTGCACCAGCGGTGCCGATTGGACTTGCGCGGCCAGTATCAGAGCCAGCCATGCTGCGTGCAGTTTCATCTCTCCCCCTTGCTTTGCATCGGCGGCGCGCGCTCAGCGCTCCATTCGATAATTCACGCCCGCCTTGAATTCGCGCCCAGAAATCCCTTCCAGCTCCCATGAACTGGATAAGCGATAGCGCAGGATTGCCACGCTGATCGACTCAAACAGCGACTGGCCGACGCCGAAGTACAGCTCGGGCGTCAGAAAGCGGCCGACGGTCAACGCTGCTCCGCCCAAGTCAGACGAACTTTCCACGCCCACCTCCAGCCCGGTCCCCGCGCCCAGCTTGGAGGCAATCAGGCTGCCGCCAACGCTACCCAGCGCGGCAGCAGCGGCGCCCAGTTGGGCACCATCGTCGCCGCTGGCCGAATTCAGCGGCCGACCCAGCACCAGATAGGACAGCGCCTCGGCCTGATCCATCGGCGGGTCGGAATACAGCGTCAGCTGCGGATCATCGGCGGCGCCAACCACCCGCACGCCGGCTTTGACCCGGGGCAGCTCGCGCAGGGCGAGCAGATCCAGGCCCGGATTGGCCACCGGCCCGCCAGTGAACAGCAGCTTGCCGCGCTGGATCTGCAGATCCTGACCGTAGGCGCGGTAGCTGCCGGTCACGTCCAGCTCGCCGCGTCCGGTGGCCAGTTTGCCGGGCCGTTCGCGCAGTGATAGATCGCCGCTCAGCCTGCCGTCCAGACCGAAGCCCTTCAGCCGCACTTTGTCACCAACGATCACCCGCAGATCGGCGTAGAGATTGAGCGGCGGGCCGGTGTCCGCCGGCGCGTCGTCGACCACCACCACGTCGGACGAGGCCTTCACAGTCGGCTCGAAACGAGCCAGATCGATCAGCGCCGAGGGAATGGTCACGCTGCCCTTGGCGGTCACTCGACCCTTGCTGCGCTCGATCTGCAGGTCGGGCGAGGCGGTCAGCCGCACGATGGGCAGATTGGCCACCAGCATGTTTTCGCCCTTGAGCTGCAGCGAGGCGTCGGCCTGTGGATCCAGTGGCAGACTACCGCTCAGATCGAAGCGTCCTTCGCCCAGCTGGCCGCCCCCCTGAACGGTGATCAAGCCCTGTTCAGAGGCCGTCAAAGCCAGTTCCAGCGCGCTCAGCTTGATCCCCGCAGACGGCAGCTCGGCGCCGACCTCGCGCAGCTGCAGTTGACCTTCGGGCGCCAGCTGGCCGTCATACCAACGCGCCTGCAGCTCACCCGACAGCAGCCCCTTGGGCTCCACCAATTCCGGACTGAAGCCGTCGGCCAAGGCCAGATTCAGCGCATTGGCCTGCAGGGAGAGCAGCCAGTCGGGAGGATTGGCGCTGAGATCGCCCTGCGCGCTGAGCGCCAGATCGCCGCCTAGCTCGGAGGCCAGCAGCACGCGCATCGCCTGCATCCCGTCAACTTGCGGATCGGCATTGATGGTCAAGGCCAACTGCCGTTCAACCCGCTCTCCGTCCATGGCTGGCACGCTAAGGCGCAGATTGGGCGCGGCCAGCTCGCCACTGACCGCCACATCGCCCTGCGCTGCCACAGCCACGCGCATCGCGCCGCTCAACTCACCAAGCACGCCGACGTTGAGCTCCGGTGCCATGCGGCCCAGCGGCTGCAGATCCAGCTGTTCCAGCTCCAGATCCAGCTGCAGGTCGGGCCTATCCGCGCCCTCGGCCAGCAGCGACTGCGCTGTCAGACACAGCTCACCCTCCTCGACGGCGAAACAGCTGCGCTGCAAGGTGAGCGCACCGTCGAGTAGCTGCCATCCGGCGGACTCGCGCAGGCTCAGCGGCGGCAGCGGCCGATACTCGGCGTCCAGCTGCGAGACGCTGCCCTGCCAGCCCTGCTCTACGGCGCTGACTTGCGCCTCCAGCGCCGCGCTCAGCCGCGGGCCGGCACCCTCAAGGCTCACCTGCCAGTCGCCCGATTGCTGCGGCACCAGCCGCAGGTCGATGCGATCGAGCTTGCGCTCGCCCAAGCGCAGCGCGTCGCCGCGCACCACGATCGGGGTGCTGCTGCCGCCGTCGCGGCGGGCGCGCAGCTGGCCGACTTCCAGACCGGGCAGCTTCAGATCGGTGGCGTCGGCCTGACCCTGCAGCTCGGCCCAGTCGGCCAGTCGCTGCGGCACCTGTAGATCCAGCTGCAGTCGACCGTCCAACTGCGGCGCGCCCAGAGCCAGATTGCGCGCATCGATGTTGAGCCGCCCGGATTGCTCGGCTTCCCGACTGTAGTCCAGCTGGTTGCCGCCCCAGCCCAGACTAAGTTGCCCATTAGGCCAGCTCTCGGCCACCCAAACCACTTCGCCCTGCCCGCTCAGCTCGCCGCCGCGCAGCTGCCCACCCAGGCGGGCGATATCGGCGCGCAGACGAATGCTCTCGGCCTCGGTCACTCGCAGCTGCGCCTGCAGATCGATCAGACCGGGCCAATCCGGTGCGAACAACTCCGGCTTGAGCTCGCTCAAGTCCACCTGAAACGCCGCCAGCATCGGCGCGAACTGATAATCGCCGGCCAGCAAAGCCTGCCCCGCGTTGCTGTCCAGACTGAGCTGCACGCCGCTCAGGCGCTCTGCAGACCCTTCGCCCGAGGCTTTGAGCTGCCCACTGAGCTCGTTCCGCGCCACGTTGGCATCGAGGCTGAACTCAAAGGCTTCGGCATCACCGCGCAGGGCCAACTCGCCGCTCTCGCTGCGCAGCGGCGGCTCATTTTCCGCGTACTCCAGCGCGCTCCAGCGCAGCCGCAGTGCGCCCGCCTCGGCGCCAGTCTGCAGCGGCCACTGTCCAGCCGCCTCAAGCTGTGCGCTGACCCGACCGGCGACGCCGATGGCGGTGCCATCCAGCTGCAGCTGCCCGGCGTCGAACTTGGCGGCCAGCGGGCGCAGATCCAGCGCCATGCCTGCTGCCTGCACCGACCCGGTCAGCTCGCCGCCCTGAGCATCGCCGTTGCCGTCCAAAGCCAGCTTGAGCGGACCCGGCGGCAGCGACTCGCGCAATGCCGCCTGCTGGGCCAGCTCGATTCCGATCTGTGCCTCCCAAAGCGGCTGCCGCGGCAGCTGGCTCAGATTGGCGCTGATCTCGCCAATGACCTCACCGGTGCTGTTCAGCTGCACCTTCAGGGCATTCAAATCGCCTACGCTGTTGAGCTGCAGCCTACTGTTCAGCGGAGCCAGCAGGTCGGCATCCAGAGCCATCTCACCTTGCCACTGCCGCTTGCTGTCCAAACGCAGCTCCAGGGCCAGCTCGCCGCGGTCCACGACCGCGCTACGCAGGGCATTGACGCTGACTACGGCGTCTTCCACGCCGAGGCTGGCGATCTCCAGATTGGCATCGACCAGCGTTTCTCCTTGCGCATCGCGGACGACGATCTGGCCGATCGAAACTTGCGCGCTGCGCAGATCGAAAGGCAGATCCAACGCCGGCAGGTCGAGTCGGAACCCCTCGCTGCTAGCTGCTTCGACGTCCTCGGCTGGCGGCGGCAGCAGCACCTCAATGCGCTCGATGGCAATCCCGGTGAGCTCAACGCGGCCGGCGAACAAGCTCCAGGGCGAATGATCCAAATCCAGCCCGTGCACCGTGACCACCAGGCCGTCCTGACTCCAAACCAGCTGCTCGGCAGCAATCGGCCCCACCGCGCGCCCGCTCAGGCCTTCGGCCGGCTGCAGCCCGGGCACCTGTTTCAGCCCCAGGCGCAGCGCGCTGGTGGTGAACAGCGCATAGATGACGATCAGCGCAACCAGCAGCAGGATTGCCGCGCCCACCCAACGGCGCTTGCTCATCCTCATAGCTCCGATCCTATGATCAGATGCAGACGGATCGGCGTGTCCGGCTCGCTCACGCCCACGCCCAGATCCAGCCGCACCAGCCCGATGGGTCCGCGCCAGCGCGCGCCAGCACCAACGCTGACCACCGGATCAAACTGACCGGTGTCAAAGGCATTGCCCACGTCCACAAAGCCCGCTGCGGCCCACGGCCCGGACAAGCGCCGCTCGTACTCGGCCGAGGCCATGGCCAAAAAGCGCCCGCCGCGCACCTTGCCGAGGTCATTTTCCGGGCCCAGCTCCTGAAAACCAAAGCCGCGAATGGAGCGATCGCCGCCGGCAAAAAAGCGCAAGTCAGGCGGCAGCTTGTCGAAATCGCCGACGTAGGTGGCGCCCAGATCGCCGCGCAGGATGATCCGATCGCGGCTCTTGCCGCGCGGCAGCACCCAGCGCAGCTGCGCCAGTCCCTGCACGAAGTTGGTGTCGCTGCCCAGACCACCCGGCGCAGCGCGCAGGGTCAGGTCCAGGCTGTAGCCACGGCGCGGATCCGAGGCCGGGCGCAGGGTGGAGCGACGCGCCTTCAGCTCCGGATAGAACAGCGTCGATTCACCGGGTTCATCGCCGACCTCAAAGTCACCGTCGAGCAGATTCAGCGACAGCGCATGCTGCCAATCCCGCCATTTGCCGCGATAGGTCAGCGACAGACTGGTTTGTTTGCTCTCGGAGGTATCGGTGATGCGGTCGCTGATCCGCGCCGCACCTTCCAGTATCGGTCGGCCGGGCCGATCCAAGGGCACCGAATAGACCACCGCGCCGTAGTTGAACTTGTCCGACAGCTCCGCCTCGATGCGCATCTGGTCGCCGCGATGATTCATCCAGCGCCGTTCCACCGAGCCGCGCACGCCAGGACCGCTGTCGGTGCCGAAGAACAGGCCGGCGCGATAGGCTGTGCGCGTACCCGGTTCCAGCCGCACCTCCACCGGTACGCTGGCCTCGCCCAGGTTCTCCACGTCTGGTGCAACGTCAACGATGCTGAAATAGCCGGTGTCGGTGATCCGCCGCTGTAGCTCCAGCAGCTTGCTCAGCCGGTACTCATCGCCGGCCTCAAACGGCACCAATCGAGCCAAGCGCTTTTCATCGACATGGCTGCCGACGAAACGGGTCTGCCCCAGCGCATAGCGCTGCCCGGGCGAGAACACCAGCTTGATGTCGGCACTGCGCTCGGCGCGGGTCACCGCCACCTGCGCCTGCTTCAGCTCGGCTTCCAGATAGCCTTCGGAAACCAGGGCCTGGAAAACCTTGGCCTTGCTGCCTTCGTAGGTGGGGTGATTGAGCACTTCACCGATCTTCGGGCGAAAGCGGCGGATGCTGCGCGCCACGCGGCGATTCTCCGCAGCTTCGGCCACCTCGATATTCACCGCGGTCACCTTGGTTGGCTCGCCCAGTGTGATCCGGTATTGCGCCGCGTAGCCGTTGTCAGGACGCACCTCCAGCAGCGGCTCGATTTGTGCCGAGTACCAGCCGTAGGGTTCCAGCGCGCGCATGATCTGCTCAGGGGCGCGCTCGTGCAGGCGCCGGATCAACGCTTCACTGGCGCTGGGCCGGTTGGCCAAGGCGCGCAGTTCCACCGCACGGCGTACCGAACCGGCCACATCCTCTTCAACACCGAGTATCTCCACGGTGACCCGGGGTGGAGGCGCCGCCTCCTCCTGCGCTTGCGCATACAACGCCTGACTCAACGCCAGCATCAATAGCGCAGACCCACTGGTACCCCGACTCAATCGCAAACGCGTTCTCCTCACCGGTTGGCGGTTATCCTTGAGCTCAGCGCTCATCAGTGTGCCCAGCGAGCGTGCGCAGACCGTTAATGCACTCTGACCGGGCATCCTGACCTTGGAAACTTACCGAAAGCACCCAGTCTAATGGGGCTGTTCCTACAAAGGAGTGAAATCCAACCATGGCCAATGAATCGCCCACCCAGAAGGCGCTCGTGCCTGTCACCGTGATTGCTCTGGTAGTGGTCGCCGCTCTCGGCGCCCACTGGACCCGCGGTGGAAACGGCGTCGCCAATGCCGCCAACGGCGTCAGTCACGCGGCACCTGCCGCGCAGTTGGTACGAGCCAGCGCGCCGGCCGCGGTGGCCACCAGCGGTGCAGCGCTTCCCGACTTTCGCGCCATTGCGCGCGACAACCGGGACGCCATCGTCAGCATCAACACCCTGGGCCGTCGTGGCGGTCAGGGGCAAATGGAAGGCGTTCCGGAGGAATTCCAGGAGTTTTTGCGCCGCTTCGGCCAGGGCCAGCCCAACCCGCGCCCATCGCAGGGCCTGGGCTCCGGATTCATCATCTCCACCGACGGCACCATCCTGACCAATGCCCACGTGGTCAAGGACGCTGACACCATCACCGTCACCCTGGCCGATCGTCGCCAGCTCACTGCAGAGGTCATCGGCGCCGATGAGCGCACCGACGTCGCGGTGATCAAGGTCGAGGCCGACGATCTGCAGCCGGTACAGCTGGGCGACTCCGACGTGATGGAAGTGGGCGAATGGGTGTTGGCCATCGGCTCACCCTTCGGGCTTTCCTACACCGCCACCCAAGGCATCGTCAGCGCAACCGCGCGCTCGCTGCCCAATGAGGCCTTCGTGCCCTTCATCCAGACTGACGCCGCGGTCAATCCGGGCAACTCCGGCGGTCCGCTGTTCAACGCCCAGGGTGAGGTGATCGGCATCAATTCGCAGATCCTGTCCCGCACTGGCGGCTACATCGGCTTGTCCTTCGCTATTCCGATCAAGACCGCCATGCAGGTCGCCGATCAGCTCAAGGACAAGGGCTTTGTGGAACGCGGCTGGCTGGGCGTGCTGATCCAGCCGGTAACTCGCGATCTGGCCGAGAACTTCGATCTGGATCGACCCATTGGTGCGCTGGTGGCACAGGTTTCCCCGGACAGCCCGGCCGAACGCGCCGGACTGCAGCCTGGTGATGTGATCCTCACCTTCAACGGCGCCGAAGTCGAGGAATCGCCGCAGCTTCCGGCCATGGTCAGTGCGATGGCGCCCGGCACCGAAGTCGAACTGGAGGTGCTGCGCGACGGTTCACGCAAGACCATCGACCTGACCATTGGCACCTTGGAAGAAGAACGCAGCGCGCAGCGCGGCCCGATCAAGCGCCAGAGCGCCGACCGTCTGGACCTGCGCGTGGCCGACCTATCCGACGATGAGCGCGAGCAGCTGGGCGTCGACGAAGGCGGCGTGGTGGTCACCGACGCTGGCTCCGGCCCCGCCGCACGCGCCGGCATCCGCCCGGGCGACGTGATCCTGCAGGTCAACCGCCAGAATGTCGCCGACGCCGATGGCTTCAAGGACCTGGTTGACGATCTG
Source organism: Gammaproteobacteria bacterium (assembly GCA_030430155.1). GTDB lineage: Bacteria > Pseudomonadota > Gammaproteobacteria > Xanthomonadales > SZUA-5 > SZUA-5. The sequence goes on from JAUIFV010000174.1 coordinate 9,936, forward strand.
GACGACGATGACTCGGCGCTGCTGCTGGTCAAGCGCGGCGAGGGAGCGTTGTTTTTGATTGTGGAGGATCTGGGGTAGTCGGATCGACCTCAGGTGGTACTCAGCGCCCCGCACTTGCGGGGCGCTTTTGGTTTAGGGCCCAGAGCCTAGCAGCTTGTTGCCTTTCTCCTAGACAGGGACTTGCTTTGCGAGGCTTGGCTTGCGATACCGGTTTGGCAGAGAGCTTGAGGTGAGAGTTTATGCGCGGAGCCGATGTGACGCAGGAGTCGCTGTTCACGGTGGCCAAGCTTGACGACTTCGTGCCCGAGGATCACCCGCTGAGGTCGATACGCGCGTTGACCGACCAGGCACTGGGTCGGATGAGCAGTTTGTTCTCGACTTTGTACGCTGACAGCGGGCGCCATTCGA
>JAUIFV010000175.1 GCA_030430155.1 Gammaproteobacteria bacterium
CCGAGGCAGAAGCGTTCGCCTCGGTGGAGTACATCATGCGCGATGTGCCCTGGGGCTGGCTGATTCGCTACATGCATTCCACCGGTGCCTCGTTCTTCTTCCTGGTGGTCTATCTGCACATGTTCCGCGGCTTGATCTACGGCTCCTATCAGAAGCCCAGAGAGCTGATCTGGGTGCTGGGCATGTTTATCTTCCTGGCGCTGATGGCTGAGGGTTTCCTTGGCTATGTGCTGCCCTGGGGCCAGATGTCCTTCTGGGGCGCGCAGGTGATCGTGTCGCTGTTCGGCGCGATTCCGTGGATTGGTCCAGACCTGGTGGTGTGGATCCAGGGCGACTTCCTGCCCTCCGACGCCACTCTGACCCGCTTCTTCGCCCTGCACGTGATCGCCATGCCCTTGGCCATCCTGCTGCTGGTGGTGCTGCATCTGGCGGCGCTGCACGAGGTGGGTTCGAACAACCCCGACGGCGTGGATATCAAGAAACTCAAGGACTCAACCGGCAAGCCGCTGGACGGTATCCCCTTCCACCCCTACTACACGGTGAAGGATCTGTTCGGCGCTGGCGCGCTGCTGGTGCTGTTTGCCGCGGTGATCTTCTTCGAGCCCACATTCGGCGGTCAGTTCCTCGAGCACGACAACTTCGTTGAAGCCAACCCGATGGTGACCCCGGAGCACATCAAGCCGGTTTGGTACTACACCCCGTATTACGCCATGCTGCGCGCGGTCCCGGACAAGCTGCTCGGTGTGGTGGTGATGGGTGCGGCGGTGATGATCTTCTTCCTGCTGCCGTGGCTGGATCGCAGTGCGGTGCGTTCGATCCGATATCGCGGCCCGCTGACCAAGATCGCGATCAGCCTGTTCGTCATTTCCTTCCTGATACTGGCGGTGCTGGGTTCGCGTTCCGGCGGTACGGTGGAAACTTGGCTGGCGCGGGTGTGTACGTTGATCTATTTCGGCTTCTTCTTCCTGATGCCGATCTACACAGCGATCGACAGAGTGAAACCGGTTCCGGAACGGGTGACGATGCATGATTAAGCTGATTACGACGGCATTTGCCGCACTGGCTCTGGCCGGGAATCTGTACGCCGCCTCCGGCAACGTGTTGCTCGCCCAGTCGGAGGCCAACGTCTCCGATCAGGCCAGCCTGCAGCGCGGTGCTGCGTTGTATTTCAACTACTGCGCGGGCTGTCACAGCATCAAATACATGCGCTACGGGCGTATTGCCGAGGATCTGCAGCTCAGCGAAGAACAGCTGATGAGCAACCTGGTGTTCACCGACGCCAAGCCCGGCGACTTGATCAAGATCGCCATGCCTGAGGAATCGGCAAGTTGGTTCGGTGCGGCACCGCCGGATCTGTCGCTGACTGCGCGGTCGCGCGGTTCGGACTGGATCTACAGCTACCTCAAGGCCTTCTATGTCGATCCGGCGCGGCCGTTGGGCTGGAACAATACGGTTTTCGCCAATGCCAGCATGCCCAACGTGCTGTGGGAGCGACAGGGTATACAGACGCTGGCGCCGGCCCACGAGGACGATCACGGCGGCCACGGCAAGCGGCTGGAGGATCAGTTCGAATTGGCCAGCCCGGGCAGCCGCAGCGCAGCCGAGTTCGATCAGGATGCCCGCGACATCACCAATTTCCTCACCTATGTGGGTGAGCCTGCGGCGCTGCAGCGTGAGCGCTACGGGGTTTGGGTGTTCCTCTATCTGCTGGTGCTCACCGGCGTGCTCTACGTGCTCAAGCACGAGTACTGGCGCGACGTGCACTAGTGTGGTGAACCGCACACCTTGATCTCACCGCGCTAGTGAGCCAGTTCCCTGAATGCGGCGTTGCTCGTCGTCGCCATAGCCCCGCTATGACTCTTCCTCTCGCCTTGCCTCAGGAAAAAATCCATCGGAACTAAATTCAACGTGTGCGGTTCACCACACTAGCCCGCACATTCACAAGTGACCTATGCGGGGGTCACGACTCCGTGACCCGTGCGATCCCGGCAACAGACTCGGTTCTTGGCCGTTGCCTTCAGACCACCTGCTTATCCGGCGCAGCGCCGCAGGCGCTTGACCGATTGTGGCGATCTGTAGCAGTTGCCCATTTATGCCGGTCCACGGTAAATGCTAGCCTTGAGACTTCGGGGCTGGGCGGGCTGTGGATCAAATGGCACCACCGGGACCAAAATCGCGACACACGCTGACCCTCTACACCAGCTCGGACGGGGTCGAGTGTCACCTCGTTCGTCTGGTGCTCGCGGTCAAAGGCCTTCCCTACGAGGCGCTGGAGATCGGCTCGCCGCGAGTCGATTCCGAACTGCTGCTCTACAACCCCACCGGTCTGGTACCGACACTGGTTGAGCGCGACATCGTGCTCTACTGCGCGCCGGTGGTGGCCGAGTATCTGGACGAACGTTTTCCGCATCCGTCGCTGTTGCCCAGCGATCCACTCGGGCGGGCGCGCTGCCGCATGGCAATGCAAAGAGTGCTGGTGGAATGGGAGGCACCGTTGCGCAAGATACTCGCCAACGGCGAGGAGGCCGACGCGCAGCGCCGCGGGTTGCGCTCCGTGCTGCTGGCCAGCGTTGATTTGTTCAAGGCGGCGAAGTTCTTCTTAAGTCCGGAGCTTGGTCTGGCGGACTGTGCCGTGTTGCCGGTATTGTGGCGGCTGCAGGCGGCGGGGATCGAACTCCCCCCCTCCGCAGATCCGATTCGGCAATATGCCGAGCGCATGTTTGAAACGGCCTTCTTTCAACGCAGCCTGACTGACCGCGAGCGCAAGATGCGATGACCAGTAAACGCCCCTACCTGTTGCGCGCGCTCTACGAGTGGGTGCTCGATAATCAATGTACGCCGCACGTGCTGATCGACGCCACGGTTGCGGGGGTGCAGGTGCCTCCGGCGACGGTCAAAGACGGCCAGGTCGTATTCAACTTGGCTCCGCAAGCCATCGCGCACCTGGACATGGGCAATGAGGAACTCAGTTTCCACGCCCGATTCTCAGGGGTGAGTCAGCGCATACGCGCGCCCATCGGCGCCGTGCTGGCGCTCTACGCGCGGGAGAATGGTGAAGGCATGATGTTTCCTCCGGAGAGTGCCGAAGCGGTCGATGGCGAGGAACAGCTCGAACCCGAAACCGTCAGCGAGCCGGCCGCGCCGCGATCACGATCGCATTTGAAGGTGGTTAAGTAGGGGCTGAGGGCAGAGGGCCCAGGGCCCAGGGCCCAGCAGAGCGCGCTCGACGTGATATCCAAGTGCCGACCCGTGTGCTGGCTTTCGATCCCTGGCGCATAGCTCTTGATCAGCCACCAGGGCCAGAGTGTGGCGCATTGCCGGCTTTTCCTGGGCCCTGGGCCCTGAGCCCTGTGCCCTGTTCCCTTCCGGGCTATTGCCCCTCCAGATAGACCGCACCCTGGTCGGTTTCTATAAACAACCAAAGCAGCTCAGGGCCTTCCAGGCGCACGTAGCCGTAGTGGCGACCCTGGCCGTCGCCGCTGTAGGCGAAGCGATAGTCCCGGCGCAGTAGCGGTCCGCTGCGCCAGCGCAGGCTCAGGCCCTGCAGCTGCACTGATTGATCCAACCACTGCAGTCCGGCCCGTCGACAGCTGTGCGCAACCAGGCGCAGCACCCGCTCGGCATCCTGGCGCAGGTAGGCGAAGCTCATCCCGCCAAGGGCGAGCAACAGGAGCAGGCCGAACTGCCAGATCACGCCTGCACCCGGTCGTTCGCAGTTGCGGATTCATGATTTGCGCGAGCTCGCATTGCGTCGATCCTTGGGACTCCCTGAAAAATGCACGTGAGCCGCGTTGCGAGTCCAAATCGCCTGCTGGTAGGCGCAGTCCCGAGAGGCATAGTCATTCTATGCCCGAGGGCTGCAACGCCGCAGCAGGCGATTTGGGCCGCAACCCTTCGGGACGACGCCTGAGAAGCCCGCCAGCTGCGTTGGACGTCTTGCCCAGAGCGCAGGCTATGACCTGCGACGCCCGCCTTACTGGCGAACTTCTCAGGTGCCGTCGCGGACACGTGCATTGTTCAGGGAGTCCCTTGCTATCCGGGGGTTTGTTTACATAAACAGGTGGGAACTGGGTATCCGATCACCATTCCGTCCATCCTCGATGAATATCCGGGCTAGAATCACGCGTTGGTGACCGACAAGAAGTCCTGTGGCGCGAATTTCCATTCCTGGCTACACCATTGAACGCGAACTCGGCTCGGGCGGGATGGCCAAGGTCTATCTGGCCGTCCAGCATTCGCTGGAGCGTAAGGTCGCACTCAAAGTCATGTCGCCCATGCTCGCAGCCGACGAGAGCTTCACCAAACGCTTCCTGCGTGAAGCCAGGACCATTGCTGGACTGACCCATCCGAACATCGTCGCCATATATGAGGTCGGGGTCACCGTAGACAACCTGCACTTCTTCGCTATGCAGCATCTGCCTGGTGGCGATTTCGGCTCCAAGATGCGCGACGGGGTCGATCAGGGCGAACTGGCGCGGGTGCTGGAAGGCATCGCGCGCGCCTTGGGGTTCGCCCACGAACGGGGCTTTGTGCATCGCGATGTCACTCCGGCCAATATCCTGTTCGATTCCAGCAACAACCCGGTACTCACCGATTTCGGCATTGCGCGTGCGCTGAGCGGGTCCACCCGTATCACCAATACCGGGGTCAGCATCGGCACCAGCCTGTACATGAGCCCGGAGCAGGCCCGCGGCGGCGAGGTCGACGCGCGATCGGATCTATACAGCCTCGGTGTACTGGCGTTCGAGGCGCTGACCGGTTCAACGCCCTATCGCGGCGCGGACAGCTTCGCGGTGGCCTATGCGCACGTCTTTGAGCCCATTCCAAGGTTGCCGCCCAGCTGCGCGAACTGGCAGAGCCTGATTGATAAGGCGCTGGCCAAAGACGCCCGTGAGCGCTTCACCAATGCTGAGGAATTCTGCACCGCGCTGCGCAAGTCCATGGACGACAAAGCGGTCAGCGATACGCAGCGCCTGAGTGCGGTCGGCAAAGCGGTGACCAGCGACAGCGACGAACGCGGCATCGCTCGCCCGCCAGCGGTGACCCAGCTGGTAGAAGCCATGGGTGAGCGGCTGAAGCGGGCCAGGGTCAGCCGTACCACGCTGCTGCTGCGCTGGGCCGTGCCGGTACTGGCGCTGGCGGCGCTGATCGGGCTTGGCTACGGCGCCTACAGCCAGTGGGCTGGTAACGGAGAATCGACCGCCGCGGCCAAGCCGATTCCGCCCCCCGCCGTCAGGCCGGTGCAGAGCCCGACGCCGCCGCGACAACCGAGCGCTGGTGTGGTCGACCCTCTGGGTAGCGCAGACGACATCCAGCCGCCCAGTTATCCGTCTTTGGAAGGACTGCCCGATCAGGAAGGTGTACAGAGTGCCGCCAGCTATGGTCCACCGGCACCAGAGCGCATTCTGGCGACCTGGCTGGCCGCAGGGGAGATCGCGATCGGCGAAACCCGTTTGACCAGTCCGCCGGGCAGCTCGGCAGTGGATTTCTTCACCTGGGTGCGAGATCTGGAACCCGACAACGAGCGTGCATTGAGCGGCCTGGAGTCGGTGATCGACAGCTATTTGACCCTGGCGGAAAAGGCCAAGGTCGAAGCCGACTTTGACACTACGCGACTGATGATCGAACGTGCTCGATCCGTCGCGGAATTGCATCCGCAGCGTGAAGCCCAACTGCAGCGCATCAGTGCGCTACCCGACACCTGGCTGGCCGGCCTGCTTGGTGAGGCTGAAGGTGCGCTGGCAGCCTGGAATCCCGAGCGGGCCCGTGAACTGCTGGAGGAAGCGGCAAAGATTGTCCCCGACGACCCGCGTATTGCGAGTCTCATGGAGCAGAGCAGCCGGCTCCTGCAGCCGGGTTTTCGCTTTGCCGATGCGCTGCGCAGCGGCGGCAATGGACCGCGCATGGTCGTCGTCGGCGGCGGCAGCGTCCGGCTGACCGGAGCCCGAGGAGGCGACGTTTCAGCCACCATCGGCACGCCATTTGCGGTGGGTCTCTACGAGGTGAGTCTGGGTGAATTCAAGCGCTACGTGCAACAGAGCGGGCGCCAGCCGGACGGCGGCTGCCGCAGCAAGGAGACCACCGGCCTGTTCGGCGCGACCAAAAGCAGCAGAACCTGGCGTAACACCGATTTCAATCAAGCTGACAATGAGCCGGTGGTTTGTGTGAGCTTTGAGGACGCGCAAAACTATGTGCGCTGGCTGAGTCTGGAGACCGGGCACGTGTACCGCTTGCTCAGTGAAGCGGAGTGGCAGTCGCTGGCCAGTCGGATTCCCAGCGCCGATCCTTGCCGAGTCGGCAATATTGCCGATCGCAGCGCCGGTGGCAGGGATGCCTTCAGCTGTAACGATGGGTTTGAGCACACCGCGCCTGTGGGGCGCTTTGTGGCCGCACCCAGTGGCCCTTATGATATCGACGGCAACGTACGCGAATGGGTGGAAGACTGCGCCAACGACAGTCATACCGGCCATCCGGGTAATCAACGCGCTCGTTTGAGCGGCGATTGCTCAGAGCGCATGGCCATGGGCCGCGCGTGGCACAGCGACAAGGATGAGTCCGGAGTCATCCAACGCAAAGCATTCAAGAGCTCTGTGCTCAGTAACACTATAGGGATTCGGGTGGCCATGACCTTGCCCGACGGACCACCAGGACAATGATTTCGGAGTGCCCAAGATGAAGCTACTTTTCCCCAACGGTGAACACGCGCCGGTTGAGTTTGAGCCCGGTCGAGCGATGTTGGGTAGCGGCAACGATTGCCAGGTGGTGCTGTTGGCGCCCGGTATCGCCCTGCACCACTGCCAGCTGGACGTGAAGGGCTACACGGCGATGCTGTCCTTGGCCAACCCGGAGAATCCGGTGACCGTCAACGGCAAGGCGGTGGAAGAGCCGGTGGAGGTCAAGCCTGGCGATCTGATTACCTTTGCCGAAGTACGCTGCCGGATTGTGGCGGTGGAGAAGGGTCAGTCACCGGTACCACAGCGCGATGTCAGTGTTGACGATGACGGCGCCACCAAGGTGCGCATGGCGCTGCCCAAGTTTGTACTCCGCGGCGTGTCCGGCGAGACCTTCGGTCGGGTGTTTCCGATCGGTCAAACCACCATCGTGGGCCGTCAGAGCGAGTGCGAGATCCACATCCCCAGCGAGGGGATCTCGCGTCGTCACGCCGAACTCAGAGTGACCGCCGACGGGATCATGGTCGAGGACCTGGGCTCGGCCAACGGCACCTACATCAACGATCGCCGGGTCACTCGCGAGATGCTCAAGTCTGGCGACGAGCTGCGCTTTGACACGGTTCGTTTCTTGCTGCTGGCGCCGGGCCAGGAGCGCGCAACGGCGCAGGGCGGGGCCCCCGCGCCCGCTACGCCCGCGCCCGTCGCGCCCGCCGCCAAGGGTGGCAACAAAGGGCTGCTGTGGGGCATGGTGGGTATCGCCATCATTGCTGTGGCAGCGGTTGGGGCGAAGCTGGCCGGGCTGTTCTAGCAGCCGGCTGACCGGGACTTGCAGTGCCGGTTCGCTCTCAGCTGGCGACAGGGCCCAGAGCCCAGGGCTCGGTCTGGCAGTCGCACAGCCTCCTGGTCGGGGGTCTTTACCGGTGTTCAATGACTCGCAGCGACAAATCACAGGCCTGCACGTGCTTGGTCAGGGCGCCAATGGAGATGTAGTCGACGCCCAGATCGAGTAGATCGGCAAGGCGTTCGGCATCCACGCTGCCGGAGATCTCCAACTCCACCTCGCGGCGCATAGCGACTGCCGTGCGCAGATCCTTGGCGCTGAACTCATCGAGCATGACCCGGTCCGCACCGGCGTCGCAGGCCTGAGTAAATTCATCCAGGGATTCCACTTCCACTTCGACCATATAGTCACCGTTCGCGCGCGCCGCGGCGACCGCCGCGGCTATGGAGCCAGCCGCGGCGATGTGGTTCTCCTTGATCAACACGGCGTCATAAAGACCCATGCGATGGTTCTCGCAGCCACCCACCCGCACCGCGTACTTCTGCGCCTGCCGCAGGCCGGGGATGGTCTTGCGGGTGTCCAGGAGGCGCGTGCGGCTGTTTCGGGCGAGCGCGGCGTAGCGGGCCGAGACGGTGGCCGTAGCCGACAGCGTTTGCAGGAAATTGAGCGCACAGCGTTCGGCGCTGAGGATAGCGCGGGCACTGCCTTGGATCTGGACCAGCGCCTGCTCCGCTGCGACTTCCTCGCCGTCGCTGACCAGCCAGTTCAACTCGATGTCTGGATCCAGGGCGTGAAAGCAGGCGCTGGCCCAGGCGGTACCACACAGTACAAAGCTCTCGCGGGCAATGATCGTCGCTAGCGCTGACCTGGATTCGGGTATCAGCGCGGCACTGAGATCACCATCGCCCAGATCCTCGCTCAGCGCGCGGCTGACGTCGGCGTCGATGATTGCGGGATCTACGGTTAAGACCATGGCAGCGGCGCTCGTCTTGGGAACGCGAATTCTAGCCTGCGCTACTCAATCGGCCACACTCCAATTGGTACTCGCCCTTGGAGCGCTGCAAAGCGGTGGTGTTGTTTAGCGCACATAGGTGTGCAGGCGCAGGACAGTGCTGTGTAGAGTAGTGCGGAGAGCAGGTCACGCCATCGCGGATCACCGGCGAGCGCAGTCGGAGTGCGCAGCAACCGATCAGGATGCTTCCGGCGGATCGGTCTCAGCCTCGTTCACCGTAGGCTTGTCTGTCGGCTCGGCCGCATCGTCGGCCGCCGGCGCGCTCTCGCTGCTGTTCTTCAGTCGCTCCACGATCGCGTCCAGGGCACGATCAAACAGCGGCACGTCTTCGAGGATAAGCGCAGTGCCGGCGCGCAGTTCGGTGGCCAAGGCGACGACGGTCTTGTCGGCGACTTTCAGGCCCTTGCGATTGACGAACAGATACTTCGCGCTGATCGGGCTGATCCAGGACAGCTTGGCGCGTTCGATCTTGTCTTCTTCGCCGCGGAACTCCACCCAGGTGCCGACTTTGATCTCGCGTGCGGCTCGGTAGTACTCGTCCTCCGGATGATCGTCCAGCGGCTCCTCATCGAAGTCCGGCTGCTGGGAGATCTCCTCGACGAAACTCTCCTCGCGCGCCATCGCCGGCTGGCTGCTGTTGGAAACGACCGGCTTCTTGACCTCGATCTCCAGCCCGCCATCGGCCGATTGGGCCTGTACTGCCTGACCGTCCGAGGATGCGGCCGGTGCCTCGTCAGCCGTCGCCTCAGCCGTCTCGGAGCTAGCTTCCTGATCACCTTCGTCGCTGCTTTCGGCCGGCTGTTGCAACGCGGCCGGAGCCAGTCCGGGGTCTTGCAGCAGGGCTTCGGCATCGGCAGCGGGATCGAGCTGCACGTCATAGAAACTGCGCAGATCACCGAGCAGCAGTTCGATGTCGTTATCGTGGTAGGCCACCATGCCCAAGCCCTGGCGCAGGGCCTTCTCCAGCTCCGGTACCAGCGCCTTCAATCGGGTGCGTTCGGCGTCGCTGTTCTTCGGTTCTGCACTCCAGACCAGCTCATCGGCAATCCGCAGCGAGGTGCGCCACTGATGTGATTGCTCGCCCTGGCGCAGGATGGTCAGCACGATGACGTTGGCCCAGGGCCGGGTGAGCAGATTGCGTATCACCTCCGGCAGGCGCTTGTCTTCGATGCGCTTGAGGATCTCCTTGGCCGCCGTCTTGCGTGCTGCGGCAAGCTTTTCCTTACCCTTGGTGGTCTCGGCAGTGCGCTGCTCGGCAACCTCTGCCCGGCGCTGCTGGCTGTTGATGAATTTGTGCAGGTCCTCAAGCAGGTGCTCGAACAGATTGACGTCGTCGTCGAAGTCGTTGAGCAGGCGTTCGACAATCTCCTTGATCTTGCCGAAGATTCGTCCGTCGCGATCGCTTTCCTCGCTCCAGCCCAAGCCCACCTGGGCCAGTTCATCGAGCAGCACGCGGGCGGCGTGATCCTTGTGCGCGAACATCTCGCGATCGAGGATTGCAGCCTTCAGGTAGGGAATCTGCAGGCGTGCAAGCAGCGCCTGAACCTGCGAAGGCAGGTTGCGATCCTGCAGGATGAACTCGAACAGCATGCCGACCAGATCGATGGTGTCTTCGTCGGCCGAGGCCATGCGGTGCTTGTCGCTGCCGCTGCCCATGCTATTGAGCTGCTGTACCAACTCCTGTTTGAGCTCCGGCAGCGGCACCGTTGCCGACTGGTCGGCGAAAGCGCCGTAGCTGCTAGCGGCCGGTGGCCGGCTGACGGTCTGGGTTTGCAGTACCGACAGCGCATTGATCAGATCATTGGTGGCAAAGGCCGGGCCATTGCTCATCGGCTGCCCGGAGCTGGCGTAATACTGCTGCCGCCGG
>JAUIFV010000176.1 GCA_030430155.1 Gammaproteobacteria bacterium
GGTCTGGCCGCGCTGATCACCCCGCTGCTGGTGGATCGACAGCTGATACGCCAGGAGATTCCGTGGATGGTGGCGGTGTCGGTGCTGGTGTTCTTGCTGGCGCTGGACCAGCGCCTGGGCCAGCTCGACGGACTGCTGCTGGTCGGACTGCTGGCGGTGTACCTGGGCGTGCAGCTGCGTCAGGCGCGGGCTGAACCGTCAGCGCCAAGTGTTGAGACGGCGAATCGCGGCAGATCCATGCCGATGCTGATCCTTGGCGTCTTGCTCGGATTGGCATTGTTGGTGGTGGGCGCCAATCTGCTGGTGGAATCGGCAACCCAGATCGCCCGCCAGCTTGGCGTCAGTGACGTGGTCATCGGGCTGACCATCATCGCCGCCGGCACCTCGCTGCCCGAGGTGGCGACCTCGGTGGTCGCCGCGCTGCGCGGTGAGCGCGATATCGCGGTGGGCAACGTGGTTGGCAGCAATTTGTTCAATCTGATGGGCGTGGCCGGTTTGAGCGCATTGGTCAGCGGCGGTTTGACCGTCTCGCCGTCGGTGGCCGCCTTCGACCTGCCGGTGATGACTGTAGTCGCGCTGGCCTGCATCCCGGTGCTGTTCAGCGCTGGCCGCATCGACCGCTGGGAAGGCGGCGTATTCCTGCTCTACTACGTGGCCTACACCGTCTATCTGATCCTCTACGCCAATGATCACGACGCCCTGGACAACCTGCAGACCGCGATGATCTGGGTGGTGATCCCGCTCACCGTGGTCACCGCCGCAGCGATCTACTTCCGCGACAACCGGCGCGGCCGACGCGCCGAGCGCGAGCGCTGACCGCTAGTCAGCCGCGACGCGAATCCCGCTGACGCAGACGCTGAACTCATTCTCCTCACTCAGCGCCAGCTCGATACGCCAGCCCAGCTGGGTCACCAGGGCATGGACCAGACTCAGGCCCAGGCCGACGTGGGCGCCGCTGGAGCGGGCCTGGTCCTTGCGCCAGAAACGGTCGAACAGATGCGGCAGATCCTCCGCTTGCAGCGACGGCGCCGGATTGGCTATGCACAGTTCGGCAGTCTGCTTTGCCGCAGTCAGGCGCAGATAGCGCTCGCCGCTGCCGTTGCCGTGGGACAAGGCGTTGACGACCAGATTGCCGACGATGATCTCCAGACAGGCACGATCGGCCTGCACCCAGAGCTGTTCAGGCGCCCGCAGCTCGATGCCGGCAGCGTCATGGCGCTCCAGCAGCAGGCGCAGCTCGTGAACCAGGTCGATGCGCTCCCACAGCAGCGGCAGCTGGCCGCTTTCCTGTCGCGCCATCATCAGCAGGTTGTTGACCGCGCGTTCCATGCGCCCGGCGATGGCGCGCGCATCGGCATAGAAGCGAGCATTGGCCTGCGCATCATCGGGCCACTGGCCGCCGACCTCGCTCAGGCTGCGCAGCTCGGCGATCGGGGTGCGCAGCTCGTGGGCGACATTGCGTGAGAACAAACGCTCCTTGTCGAAGGCCTGCTGCAGCTTCTCGAGCAGGCCGTTGACCGCCCCGGCCACCGGCCGCAGCTCCGCCGGCAGGCCCTCGCCGGGCACCCGGACCTGCAGCTGGTCGGCGTTGATCTCGCCCAGGCGCCGATTGAGCTGGTGCAGCGAGCGCAAGGACCAGCGCGCAATCGGCGGCACCAGCAGTACCAGCACCAGCAGCATCGCCGCCAGCGCGCCGGCCAGCAGCAGCCGGACGTCGGTCAGGGTGCGGTCCAGTTCGCCGCGCGCGATGGCCACGTCGATCACCGCCTGCGGTCGCGCCTGGCCCGGATAGCGACGCGCGAAGCGTTCGGCACGGTCTGCTGCAAGGTCAGCCCAGTCGTCATCGAACTGCGGCAGGAAGCGCATCCGTGCGTGGCGCCCGGGGCGCCCATCGGGCAATGGCGCGTCGAGGAACTGCGGCTCGCCCAAAGGCAACAGCTGCTGGTTCAGCGGCTGCGGAAACAGCGCCTCGCCGGCGCCCAAGGAATCGGATCGAGCCAGCTCGGCGTCGCTCTGCCAAAGCTGAAAATAGGCCGCCGCAGGTCCCGCCAAGAACTCCGGCGCGCCTTCCGCATCGAACTCGAATTCCACCCAGGGTTGCTCGTGCCCTTCCTCCGGATCGGCATCCTCGAACCAGGTGATGGCGGTGAGAAAGTCCAACCTGGCGCGCAGGCCGGCGTCGAAATCGGCAGTCAGCCGCTGCCGCACCAGATACTCGGCGAAACCCAGGCCGACCAGGCCGACCAGCAGCAGCGCGGCGCATAGCGGCAGCGTCAGCAGGGTGATCAGCGAGGCCGGTCGCCGACCCGGGTTGGTCGCCGGCGCATTCATGAGACGTAGTAGCCGAAGCCGCGCCGGGTATGGATCAGCGCCGGCAAACCGGCCTGGCTGAGCTTGCGGCGCAGCCCGCTGATCAGCACCTCGACGGCGTTCTCGCTGATTTCGCTGTCGCCGTTGCGGGTACGTTCGATCAGCTGCGCGCGACTGAGCACCTGGCCCTGGTGGCGTACCAATGCCTCCAGGGCGACATATTCCTTGGCGGTCAGCGCAATGGCCTGATCACCCACGCTGGCCTGGCGTATCGCGGTGTCGATGCGCAGCTGGCCCAGCTCCAGTATCGGTCGCTTGGCCTGATAGCGGCGGCGCACCAGGGCGTCGATACGCGCCTTGAGTTCATTGAAGGCGAAGGGCTTGATCAGGTAGTCGTCGGCGCCCAGCTCCAGGCCGGCGATGCGATCCTCTACCTGGCCCATCGCCGAGAGGATCAGCACGTGGGTTTGATTGCCGTTGGCGCGCATCTCGCGCAGCAGGGTCAGGCCGTCCTTGCCCGGCAGCATCAGATCCAGCACGATCACATCGTAGAGGCCCGAGCCGATGTAGCTGCCCGCCTGCAGACCGTCGCTGACCGTGTCCACCGCGTAACCCATCCGCTCCAGCCCGTGCCGGATCGAGGCGCACAGCGACAGCGAGTCCTCGACGATCAGCACCCGCATGGCGGCCACCGATGGCGGCGCGGCGACTTCCAGCGTGGGCGCGGCGCCCGTTTCAAAACAGGAAACTGAAGCTGAGGCGCAGCGCGGTCTGGAAGGTCTCGCTGCGATAGCGACCGAGATCCTCATCGCGGGCGCGGCCGTAGTTGACGACCAGGAAGTGCTCCTGGCCGGCGCGCGGCACCCAGCGCAGGCGCGCGTTGAGGCCGATCTCATCGGACTCGTTGTCGTACTGCAGGAGCGAACTCAGCGACCAGGCGCTGTTGAAACTATAGCGGGTGCTCAGTCGGGCCAGGCGCAGGGTCTGCCGCTCGCCGTCGAAGTCCAGGCGGTCCGATTCGTACTCCAGACCCAGGCTCAGCCGCGCGCTGGGGCGGACCACCAGGGCGCCTTCGACGCTGCGCAAGCGGCCGCCCAGAAAAGGCCCGTTCTCCAAGCGCAGGGCGACCTGCAGATCGCGCTGGGCGGCGCTTTCGAACTCCACCGCCCAGCGATCGAAGTGATAGCTGCCCGGCGCTATCTCCAGATCGTCGGTGATCTCGAAGGGCTCCACAAAGCGCTCGTAGCCGGAGATCCACAGCAGCTCCAGCTCGTCGCCGGCCGCCCCGCCCAGCTCCAGCAAGGAGAACTCATGCAGCCGGCTTTCCAGGCGCCCATCCACATCCTCCACCCACTGGCTGTCGACGCCGACGTTGATCGTGCGTAACCAGCTCAATTCGGGGCGGAACTGATAGCTGAACTCGCTGCGCCAGTCGCTGATCCCGGCGCGATTGACAAAGCCCAGCGGCGGGGCGAAATCGGCGCCGATGTGGGCATAGCTGAGCAGCGCCTCGATCGTTTCGTTGGGCCACTCGATGCTGAAGCCGTAGGCCTCGTCGTCGGCGGCCGCAGTAGAAGACTCGTGAAATTTACGGGCTAGATCGACCTGCTGCCACCAGGCGAACAGCTCCAGCTCGTAGTCCTCCCAGACCTCCGAGTTGGCGTAGCGGTAATCGACCCCGTAGAGCCGGTCGCTGGCGCCAGTGAGCGGGTCGCCGTAGGTGGCGATCATGCCGATGCTGTTGGTCTCGTTCAGTCCGGCGCGGACCCGGGCCACGCCGAGGGTGCGCTGGCTGCTGCCCAGTTCGATGTCCTGATTGACCGCCATGATGCCCAGGCTGAAGCGGTCGACCTGGCCGGTGAGCTTGGCGCCACCGCGGATGTCCAGGGGCAGCCCTTCCAGGCCCAGGCCGATGCGGCGGGAGAAATAGGGCAGCCCGTTCTCCTCCAGCCCGGCGAAGGCGAAGACGTTGGCATCGCGCAGGAAGAAATCGCGGCGCTCGGGAAAAAACAGCTCGAAGCGGGTCAGATTGAGCTCGCGCTGGTCGACTTCGGCGGCGGAAAAATCGGTGTTGATGGTGACCGCCGCGGTCAGCGAGGGGGTCAGCTTGTAGAACAGATCGGCCGAGGGCTTGAGTTCGCTGCTGCGCCGCCCGCTGCGGTAGTCGCGGGTGCTGGAAAAGGTGCTGCTGGCGGTCAGGCTCAGTCCGGAGCCGGCGTCGGCGCCGGCCATGCCGGTCAGATCGACGGTGGCACTCAAGTCCAAGCGGCGCTTGCGCGAGGTCAGCGCCACGACCTCGTTGCGTTCGGCAATCTGCCGGATCACGTTGATCCGCCAGCGGTCGACGTCGCTGGGAAAGCTCAGGCTGCGGAAGGGAATCGCCATCTCCACCTGCCAGCCGGACTCGCTGGGCCCCGCCGCGGCGTACCACAGATCCTCCCAATCCTCGTCGAAATCATCGCCATCGCTGACCAGCGCTTCGGAGCGCGCGCCGTTGGGATTGACGCTGAACACATAGCCCTTCTCCTTGCTGGCGAAGGGGTCGAGCTGCACGCTGATGAAATCGTCGCCGGACAGGTCGGCATCCTGCACCCATTCGCGGGCGATCAGCTTGCTGCTCTGCGGCAGGTCCAAGGCGATATAGAGAAAGCTATGATCGCGCAGCACATAGAGCGTGGAGGGCTCGCTTGGGGTGCCATCGAGCTGCGGTTCCACCTGGACGAAGGCCGCAATGGCCTGCGCCTTCGGCCATTCCTCGGCGCCGATCTGGCCATCGATGGTCGGTGCCGGAGCGGCAACCACGGCGTGCAGCGTGGTCGTCGCTTCCGCCCGACAGCACAGCACCAAGGTACTCAACAACAGCCAAGCCAACTGCGGTGTCTTCAAGGTGGTCCCCGCGACGGTTGCCGACCGAAGTACGACCAGCTGCGATCGCCCGCAGTGGTGGTCGCAAGAGACGAGAATAAACCCTATGCCCGGCGCGTGGTACGCGTGCGCTGGGCGAACGCACAGCTGGGGGGCGAATTCCTGTCTCATCCCTCCACCTTGGGCCACAATGCTGAGCGCATTCTGAGCTTGGCGCCTGCGCGGCAGTAGCGATCGGTGCTGCCTGGCCGTCACCCCGGCGCAGGCCGGGGTCCAGTGGTCTTGCGGCCTGCTTGAATGGCGCTGGATCCCGGCGCCAGGCCGGGATGACGGGTCGTGGTGTTAGCTCGGCTCTTGCAGGTCGACCAACTCCAACCGCTCGCCGGTCTCATCGTCAATCTCAAGGATGAAGCCGATGCCCGGGGCGTAGTACTTGGTTTCCAGGTGATCGGGCTCCAGCGGGGTGAAGTCGCGGGTCACCAGACAGCCACTGCCGCAGTGCGCTGCCGGGGTCGATTCCTGTCCGTTCAAGGCCAGAATCTCGCCGGCATCCTCGGCTTCACCGGGCTTGAATTCCTGGCGGAAGACCTGACCCACCACCGGTGCGGCGGGCATCACGATGCCGGGCTGGGCACCGTCGTCGGCGGTAAAGGAGCCGTCCAGATCATTCAGGAAACCGTCTTCGTAATTCTGCGAGATCTCGCCGAAGTACCAGACGTTGCCCATCTGGTCCTGGGCGAACCAGTCGATGGTGTCCTCGACGATCTCACCGTCCTCGTCATAGACCACATCGCGCACCGCGGTGCACTCCACGCCGCGGATCTCGCGGGTGTCCTCGGTGACCGTCACCACCACCGTTTCCTCCAGGCCCACGTAGGTGTACTGGCGGCCGATCACCAGCGGGAAGTAGGGGTTGGGATCGGCAGAAGCCTGCTCGGCGGATAAGAACCGCTCGGGGTCGACGCTGGGCACATAGGGGCCGTCATCGGTGGCGTCGCACAGATCGTTGCGCGCCTGGGTCTGCTCATCGCAGAAGGCGGCTTCGGTGAAGAAATCGGAGAGCGCCTCGCTGCGACACTCATTCAATCCGACTTCGTCCTGATTGAAACAGAAACTCAGGGTTTCCCAATAGTCGGTCTCGGCCTGGTTGAAGCACATTCGCTTGAGGGTGAAACTGGTGACCTGACACTCGCCGGCATGCACGCTGGCGCTGCCCAGGATCGCCGCCAAGGCCAGTGACAAAAGACTACTTTGGTGAACGCGGTTCATTGCTACACTCCTTCCCGTGTGAGGTGGTTGCAGCCGGTTCACGGGTATGGATGGCGTCCGATTCGTGACCGGCTGCACTCCACTTTCATCCTCGAAACTGAGTGCTTTCTGAGCGCTGTCGATCCCTGTACGAATCGAGCCTGCTGACGGTCAGCGATCGCCGACCAGATCACGCTCGTTGCCGGTCGCCGCTGGCCCCGGTCGCAGCCCGAAGTCGGTCCAGCGCGCCCCGGCCTTGGCCGCAGCGCGGCGGATTGCCCGATTGGCGCTGATCATCTCCGGACGCACATAGCCGCGCGGATGATCCAGATGCACCACCAGCGCGCGATGGCGCACGCGCAGACCGCGAATGCCGCTGCGCACCAGGCGCTCACCCAGCTCGCGATCCTCACCGCCGTACTGCATGCGCTCGTCGAAGCCGTTGACCGCGATCAGGTCGGTTTTCCAGGCCGAGGCGTTGTGCCCGTTCCAACTGGCCCGCGCCGGGCTGATCAGATCCAGCAGGCGGGCCAGCAGCGGCGGGGCGCGCAGCCGGGCCGACTGCCGATTGGCGGCCATCCGGTTCGCGCGCAGCCAGTCGTAGTCCCAGTGTCGACCCTTGAGGATCTGCGCCGGGGTCAGCGCCTGCGAGGTGTCCATCGGCAGCTTGATGTAGCCACCGGAGAGAAAACGGCCGCGCCGGCGCAGGCGCAGATGGGTGGCGACGAAATCCGCTCGCGGCAGGCAGTCGCCGTCGCTGAAAATCAGATAGTCGCCGCGGGCCAGCTCGATCGCGGCGTTGAGGGCGCGGCACTTGCGAAAGCCCTGATCGGGCTGCCAGTGGTGGATCATCGGAAAGGGCAACTGCGGACGCAGCGCGGCTATCCGCTGCCTAGTGGCTTGCGCCGAACCATCGTCGGCAATGACCACCTCGAAGGGCCCGCCGTGGCGCTGAAAGGCATAGGCCCACAGCACGCGCTCCAGCCAATCGGGCTGGTTGTAGGTGCTCAGGATGACGCTCACCGCCGGCCGCTCACCGGCCTGCACGCCGTCCGCCCAGTTCGACTGGGTCGGCACCACGCCGGCCAGTTCATCAAGGCCGGCTGTCTCCGTTTCCAATGGCATCGTCGTCCAGCTGCTACCCATCAGCCTATGAAACTGACGAACGAAGCTGAGCAATGCCTGAGTTGGCACGTACTGCGCACGCAATACGACAGCGAGTCGACGGCTGTTGCAGCAACCGACCTGCGGTTGCCGCCGTGAATCGACGGACTTGGCTTTCCTGGGCCCTGGGCCCTCGCCCCTGGGCCCTTTCTGTGCCCCTAGCTAAGCATCCGCATCCTCAGGCCAGCCCTCTCCGGTCCCGCGATTGAACACCTTGTCGCTGTCCAGCACCGCGCCGGCGGGATAGGCCGAGGCACCCTTGAGGCGGTAGTAGATCGGCCCGAAATCGGGATCGACGGTAGCCCGGAACAGCTGTTCGAAGCTGTCGATGACGAAGTAGGTCTTCTGATAGGTGTCGATGCGATAGCGTGAGCGCATCACCCGCTCGACGTCGAAGCCGATGCGGTTGGGGGCATCGCTTTCCAGGCAGTAGATCGATTCGCCCTTGCTGGACTGGATCCCGGCGCCGTAGATGCGCAGTCCTTCGGGGGTGTTGATCAGGCCGAACTCCACCGTGTACCAGTACAGCCGGGTCAGTTCGGTGAGCGGCTCATCGCCGTAGCGCGCCGCCTTCAAGCCGCCCTCGCCGTAGGCCTGCATGTAGTCGGCAAACACTGGCAGCATCAGCAGCGGCACGTGACCGAACAGATCGTGGAACAGATCCGGTTCGCTGATGTAGTCGATCTGATCCGGGCGACGGATCCACCAGGTCACCGGGAAGCGCCGCGCGGCCAGATGCTCGAAGAAGGTCAGCTCGGGCAGGAGGCCTTCGACCCCGATCAGGGTCCAGCCGGTGGTCGCCTTGAGGATCTCGTTGAGTTCGCTGAACTTGGGAATTTGGTCGGCGCTCATGTTCAGCGCGTTGACGCCTTCGAAGAACTCGTCGCAGGCGCGTCCGGGCAGCAGTTCCATCTGCCGCTCGAACAGAGTGGCCCAGGTCTGGTGATCCTCGGCGCTGTAGCTGTCCCAGGGCTGATCCACCACTGCGGTGGTATAGACCGGCACATAGCCCTTGTCGGTCATTTGATGCTCGACGCGATTGGGCGTCTGCGTTTGCTCAGTCATGGCTACCCTCCCGTAGACACTGGTTGCTAGCCTTACAGATTAGCTTTGGAGGCGCGATAGGGGGTTGCCAATTTGTGCGGCGGGAGGGGTTGTTCAGCAATTTAGGCTCAGCTTGGTCTTTGAATGCGAAAGAAAATTGCGGGTTGGCTGCGGTTGGGGTAGTTTTTAGGGCCCAGGGCAGAGGGCCCAGGGCCCAGGGCCCAGGAAAGCACGCCTCGCCGGAACGGTCGGGCTCTTGCTGGGCCCTGGGCCCTCGTCGTACGGAACACCGAACGATGCCGCTAGACCGCACCGATCTCCGCATCCTCCAGGTCCTGCAGCGCGAAGGGCGGATCACCAATGCCGAGTTGGCCGAACGGGTGAACTTGAGCGCGGCGCCCTGTTTGCGCCGGGTGCAGCGGCTGGAGCGCGACGGGGTGATTGCCTCCTATGGCGCGCGGGTCGATCCCAAGGTCATCGGCTTGGGGCTGCAGGCCTTTGTGCGGGTGCAGCTGGAGACCCACGACAGCGAGCACGTCAAGCGTTTCGCGGCGCTGATGGATGATGCCGAGGAGGTGGTCGCCTGCTGGTCATTGACCGGCGAAATGGACTATCTGCTGCAGGTCGCGGTGGCCGATCTGGAGCACTACAACAGCTTCATCATGAGCCGCCTGCTGCGCGAAGGCGGGGTCCGCGACGTCAATTCCAGCTTCGTGCTGGGGACCATCAAGAGCAGACAGGGCTGGCCGTTGAGCCAGGTGGAAGCGGCGGATTAGCGTCGCCGTCAGCCCTTGTTTTGAACGCTGCGATTCAGACTGTATGTCCCGCTGACCTCGGCGCTGGCCAGCACGTGACCATCCATCGCCTTGCTGACCTCGGCGGCAGTGAAGCGCTGCTCGGCGATGGGCAAGCGCCCGATATCCAGTGCGTAGAGGCGGAAGTGGTAGCGATGCATGCGTAGATCATTCCACGGCGGGCAGGGGCCGTCGTAGCCGTAGTAGTCGCCGTCGCCCATGAAGCCGGTGTAGTCGTTGATGCCCTGCCGCGTCCCCGGCGGCCCATCAGGATTGCGCTTGCCGCCGCTGACCACGCCGTTGGCGCAGCTGCCCGCCCCAATCTCGCTCACCCCGGCCGGGATGTCGATCATCACCCAATGGATGAAATCCTGCCGCGGCTGGTCAATGTCGATGCTGCGGTCGGCCTGATTGACATCGGCCATCACCGTGGGCACTTCGGTATCCACACAGAGGAGCGCAAAGGAGCGGGTGCCGGCAGGGGCTTCGCTCCAGGTCAGATGCGGATTGAGGTTGTCGCTGAAGGCCATCGGCGCGTCGTCATCCAGCCGGCCGAAGGCGTACTGCTCGGGGATCATCGAGCCGGGTTCGAAGCTGTCGGTGGTCAGTTTCATGGCTGTGGGCTCAGCGGTGGGCGGGGAGGTTCTGGCCTGATGGTACTAGCGGGGGAGCTGATGGCCCAGTGAAGAGACCAGGGCCCAGAGAAGTCAGTTCCCCGCGCTCTTGATCTTCTGGGCCCTAGCAGCTTGTTGCCTTTCTCCTAGACAGGGACTTGCTTTGCGAGGCTTGGCTTGCGATACCGGTTTGGCAGAGAGCTTGAGGTGAGAGT
>JAUIFV010000177.1 GCA_030430155.1 Gammaproteobacteria bacterium
CATCAGCCGCCATCGGGATGCGCACCTCAACGCGATCGTTGGGCGGAACCGAGATGCTGTAGCCGGCATCCTGGGTGATCTGCAGATTGCTGGCCCGCAACGCCAGCTGCACCGGCAGCGCCGCGTCGGTCTGGTTCTGTAGCACCACCGGAAATTCAAAGCGGTCGCCGAAGTTCAAAAAGCGCGGCGGACTGGGGCGCAGCATCAGCGGCAGTCGCGCCACCATCTGCGATTCGCCCACACCGTAGTGACTGGTCCCGGACACCGCCACTGCCATGATCCGGTAGCGGGTTAGATTGTCCGGCAGCTTGAACTCCGCTGTCGCGCGGCCGCGGCTGTCGGTACGCAGCGCCGGTTCGAACACCGCCAGCGGGTTGAAGTCGCTGCGGATGGCGATCGGGCTAGCGTCTGCGCCGCCGCCAGGCGCCGGTGCCGGCGGGGGTGGCGGTGGCGGTGCTGGGGCCATAGAGCGCATCATCATCGGTGCGTCTGCCGCCATTTCCGCAGATCCTATGTCTCGGGGAATGTCCTGCAGTGCTTCATCGCTGCGCGTCAGGGTGATCGTCGGCCGCAGGTGATACATCCGCACGCCGCCCTCGCGCAGCCGATAGAACAGGTCCATGGGATCGCTCAGGTCATAGCCCCCCAGAGCCAAAATCGCCTCGTCCACGGCGAACAGCGCCACTTCGGCGTCGGCAACCGGGCGCTCCGCTGCGTCCGTTACCTCGATGGCGACGGTGTTGGCCTCACCGGGCGCCAGCGCGGTCTTTTGCGGATTCAGGTCCACGCTCAAACGCCGCTCCGCGGTGGACAGCTTCAGATTCAGCGTGCCCGCCGCCTGCGCCGGCCGCTGCCGACCGCTGGCATCACCTTCAGGATCGATCGGCGCCTGTCCGACCACCATCACGCTCAGTTCGACGTTGGGCAGCCACTCACTGCGGATGGGGATCTCCAGCGTGTGGCTGCTGCCGCTCATCTGGAAGGACTGCTGCGAGAGCACGCCGTGGCGACCCAGCGTGAGCAGCCCATGGCCGTCGGCAAACGGCGCCTGCACCAGGATCCGTGCCGTATCGCCCGGTCCGTACTGATCTCGGTCGGGAATGAACTGCAGTTCCTCGACCTCCACATCGTCCACCGGCGGCGACTTGCCGCCGCTGACCCAGCGCTGGATGCGGCTGGCGTTGCGTCGACCCTGCGCATCGCTAACCAGCGCAGTAATCCGGTACTGACCGCCCTGCGCCGTGCTCAGCTCACAGCGCGCCAGGCCTTCGCCGTCCGAACGCAGCTCACAGCGCTGCTCATCGGCCAGCACTTCGCGGTACTCACCGTTGCGGAACTGCCAGTCCAGACGGCCGGCTTCGACGACGATGGCGTGATCACTCAGCGCGCCGCCTTCCAGATCGACGGCGATCAGATCCACCAGCAGCGGCTCGCCGCGATCGACGAAATAGGCCTTGGTCTTCATCCCCACGTAGGCGCTGCCGGGATGAATGAGCGTCTCGGCCGTGGCAACCCAGGCCTGCCGGTTTACGTCCTGCACCGAGGAGCGCGCGCTGATCGCCAGCGGCCGCGGCAGCGCGAACTGATTCAGCTCGATGGCCAGATCGTGGTGACCGCTGGCGTCGGTCTGCCCGGAAAAGCTGGCGCTGACGCTGTCCTCGCGCTCGGCGATGTAGCGCCACCACAGGCGCTGGATACCGAAGCTGTAGTCCGAGCGATTGGGCGGCGAGTAACTGGTCGGCATGGCGCTCAGTTGCCAACTGACCGGGGCACCGGGCAGCGCTCCGCCGGCGTAGTACTGTGCCGAGGTTCGTGCCTGCAGGGTGTCTCCGGCGTAGCGGATGTCCTCGGCGAAGCTGGCCTCGACCGCAAACTCCGGGGTCCGGAACTCCTGAATCTGGAACACATGCTGATGTCCGCCGCTGCCGATACCGGCGACATTGGCCAGCTTCAGATGGACCCGGGTCGGGCCCAGATTGGGCGTGTCGGGGAGTTTGAAATCCAGCGCGAAGCCGCCCAGCGCACCCAGCGGGGTTTGCCCCTTGAGCATCTCGTTGCCGCGCGAGTCATAGACCAGGTACTCGATCGGTCCGCTGGCCTCGGGCAGCGCCAATCCCCCGTCCGGTCGGTTCTGCACCACCCGCAGCCAGCCCTTCAGGTGTACCTGTTCGCCCGGCTTGTAGAGCGCACGGTCATCGAATACGTGCCAACGCAGCTCGTCGTGGCGCTTGCGCTGCTGCCAGGCTCCCGGCGTGCGGTACTGGGTGTTGTCCGGTAGAAAGGCCAAATCCTGGCCTTGCCGTGCCTCAAGACGCGAGCTGATCCGCGTCGGGCTGTCAGCCGAAGGCAGCGGCAGGCGGGCCAAACCGTTGGCTTCGCTGCGCGCGCCCAGCTTGCTGGGCAGCAGTTGCATCGCCACATCGCCCAGCGGACTACCGTCACGCAGGTCGGTGGCCCAGGCGTGCAGCTGGTCATCGTCAATGACCGCATCCAGTCCGATGCGGGTCACTTGCAGCCACACCGCCGCCGATTGCGGGTACTCCGGCATCCGCGCCTGACCTATGGGCTTGCTCGGGCTCAGCGCCACGATCAGATGGCCATACGGCCCCTGCAACCACTGGCTCAGATCCAGCCGGGTTTCGACCATCTCCTCGGGATCGCCCTCGATCGTCAGCGCGCGGTTGTCGATACGCTCGCCCGGCAGTTCCCGCGGCAGCGGCTTGTTGTCGCGCCACTGCAAATCGGCCGACTGTAGATAGGCGTCCCAGTGCTGCGGGGCGACGCGATAGACCTGCAGCTGCAGCTCGCGCAGATTGACGCTGTGAAAGACGAACTGCGGCGCGGCAAAGGGATCGACGGTAATCAAAGCATCGCGCGGCGCCAGCAGCGCCGCCGGGCTGGCCCCTACTTCGAATACGAACTGACGCTTGCCGCTGATCTGCTGACCGTGCTCGTCGCGCAACTGCGCCGACAGCTCGACCTCATAGCGGCGCAGACCCGGCTTGTAGCCGCCGACGGTCAGATTGCTGCCAAAACCGTGGATGCGCGAACCCTCAAACGGCGGATTGATGCGTACCAGCGAGTCCAGATCCTGTTCCGGGTCCAGTCTGTTGCTCAAGCGCAAGCGGAACTCGTCGTTGGGCGTGCAGTCACCGCGCCAGCCGCAGCGGCTTTCGATCACGCTGAAGGGGCCGTAGGTGGTGAACTTGAACTGCTGCTCGGCGGCGGTCCGGCGAGGCCCCTCCGCAGAGGGCGCACCGACGCTGACGACCACGCTGATGGCGGTGTTCAAGGGCAGATCGGCGGCAGGGATCAACACCACCCCGCGCCCATCCTGCTCGGCGCCACTGGTCACGGACTGATCTTGCTCGGCAATCTCCTCTGCCGTCGCCAGACGCAGTGACGGCAGCGCCTTGGCAGCAGATGAGCGCAGCTGCAGGTGTGGCAGCAGTGCCTGTGGATCGACACGCTGGTCGAACCGCAGTCTGATCAGCGGCCTCAGCGCAATGCCCTTGCCATTCGGCTGATGCTGCACCAGCTTCGGCGGCGGCGTCGCGAAGGTCCATTCGGAAGGCATCTCTGGCCCATTGCCGTCGGCAGCCTTGGCGTCCTCCCGCAGCCGCACCCGATATTCGGTCGCCATAGGCAGTCGCGACTCGGTTGGCTCGAACAGGAGCGTGCGCGTGCCCACCCAGCGCCACTGACCGGCGATCGCCGGCTGCAGGTCCATGGGGACACCTTCGGCGACGCTGTCGGCATGAGCGCTCAGCACCACCATCGGCCGATCGAAGCTGACGCTGATCTGGCCAGCGATGTCCACCTCGCCTTCGGGACCGTAGCGCAGCACTTTGAAGGGCCCGCTGGGAGCGACTTCGGCTGGACGGACCAGCTCTTCGGCTGGCGGGAACGAAGCAACCACGGTCGCCCCGGCGCGAGGCGGCGGCAGGCTGTCCGGACGTACCGCAAAATCCTGGCTATCGGCCGCTTCCGCGACCAACGGCTCAAGTCGACTCAACAAGGCATCGGTTTGCGCAGCACTGAGCGGCTCAGCCTGCGCCGTCGGCGGCCGCTGATAATCCTGATCCGGCGGCCGACCGTCGCGCAGCTCACCGGGGAACCCGTCCAGCTTGTCCAGATCCTCGGGGACGATCGACTTCACTTGCGCAGACTCCCCCATCGTCCCCTCCTGGCCGTGGCTGCTGCTGCAGGCGTAGCACAACAGAGCAAGCACCACCAACAGCAATCCACCTTTGCCCGACGCTGACCCCATCGCACCGCTCCGCATCCGATCTGCCAGCAGTCTAGCGCCCGAGGATGACTCCAGGGTGGATGAGAAGATGCAAGGCGGCCGAGCGACCGGGGAACAAAGCAATGAGCGAGTGCCGATCGTGCGACAGACCTTGACCGAGGCTTGCCCGAATACCCGCGCACGTAAATCAGAAACCTAGTTAGGTTTCTACTCTAAACCATTGATATTAGGAATCGTCTACCCGTCATTATCGGGTAGATGCTGACCACGGCAGTCGCGGCCGAGTGGCTTCTACACAGCGCGCCAGCGCTTACCCAAGGCCGTCAACCGATAGCGCTGCAGTCGACTGTTCGGTTTGTCCGGAATGGTCAGTTCCACCAGACCGGCGCTGATCGCTGCATTTAGGTAGCGCTCGCGGAATGATTTTCGATCCTTGAGTCCAAGGGCCGTTTGCAGTTCGGCGCGGCTCATGCTGCTTTGAAGCACGCTGAGCAGCTGCGCCACTTGGGGGGTGACTTGAGGTGCGACTTGGGGGGTAGAGCGGGTATCGGCGGCATCAAGCGCATCCCTGATCATTGCAAGCATGAACTCGACCAAGGCGCGGCTGTTGGTTTCCGACGTACTTCGCGTAATCGCGGCGTAGTAGGCCGACTGATGCTGCAGGATCATGCTTTCCACTGGAAGATAGCCGAGCAGCGGATTCCATCGGGAGAGCATAAGGGTTTGCCAAAGTCGTCCAAGACGACCGTTGCCGTCCGCAAAGGGATGGATGAATTCAAACTCGTAGTGAAAGATTGAACTGGCGATCAGGGGGTGTTCTTTGCTTTTTCCCAGCCAGCGCAGCAACTGCGTCATCAGTCTGGGCACCTGATTGGCCGGCGGTGCCATGTGCAGCAGCTTGTCTCCCGCCATGACCCCGACGCCTTCACTTCGGTAGCTGCCAGCGGTATCGATCAGGCCTTTCATCATCAGACGATGCGCTTGCAGCAAATGGGACTGCCGGCTAGGAATCCAGCTTGGCAAGCGTTCGTAGGTTGAGAAGGCATTGCGCGCCTCCAGCACCTCGCGCGGCGGGGCGATCACCGACTTGCCGTCGAGAATGGCGCTGATCTGATCCTCGCTGAGGGTATTGCCTTCAATGGCCAGGGTCCCAGTAACCGTGCGAATTCGGTTCGCGCGGCGCAGGCGCAGGTCCAAACGACGAGGATCGGCAGACAGTTGCCCGAGTCGGCCGCTGATCTCTGCGATCAGATTGACGATCGCAGAGCTGATCGTGAACGGCGGTTGATAGGCGGCAACCATGAATCCCGATCTGGTTTGGTGCCCGGGGCGGGAATCGAACCCGCATGACCTTGCGGTCGAGGGATTTTAAGTCCCTTGCGTCTACCAGTTTCGCCACCCGGGCGGTGGGGACCGGAGATGATACGGGATTGGTTGGGTGGGCGGGAGCGGACCCCGTACAACGCCACTCTTCTGTCATCCCGGCCTTGAGCCGGGATCCAGTGACTGTGAAGCCGGCCGGACGGATGACGCTCCGTGCGCGTCTTCGCGGGTTCGTTGCCTGGTGCGCTTTGAGTGATTACGTGGTGCAAGGCGGGCACGCTGCGCTTTGCCCACCCTACACTACCGGTTTCTGCTCCTCTACTCTTGAGGCGGCGTCGGCGGTTGATTGATGGCTTGGCGGATGCTGGCCAGGGGGGCGCTGTCGGTGAATCCCTGCAGCTGGTTGGCCCGGTTGGTGCGCAGCCCCAGATCCTGCCACAGCGGGCGCAGGTCGGGGAAGTTCATGGCGGACTCGGCTTCGCGCAGCGCGGGGACGAAAATGTCCTGGTTGGCGAGGCGGTCGAGTTCGCGGGCAAACTCGATGGGTGTCCAGGTGCGTTGGCCGGGCAGGCAGCACTCGCCGAAGGCTTTGAGGACCTGATCCAGACTGTTGCTGCCGCCGCTGCGGCGGCGCAGTTCGACATCGGTGCGTAGCCAGTAGGCGGCGCCAGACCAGTACACGCGCATGTAGGCGCGGTTGCGGTGCATGCTGTTGGACACATCGGTGAGCGACTGATTCTGAGCGCGGTCCTTGCGGCCGCGTTCGAAGCCCTGGATCAGCTTCTGCCAGCCCTGAAACTCGCTCAGGTCGCCGCTGCGTATGCGCAGCACGTTCTGGTAGTAGGTGGCCAATCCCTCGCCCATCCAGCGCCCTGCGTTGCCCAGATAGGGGTGCAGCAAATGGCTGATTTCATGGGCGCCGGTCCAATCGTCGACGAAGGTCTGGTAGCTCAGGTCGGCGTTGACGAAAAAGTGTGCGGCGCCAAATCCGGCTCTGTAGACCTGGCCCCAGGGCACCGGGCCGCTGCCGCTGTTGATCGGCACGACCAGCACCTGAGCCTGCGGCAAAGGGAAGCCGCCGGAGTAGTCGAGCAGTCCGGTGGTGTAGTCCACCCAGCGGATCAGCTTGCGACGCTGAGTGGCGTCCAAGGGGCCCATCACCGCCACATCGATGCGCCCTTCGCCATGTTGCAAGCGTTCGATCTGGAAGCGGCCGATCCCGACCAGCGCAGGCCAGCCGCGCGGCCAGCTGCCGAGCCTGTAGACCGGCTGGTCCGGATCGGGCTGAGGCCAGGGCGTGCTCAACTGCCAACCGGGTGGCAGCTCGGTGTGCAGTTCAATCTGCGCGCTGCGCTGCCTCGGCCACCACAGCCACTGATCGGGCCAGCTAAGCAAATCGTCGCCGATTCGATAGCCGTGACCGCGCTCGCGGCGATCGGCCAGGCGACCCATGGCGACGGCGTAGCGCGCACAACCCGGTTCACGCGCTCGCAGCTCGCGACCGGACAATCGCCAATCCGTCTCGTCGGCGATCAGATAGCGTTGCGCGTCCCCGCGATAGGCGCGCAGAGCAACCATCTGGCCCGGATCCGGGGGGCAAACCCGCATTTGCAGAGTTTCGTCTGCGGCGTCAAAGCGCAGCTGGTACTGCCAGGTTTCGGCGCGTGCCATCGACGCAGCAGTAAGCAATAGAGCAAGCAGACAAAAACGAATCATCAACGCCGCTGTAACCACGGAATGGGATCGATAGCCTGCCTGCCGCGACGCAATTCAAAGTGAAGGCCGGAAGCGGCCACGCCGCCGGAGCGGCCGATGGTGCCGAGCTGCTCGCCGGCCTGCACCCAGTCTCCCTCGCCGCGGATGACCGTTTCGCAGTTGCCGTACAGGCTCATGTAGCCGTCGCCGTGATCGATGATGATCAGCAGCCCCTGGCCGCGCAGCCAGTCGGCGAAAGCCACACGACCATTGGCCACCGCGCTGATCGCGCTGCCCTCCTCGGCGGCAATACGAATCCCGGAATGCGGCCGACCGTCGCTGCCAGCGGCGCCGAAGCGTTCGGTCACCCTACCCCGCGCCGGCCACAGCAGCTGCCCGCGCTGCTCGGTCAGCGGCCGCGCGGCAACCGGCTTCTTCGGCACGTCGGCGATCAGATTGCTGAGCTGTTCGAGCAAATCCAGCAGCTCCTTCTCGTTCCGGTTAAGCGTCGCCAGCTGCGACTGCGACGCCTGCAAGCGCTCGCCAGCGGCCGCCAGATGCCTGGCCCGTTCGGCGCGTTCGGCCTCCAGCGCCAGCTGGCTTTCAGCCTGTCGCTGCAGCGCGGCTTCAGCCTGCTCCTGTTGTACCAGCAGCGCCGCGGCCAGTTCCTTTTTCCGAATCGCCAGCTCGCGAATGCGCTCAAGTTGGGCCAACTGACGGCCTTTCAGGTACTGGTGATAGCCGAGCGCACGGGTGGAATCGGCGAATTGTTCCTGATCCAGCCACAGCTTCAGCGGCACCCATTGGCCGGCCGCGTAGGCCGACCGCAGCAGCGCGCGCAGCTCGTCGCGGTTCTCGACGATCTCCCGGTCGACCGATTGTCGCTCCGCTTCCAGGCGCACACCCTCGGCCTGCAGCCGTTCAACCTCGCCTTGCGCCAACGCCAGCTCGCTGGCGCTGGCCGCCACCCGCTTATCCTGCTCACGCAAATCGCGCTGCAGCTGATCGCGGGTGCCGCGATTGGCCTCCAACGCCTGCTTGATCTTGGCGATTTCGCCGCGCAGTTTCTGCAGGTCGGCACGTACGGCAGCCTCCTTGGCCGGGTCTGGACCCTGGGCGAACGCCGCGGGGCCTTGCAACGCCAGCAACAGCAACAGCAGCAGCGCGATACGCAGCATCAGGCCTGAACTAGTAGGCTTTGTCCGCTCATCTCTTCCGGCACCGGCAGCTGCATCAGCTCGAGGATGGTCGGCGCAATATCACGCAGGCTGCCGGACTCGCGCAGCTGCACGTCCTCGACGCCAACGTAGACCAGCGGCACCGGGTTGGTGGAGTGCTGAGTGCTGACCTGTCCACTGCGCTCATCCCACATTTCTTCCAGATTGCCGTGATCGGCGGTAACCAGCATCGCGCCACCGGCCGCCTCAATGGCGCTAACCAGCCGATCCAATGCGGCGTCGATGGTTTCCACCGCCTTCACCGCGGCGTCGAAGACGCCGGTGTGGCCGACCATGTCGGGATTGGCCAGGTTGCAGACGATCAGATCGTAGCGGCCGCCCTCGATCGCGGCGACCAGCTTGTCGGTGACCTCCGGACAGCTCATCTCGGGCATCAAATCGTAGGTAGCGACCTTCGGCGAGGGCACCAGCACGCGGTCCTCACCGGCAAAGGGCTCCTCGCGGCCGCCGGAAAAGAAGAAGCTGACGTGAGCATATTTCTCGGTCTCGGCGATACGCAGCTGCTTAAGTCCGCGGCTGGACACCACCTCCGGCAGGGTCTGGACCAGATCCACCGCGGGGAAAGCCACCTCTACCGCCAGATCTGACGCGTATTCGGTCAGGGTTACGAAGTGCTGCAGACGCGGCGGCTGGCGCTCGAAACCGTCGAACTGCCGGTCCACGAAACACCGGGTGAGCTGGCGCGCGCGATCGGCGCGGAAGTTCATGAACACGACGCTGTCGCCGTCGGCAATGGGTACGGCGCCGCTGAGCACGGTCGGGCGCACAAACTCGTCGTTCTCATCACGCTGGTAGGCGGCCTGCAAGGCGGCCAGCGCGTCATCAGCGCGATACGCCGACTGCGCCTGGGCGATAGCGGCGTAGGCCAAGGCCTGGCGATCCCAGCGCTGGTCACGGTCCATGGCGTAGTAGCGACCGCAAACGCTGGCGATGCGTGCGCCGGTTTGCTCACAGACCTCGCTGAGCGCCTTCAGGGAAGCTTCGGCGCTGCGCGGCGGCGTGTCGCGGCCGTCGAGGATTGCATGCACGGCGATACGCTCGGCGCCGCGTTCGGCGGCCATGCGCAGCAGCGCGTGGATGTGGTTCTCGTGGCTGTGCACGCCTCCGGGCGAAACCAGACCGAATACATGCAGCGTTCCGGCCTTGCTGGCGCCGTCCACTGCCCCACAAAGCGCGGAATTGCTGGCGAAGCTGCCGTCGGCAATGGCCGCGTCGATGCGGGTCAGGTCCTGATAGACGATGCGGCCGGCACCGAGATTCATGTGCCCGACCTCGGAATTACCCATCTGCCCGTCGGGCAGCCCCACGGCGAGACCGTCGGTGCGGATCAGACTGGTCGGGCGCTTGGCCCAAAGCAAACGCCAGACCGGGCAGTCGGCTGCGGCGATGGCGTTGTGTTCAGTTTCCTCGCTGTATCCCCAACCATCGAGGATCAGCAACAGGACAGGACGTGGGATGGACATGATGCTCCGCGACTGCGCTTCCAATGCGCGGATGGTAGCGGAAGCGGGCTTGTGGAGCGCGGCCGTGGGGCGCAAGCGCTGAAATTCGCCACCGCCGTCGCGTCAGTAGCGCATCTGACCGGAATCAAAATCAAGAGCATGCGGGCAAGATGCCCGCGGCCCAGAGAACGGAACATTCTTGAGATCGGATGGGGCCGTGGGGATTTCGCCCCACGGCCCTTCCACACCACCGGACATGCGGGTCCGCATCCGGCGGTTGGGTC
>JAUIFV010000178.1 GCA_030430155.1 Gammaproteobacteria bacterium
GCGGTCCGCGGACTGGAGATCGATGAAGGCGTACTTGAACAGTACGTCGAGTCGATCGTAGGGAGCAGATCGCGCCACAGCGGCTCTCCGGCGGCCGCAGTAGAAGACTCATGAAATATGCGGGCTAGGCTGGAGGCGACGCGACCGATACTGGACGGATATTGGGGGTGAGGCATAAGCCACGCTAACCACTGGCGGCCGATAGTGACAAGTGCCGATGGTCGATCGATGTGGTCAGGCGCACTACGGCGCGCCTGCGATCAGTAGTAGAAAGCGCGGACCAGGAAGACGCTGCCTAGCCAAAATAGGATGGTGAGTGGGATCCCGGCACGCAGGAAGTCGGCGCTCTTGTAGCCCGCCGGACCGGCAATCATTGCGGTGACCGCGTTGGTGGGGGTGATGAAGTTGTTGGCGGCCGCGCAGGCGGCGATCAGGGCGTAGGCGGTGGGATTGCCGTTGACCGCCAGCGCAATATTCACCGCCATCGGAATCATGATGATCGCGGCGCCCACGTTGGACATCACCAGCGCGGCGATGGAGGTCAGCCCGGCCAGCGCCAGCTGCACGCCCCAGTCTGGCCAGGTGCCGATGAACTTCAGGGTTTCCTGAGCAATCCAGGCCGCGGTGCCGGTGGTGTCTACGGCCGAACCCAGCGGGATCAGGCAGGCCAGCATGAATACGGTCTTCCAGCTGATTGCCTTGTAGGCCTCGTCCGGACTGAGCACGCCGGTAATCAACATGCCGGCCGCGCCGGCAAACAGGGCCAGGGTCACCGGTACGTGGCCGATCAGCGCCAGACCGAAGGCGAGAATGAAGAAGGTCGCCGCGTGCAGCAGCTTTTGCGGGCGCTGTTCATCCTTGGGATAGTCGGTCACCACCACGAAGTCCTTCTCGTGGGAGTGCTCCATCAGATCGCGCCAGGTGCTGTGGAAGACCAGACAGTCGCCGGCCTGCAGCTCGATGTCGCGGACATCCTCGCGCATCACCTCGTGAGCCCGAGTCACCGAAAGCGGGCTGACTCCGTAGCGACGGCGCAAGCGCAGCTCGCCGATCTTCTTGCCGATCAGCCGGGAGCCAGGCGGCACCACGGCCTCGGAGATGCCGGAGCGGGCCGGATTGAACAAACTTTCCAGCTGCACCAGGCGCGGTTCCAGCTTGCAATTCTGGGCCTTGGCGAAGCTCTCCAGCTTCTCGCGACTGCCGAGCACGCCCAATCGCGCTCCGCGACCGATCACCTGATCACCCGGCGGTGCCAGACGGGCCTGCCCCGCGTCCTGCAGGGCCAAAATGATCGGTACCCCAGGGAGGCTTTCGGCCTCGAGCACGGTGACCCCGATCAGCGGGCTGCCCGATTCCACTTCCAGCTCGAAGATCTCGCCGCTGGAGCCGTAGAGCTGTTCGAAGTAGGTCTCGGTGCGGCTGGGCGTGACCGACTGCTTGTCGGCTTCGGGGAGCAGGTACTTGCCGAAGAAGCGGAAGTACAACAGGCCCATGACGAACAAGCCCAGCCCCAGCGGCACCACCGAAAACAGCGGGTAGGGCTGCAGCGTTTCGGCGCCCTGCGGCAGGTTTCGGTTGATATTGGCGACCAGGTCATTAAGCAGGATCATCGGCGAATTGCCGACGGTGCTCATCTGCCCGCCGAGAATGATGCAAAAGCCCATCGGCATCAGCAGATGGGATAGCGGATAGCCGGTGCGCGAGGACACCCGGCTGGCCACCGGCAGGAACAGCGCAGCCACCGCAGGGTTTTGCATGAAGGCGCTGAGCACCCCGGCGAAGGCTGACAGGGTC
Source organism: Gammaproteobacteria bacterium (assembly GCA_030430155.1). GTDB lineage: Bacteria > Pseudomonadota > Gammaproteobacteria > Xanthomonadales > SZUA-5 > SZUA-5. The sequence goes on from JAUIFV010000178.1 coordinate 1,795, forward strand.
ATGATCAGATGCGCTTCGCTGCCGCCGGAGATGCGCATGATCAGCCTGGCGGCGCTGTTGAGGACGCCGGTGCGGTCAAGGCCGGCGCCGAGAATCATCACCGCGACGATGGCCATCACCGCGTTGGAGGCAAAGCCGCTGAACAGGATATCCGGCGGCACCAACTCGGTCAGACCCAGTACCACCAGGATCAGCAGGGCGGCGACGTCGGCCGCCAGCCACTCACGCACGAACAGCACCACCGTTCCCGCCAGCAGGATCAGTACTAGAGCGATATCCGAGGTTAGGGCGATAGAGCCGTCCATGTTCACACGCGAGCGGGCGTCATCCACGATGCCCCATGACTGAATCTTAAACTTTCGTTAATGAAAGTTTCCAGGGCTAACCCGAATCAATTCACGAATGGTTGGGCTTTTTTACCTCAGATCGCTCCACGCGCTCGCCGGTACTTCAATGTCTGCGATAAAGCAGGTCGCGAACTTCGTGGCCGAGTTGCTCGCCGCGTCGCTCGAAGTGGGTCAGTGGGCGCGACGGCGGCCGTGTGCTGTAGATCTCCGGATCCGCGCAATTGCGCAGCCGTGGTTCACCGGCAAGGACCTCGGTCATCCACTCGGCATAAGGCACCCAGTCGGTGGCCAGATGCAGCAGTCCGCCGTCGCGCAGGCGATCAACCAGCAGGGTAACAAAGGGCGCTTGTATCAAGCGGCGCTTGTGGTGCTTGGTCTTGTGCCAGGGGTCGGGAAACCAGATTCGAACCTCGTCCAGCGACCGCGACGGGATCAAGCGCTGCAGCACCTCGACGGCGTCGTGATTGAACACCCGTACGTTGCTTAGCTGATGCTGCTCAATGCCCAGCAGCAGCTGACCCACGCCCGGTTGGTGCACTTCGATGCCCAGATAGTTGCGCTCGGGATCGGCGTTGGCGCATTCGATCAGCGCGCGACCGTTGCCAAAACCGATCTCCAGGACCAGGTCGGCGTCGCGTCCGAACCACTGCGCCGGCGTGCCCTCGGCATCGGGCTGCAGGCCGAACTGCGGCCACAGCGTCTGCAGCGCGCGCTCCTGACCGGTGGTCTTGCGACCCTGGCGCAGCACGTAGCTGCGGATCGGGCGCCGGCGCTTGCCCTCGTCGTGGTCGGAACCGTCCTGACTCAAGCGATCGTGCCCTCAATGGGCGAGGAGGCCGAGGCAAATCGCTTCTTGGGTATGCGCCCGGCCAGAAAGGCCTCACGGCCGGCCTCGATGGCCAGCGCCATCGCCCGCGCCATGCGCACCGGTTCGCGCGCGCCGGCTATGGCGGTGTTCATCAACACCCCGTCACAGCCCAGTTCCATCGCCACCGCGGCGTCCGAAGCCGTCCCCACGCCGGCGTCGACAAGGATCGGCACCTTGCGCTCTTCGATGATGGTCAGGATGTTGTAGGGATTGCGTATGCCCAGTCCGGAGCCGATCGGCGCCGCCAGCGGCATCACCGCCACGCAGCCCAGTTCGGCCAGATGCCGGGCCAGGACCGGATCGTCGTTGGTGTAGACCATCACCTCAAAGCCTTCAGCGACCAGGATCTCGGTGGCCTTGATGGTTGCGATGACGTCTGGAAACAGGGTCTTGGTGTCAGCCAGAACTTCCAGTTTGACCAGCGGATGACCGTCCAGCAGTTCCCGACCCAGCCGCGCGGTGCGCACCGCATCGTCAACGGTGAAGCAGCCTGCTGTGTTGGGCAGGATGGTGTAGCGATCCGGCGGCAGCACGTCGAGCAGATTCGGTTCGTCCGGGTTCTGGCCAATATTGCTGCGGCGGATGGCGACCGTGACGATTTCCGTACCGGAGGCCTCGGTAGCCAGCCGGGTTTCCTCCAAATCCTTGAATTTGCCGGTGCCGGTGAGCAGCCGTGATCGGTAGCTGCGACCGGCAATAATCAGTTCGTCGCCTGCCTGGGATTGCGCCACGGGCCGCTCCAGTTGCCTACAGAAGGGGCGCGATTATGCCATCGCGGCAGCCGCATCTCAGCTCGGCGCGGGTCGATCTCACCAACGCAGAGGCCGCCATCCAATCACCACCCGCCCAACTCCGGTGGCGACAGCGCAAAGCATCAGATTGAGTGCCGGCGCTGCAAGCACGACTTCGCCGTGCCCGGTGGACAGGTCCAATACGGCGACCCAGCCGAAGAACCAGAACAGTGCGGCAAACAATCCCAGCGGCGCATAAAACATCGAATAGCGGGTCTTGGCGTCCGCAATTGAGAGCCGTCCAATACGCTGCAGTCGCCAAAACACGCCTGCCAACACGGCAGCGATGAGGAGGTTCAATCCTGCCGCGCTCCAAAAAAGAGCCTCCAGGTATTCGGCCACTTCCCGCTCTCTACCGGTAGGAGGCCGATTCGAGAACCGCCGCAGGCAGATGTTGGTCGCTGCCGCGCAGCAACATGGTTCCGCCGTCGCGCGAGGAGATCTCGCTGTGATGTGAGCCGCGACTGCCGATCATGTAGTCGCCAGCACCATAGCAATGTCCGTCATGGCGAATGTCGCCGTCGATGATCAGACACTCTTCCTCGGCGTGATCATGATCATGCGCTGGCAGCGTCGCACCGGCGGCCAGCCGCCAAAGTGAAGTCACGTGGCCGGTCGCGGCGTTGTGGTGCAGGATGCGTACCTCGACACCGGGCATGATCGGAACCCAACGCCCGTCGGCAGCCCTTTGCACCTTGATGTTGGGCCGCTGTGTTGCGCTAATGGATTGCCGCAGGCGCTCGGCCAGTCGCTGCTCCATGCCCTCAGATGGGGAACAGGGCTTGAGCGCCTCGGATAGCAAGCCGATGGCAGTATCGCTAAGTGACTGGGCGGTCTTCTTCACGTCGATGGCTACTCGTACTCTTGCAACAGGCCGCCCAGCTGCAGCAGTGCCCGGCGTATGTGCGACTTGATTGTTCCCAGCGGACGCTTGGTGGCGTCGGCAATCTCCTGGTGGCTCATGCCCTCAAAGAAGGCCAGCTTCAACGCCTGCTGCTGCGCTGCTGACAGGCGGCGCAGAGCCTGAAAAACCCGGCTGCGCTGATCAAACTCTGCCAGCCAGACCTCCGGCAGCTCGCTTTGACCCTCATACGAGTCCAAGAGCGACTCTGGATGCAGCGGCGCGTCACGTCGTTGACGCTTACGCAAGCGGTCGATGGATCGGCTCCAGGTCAGCTGATTGAGCCAGGTGGCCACTGTGCCCCGGGCGGGGTCGTGGCGCTGCGGATGCTGCCAAACCCACAACAAGACGTCGAAAACGACTTCTTCGGCGTCCTCGTTGTTGCCCAAAATACGTTTAGCAACCGTATACACGCGCGAAAGGCAGGCCACGCGTAGTGAGTTCAGTGCCGTTTGTTCACCCGCTGCAATGCGATCTATCAACGGTCGCCACGGGTCAGTCGTGGCCGTCGGATGGGGTTCTTGCGCCGTCGATAGAGAGCAATCGGACATCGAAACTCAAGCTCATCCGGATCTGTAGCTGGCGACGAGTTTACTGGCGCCAGTCACCTTTCTGCCACGGCCGGATGGAATACGATTTTCACAGTGCATCCAATTGTGACTTGGAATGCGTAGTCTCACCACCAACCCTGGGGAGTACAAGATGAAGTTCAAAGCACTGCTTTGCACGCTGGCAATACTGGTCGGCGTTGGCGTACAGGCGGCCGACCATGCAGAGGCACCGCTGGTACGACAGGATCCCACCGCGGACATCAATGACATCTATGCATTCGTCAATCCCAACGATGCCAGTGAGACCATCCTGGTCATCACCGTGGTGCCGGATGCTCCAGGGGGCGCGCGCTTTTCCGATGCGGTGAGATACAACTTCTTCTTGAGTCGCGAGGGTGAAGAGACCGGCACCATCAGCTGCAACTTCACCGACGACGGCGAACAGATCGCTTGCACTGGCCCCAACGGCCTGGCCGCGCAGGGTGACGTCGGCGGCATTGTGCAGGGTGACGGCATGCGGCTCTGGTCGGGCATCCGTGACGATCCCTTCTTCTTCGACGGCGCGGCCTTCGCCGAGACGGTAGCAACCTTATCCCCGGCATTCACCGATCCCGGCACCAACACCTTCGGAAGCTTCAACACCCTGGCCATCGTCATCGGCGTGCAGTCTTCGCGCCTGCAGGGCGAGAACGCCGATCCGATCTTCAAAGTCTGGGCCAACTCCGAGCGCCTTTCCGGTGACGGCATCAGCGGCGCGATCACCGGCGGCTACTTCGATGGCGACAATCCTCGGCACGGCTTCTTCGTCCAAGTCACGCGTCTGCCTGACGGCACCGAGCGCTTCGTAGTCAACTGGGACGTGTTCACCCCCGAAGGCGAGCAGCTCTATCTGGTCGGCGATGGTCCCTTCGATGGCGATACTGCGGAAGTGACCCTCTTCGCCACCTCCGGCGGCAGCTTCCCGCCGCAGTTCGGCAACGCGGTGCAGCTGGTGGAGTGGGGCACGGTGACCTTCATTTTCACCGACTGCAACAGCGCCATCGTCATATACAACTCCATCCTGCCGGGCTACGGCACCGGACAGATTCCGCTGACCCGGCTGACCAACATCGCCGGCATCGAGTGCGTGTTCCTGAATGCCGGTCAGGTCGATCGGATGGGCCGCCCCGGTGTGAACTCAGCGCTGATCGATCTGCTCACCAGCACCGGGCTCAAGGACACCTACAACCTGGCCAGTGATCCAAGCATGTGGGCAGCGATGTTCCAATCGCACATGGAGGGCAATATCGCCGCCGTGGACACTCTGGACGGTGTGGTCGGCAACAACCTGCTGCCCTCGGCGACGCTGGCCGCCGTGTTGGTCGATGATCAGCTGGTGATCAACGTCGCTGAGCCAGTCTGCGATGCCTACCTGGCGGTGGAGCTTGGCGTGGCCGGGCAGTGCGGCGGACGCACGCTGGCGCGCGACGTGATTGACGACACGCTGGGCGCATTGGTCGGTCCGGGCGTGGGTGATTTCGTCGGCAACGACAGCGTGTTCCTCGACGATTTCCCCTTCCTCGGCCCGCCGCAGAGCTGACCCATGACCAGCGCACCGTCACGATCAGATGGGGCGCGTACAAACCGACAGCCCGGCCCCTGGTGGGTCGGGCTGTCGCTTTGCGCGCTGATGACCGCATGCACAACGACATCGACCAGCGTCGATCAGAGTGAATCGCCGCCGGTCGCAGCAGCGAGCACGGACTGGCTCCCGCAGGGTACGGTGCCGACCGTGATCCGGCTGGCCAGCTATCCGGCGACGCCGACCCAGATCCGCACCACCTCGGCAAGCATCTACCTGGGCAATTTGGATGCGCGTATCGCCCATCTGGAGAAGACCTACGCAAACCAGCCCAGGGCCGATGTGGCCAACGCGCTGGCGCTCAGTCTGGGTCACCGCTTCCAGATCGTTGGTCGGCTGAGCGATGCGCTGCGCGCCCGTGCGGTGGTTTCCGAACAGCTCCAGGCCAATCCGGCGCATCCGCAGCTGTTGCTGGCTCACGCCCGTCAGCTGTCCCAGTTCCACGACTTCGATCAGGCTTTGGCCGCTCTGGACCGCATTGATCAGCCGAGCCCGGCGCTGGCCGAGCCCATCACCGGACTGCGTGCAGAGGTCGCTCAGGCCCTGGGTCGCTACGAGCAGCTGGGTGAGCGCTTCTGGAAGCCCGAGAAGCCCGGCAGCGCCGACGTCTATGAACTCGCCGCACGCGCCAACGCGGCCGTGCTGCAGGGCAATCTGGATCTGGCCAGCCGCCTGTACTTCGACGCCCAGTCGCGCTATCGCGACGTCGGACCGTTTCCTCTGGCTTGGCTGCACACCCAGCAGGGCATCGCGCTGCTGCGTTTCGGGCACATCGCCGAAGCGGCCACCTTCTTCAGCGCTGCGCGTGAACGTTTGCCGCAGTACTACCTGGCGACCGAGCATCTGGCCGAGTGCCTGACCGAGATGGGTGAGTTCGATCAGGCCCGCGAGCTCTACATGGAAGTGATCGCGCAGACCGGCAATCCTGAGTTCATGGCCGCGATTGCAGGGCTGGAAGAACAGGCGGGGAACGCTGACAAGGCGGCCCAATGGCGTAGCCGCGCCGATAGCGGCTACCAGTCGCTGCTCGCCGATCAGGCCGGCGCCTACACCCAGCACGCCGCCGAGTTCTATCTGGAGATCGGCAACAGCCAACGTGCCGAACAGCTGGCCACCGACAACCTGCGTCGCCGTCAGGATGTCGACAGTCGGCTGCTGTTGGCGCAGGTGGCGCTGGCGCAGGGGCAGCAGGGGCGTGCATGCGAGCAGATTGAGCTGGCCGTAGCTAGTGGACTCAATCCGCCGGAGTTGGTCGAGCTGATTGACGCTGCGAAGTGTCCGACTGCAGACGCCACAGTAGGAGGTTCATGAACGTGCGGGCTAACATCCTTGAGAGGCGTTGCAGCGCAGTGCTACTGGCGGCGGCCCTGTGGACGCCGGCCCTCGTTTTCGCCGAATCGACTACCGATAGGCCGGCTTGCGAGGCCGAGTTGCGAGAGGCTTTCGAGAGAACCAGCGGACGCTGTTTAACCGAGGTCGCGACGTACAAGGTCATAGTCGCTGCCGATGATTCAGGCCGGCGACAGGAAGTGGCGCTTGCCGGACTTGGGCCGACCACGGAAGGTCAGAAGTTCGCCCAATGTATCGCCGATAGCTGGTCTAAACGCAGGGTCGTTCCGATGCCTGAAGCCGAAGTCGGTTTCGAGTTGAAGTTCACCCTCCACTTGGGCGATTGCACGTACCGGTAGCCCGAGCGGCGTGTCCGCATGCGGACATGGTGTCCGTCATCTACGATCGATTGGTCAGTTTGACTTTGGTGCCGCGCGCATTTTTGGCGTATTTCACCAAGATGCTGCAAAAAGGAGCGTTTTCCGCATCAATGATGGTTGGCACGCCCCTTGCTCATCTAGACCTTGAGTTCACACCCCAAGGAGCGAGCAATGGAAGAGAAGCGTTTTGTACAGGCGTTGGTGACCGCGTTGGCGGTTGGTGCGGTTGGTGGCGGCAGCGCGCTGGCGGCGACGATGGTGGTCCCCGGAACCAGCGAAAGCTCGGTCAACAAGTCGATCACCGTCGGTGACGGCACCGAAGTCCTTGATCTGGACACGGTCAACGGTAGTATTCGCGTCGGCGACAACTCCAGCGCTGAAGACGTGGAAACGGTCAACGGCGCGATCCGCTTCGGCAAGAACGCGCGCGCCGACAGCGTCGAGACCGTCAATGGCCGTATCGAAGCCGGCGAAGGTTTCGTGGCCAGCGGCAATCTGGAAACCGTCAATGGTTCCATTCGACTGGGTTCGGGCGCGACCGTGCAGGGCAGCGTGGAAACGGTCAACGGCGGCATAGAGCTGACCCAGGCCAGCGTGCGCAATGACGTGAAGATGGTCAACGGCTCGATGGAGGTCAGCGGCAGCTTGATTGGCGGCAGCGTGCAGACCACCACCGGCGGCATCGAATTGACCGACGGCACCGTGGTTGATGGCGATGTGATCATCAAGAAGCCTTCCAGCTGGGGCTGGAGCTGGGGCAAGAAGAAGGGCCCCACCGTGGTCATCGGCGCCAATGTCGAAGTCAAGGGGCGGATCCTGGTCGAGAATGACCAGACCAAGCTGTACATCGATCCCACCGCCAAGGTCGGCGGAGTGGAGGGCGTCGAGCCGCAGTCGATGGCCGAGCGCTAAAACCGATGGGCTACCGCCCGTAGGCTCCTCGCGTCGAGTCTCCGATAAAGAGCATGCGGGCGGGACGCCGGCGGTCGTGTGCCCGGCATGGGCATGGACTAGTCATCTGAGAGGTGATGACCGGAAGCATTGACAGCAACCGTAGTGAAGGGCAAGGCCGGGACCGTGAGGGACTGAGCTGAAAGCAGCCCGTAGCGAAGGCACAACCGTAGTGATCGAACGAGTGTTTCAGGCAGGGTGCGGGCGATGAGCGTGCGACCAAACGCGAAATCCGATGATCAACGAAAGACGCACTGTGTAGAGCTCGGCGGTGTGGGCCGACAGTCCATGCACCTTACCCGGGGAGGCCTCCGGCCTGAGAGGGTGGGAGGAGTCAGCAGAGGCCATAGTAGTGAGGATGGCCCATGAAAGTGGGCTGGAGCGAAGGGCCGAAGGGTCAGCAGAAGGAGACCAACCGACCGACTGCCGAAGCAGGGCGGGGAGTGGATCGAAACGGATTCGGACGGTCAGGCTGCGGTCTGCGGTACCGATTCGGCAACCAAGGCAAGGTCCGGTGGATTCCAGGCCACGCACGGGCGGTGATCGACGAGTTCTGTGCGGTGAGAGAGACGGTGCAAGAAGGTGCCTGAAGGCGACGAGCAGGGGCCGACCCTTGCGCAGGTGCTGGAGCGAGAGAATCTCCAGCGGGCGTGGCAGCAAGTCAAAGCCAACGCCGGTGCTGCGGGAG
>JAUIFV010000179.1 GCA_030430155.1 Gammaproteobacteria bacterium
GCGAGGGCTGGGATATCCACGTGCTCAGCGACGGCAGCGCCTACGTGGCCTGGTTCACCTATACGGCCGAGGGCGAGGCACTGTGGCTGGTCGGTACCGGAGTGATCAGTGGCAATCAGATCGACGTGCCGGAATTCCTCGTCGCCGCCCAAGGCACGCGTTTCGGCGTTGAATACGATTCGGATGAGATCGTGTTGCAGCCCTGGGGGAGCGGACTGTTCCATTTCAACAGCTGCGTCGAGGGCGGCATGGCGTATGCCGGTCCGGCCGAGTTCGGCAACGGCGGCATCGGTATCACCCGGCTCAGCGCCATGGCCGGTGTCAGCTGCGCCGGCAGCGGGGCAGCAGCCAACGCCGCCAGCGCCTTCAGCGGCATCTGGTTCGACCCCGCGCAATCCTTCCAGGGCTGGCTGATCCACGGCCTGGCCGATAACCAGGCCGTGATCACCTGGTACAGCTACGACGATCAACGTCAGCCGCTGTGGTTGATCGGCAGCGGCAGCGTCGATGGCAATGTGCTGACCATCGTCGATCTGCTCAGCATCCGCGGCCCGCGCTTCGGCAGCCAGTTCGATCCCGCCGACGCGCTACGCAGCATCTGGGGCGACCTGCAGTTCACCCGATCGGGCTGCAATCAGGGACAGCTGGACTACGTCTCGGTACGCGAGGAATTCGGCAGCGGCACCCTGCGGCCGGTCCGCCTGGGGGCTATCGCCGGATTGGAGTGCGTCGAGGTCCGGTAGCATCAGTCTGCGAACTTTGCGCTCAGCCCGGAGTCGACAGCCTTGCTTTCACGGACAGGCCGTCGCATGAATCCTCGTCGTCTAGGCTTCGCACTGCTCCGGGCGGTGGTGACCGTCGCCCTGCTCATGCTGGCTCTTGCGCTGTCTGTAGCCAGGCCGCTTTGGCCCGGATCACCATCCGAACTCAGCGAAGTGACGGTCAGTCCCGCTGCACTGCGGGCGCATGTGCAGTACCTGAGCGCCGGCATCGCCGACCGCTCACACCGCAGCTCGGAGGGCACGGAGGCCGCGGCGAGCTACATCCAAGCGCAGCTGCAGCAGCGCGGCGGGCGCGTTCAGCGGCAGTCGTTCAGCGTCGACGGCAGCCGCTTCGACAACGTCATCGCCGACTTTGGCCCGGCAGACGGCGCACGGATCATCGTCGGTGCCCACTACGATGCCTTTGACGGTCTACCCGGCGCCGACGATAACGCCAGGGGCTCCCTGAATAATGCACGTGGCCGCGACGGCACCTGAGAAGTTCGCCAGTAAGGCGGGCGTCGCAGGTCATAGTGGGCGCTCTGGGCAAGACGTCCAACGCAGCTGGCGGGCTTCTCAGGCGTCGTCCCGAAGGGTTGCGGCCCAAATCGCCTGCTGCGGCGTTGCAGCCCTCGGGCATAGAATGACTATGCCTTTCGGGACTGCGCCTACCAGCAGACGATTTGGACTCGCAACGCGGCTCGCGTGCGTTGTTCAGGGAGTCCCTAGGCCTAACCAGTCAGCCACAACGCAACGGGCCGCCTCAGCGCGGCCCGTTTGCTAGTCGACGACCTGCAGACGAAACTCCTCACGCAGTTCCATCAGGATGACACCCAATCGGTTCTTGCCGCCGCCATCGCTACCGCAGCCCCAGTACCGATCAAAAGGCGACTTCTCGATCAGCTGCCGTCGACCAGCACCCAGCAGCAAAGACCTCAGTTCCGGCTTGGTGAACTTCCTGCGCACCGCGTTGCGCATGACCTCCTCCCGAACGTCGTCCCAATCCGAGCGGATCGGGTGCTTGCGAGAGCGGCCCAGATCCTTGGCCTGCTTCGGTGATCCAGCCTTGCGGATGCGCTCGCGATACTCCGGATCGGGGAACTTCTGGGCTTGAAAATAGTGCTCTACGGTCGGCCAATAGACCCCCTCCTCCTCAAATCCGAACGGAGAGAAGTTGGATAGCTCGTAGTAGTCGTTAAGCTTGGAATAGAAGCAGATCGGCTGTGCCATGGCTGAGAGTCCCTGGTCCCTACCCAAGCGGCGAACCGGCACCAACCATACCCCGCGCCTGACAAAACGCTATGGTCCGCTCGGCGCAGGCCTTTGGAACAGCCTGCAGCAGCGCATGCGGCCCTTCGACGACCGCTTCGGTGTAGTCCCCGATCATTGACCCGATCAGCATATGCGACTGAGCTCTGATCAAACGGTCGGCAGATCCGCGTATCCCCAGCACCGGACACCGAATCAATGCGAGCATCGACATCACATCAACCGCTAGAACTTCACGGACTCGCGCGCGAAGCACTGCGGCTTCGACATTGGCGATGGCGCTACGCAACTCGGAGACTCGCTTCCCATTGGCCCATAGCCCCAGTAGCCACCAGGACAGGACCACGCCGGGCACGTCCTGAACGGGCGCGATTCGGGCCAAGCTGCGAAAGGGATAGAGCAACGGCAATGGCGATCTGGCAAAGCTGGCGAACAGGATCAGCGCCTTCAGACCGGGTGGTTGCGACGCCGCCAGCCGGCAAGCGAGCGGGCCGGAGAACGACTCTGCGATCAGCACATAGGCTTCGTCGGATGGCAATTGCTTCCGCACCAGATCTTCCAGCGATCCATACCCCAAGATCCGGTCGGTAGGATAGGAAAGCAGCACCGGCTGCAGCCTGGGCAGCAGCGCGTCTGCGAAATCCTGACGCAGACTCCCGGCGCCGTCGAGGCCTGGCAGCACAACGGCGACGGTCACTTCCCGCTCCCGCAATACCCGGCGACCGCGCTCGTTGCACTGGGCCCTGGGCCCTGTCTCAGCGCCACCCCTGGGCCCTTTCCCAGCCCCAAGCTACTTCATGAAGGCCCCGAATATGCTCGCACCCCGACTCAACAGATCGCTGGCGTCGACGTCGCCGTCGCCGTCGGCGTCGAGCAGGCTGTCGAGGATGCCGCCCTGTTGGCGGGGCGCGGCGCCCACGCGCTCGCTTTCCTGGCCGAGCACGCTGGCCAGGCCACCGGGATCGAGCTGCTGGCTCTGGGTGACCTTGCCCAAAGCCGCCATCACCATCGGCGCCAGCATGGCCATCAGCTGACCGGCCTGACCCATGTCGATGCCGGCCGCGCGGCCGACGCCATTGGCCGCCTGCGGGGTGCGATTGCCCAAGATATGACCGAGGATGGCTGCACCGTCCAGACCGCGGTTGGCCGGTCGCGCTGCGGCCGCGCCGCCGGCACCGCCGAGCATGCCGCCCAGCGCGCCCATCAGGCCGCCGCCAGCGCCGCCGCTCTGACCGCCACCGAGCAGATCGGCCAATCCACCACCCTGGCCGCCGAGAAGGCCGCCGGCCATGCCCATCAGCCGCTCCATCGGGTCGGCATCGACGTGGTCGCGGACCACCGCGTTGTGCAGCGAGTGCGCGCCGCCCGGCGTGCTGGCGTTGCGCTGCATGGCGCCCAGCAGCACCGGAAGCGCGGCGGAGATGGCGTCGCGAGTGGCGCCGGGCGTGGTGCCCAGCTGCGCGGACATCTGCTGCACCGCATTGGGTCCTAGCGCGCTGGTGATCTGGTCAATCAAAGCCATGGTCGGATTCCTCTTGCTGGTAGACGGACGAAGCTAACACGGGCCGAGCGACGCGCCCCGTTTGAGGCAGCTTAGATTACCCGCGGGTCGCGATTTGTGATCATTTCTGGTCAGCCGGAATCACGATCCACTCGGGCTGGCATCGACTGGCTGGTAGTAGCGCTCCACCAGGTGCCGGGCTTCGGCGAAGAACAGCCAGCGCTCCACCGCGATACCCAGCCACAGCAGCAGCAATCCCAGCGCCGCCAAGGCGCTGCCCAGCAGCGGGAAGACCAGCACCATCAACGCCGCAGCCGGTGCGGCAACGAAGGCCAGCAGCACGCTCAAACGACGCAGCCGCAGACGGTGCTTGCGCGCCAGCTTGTAGACCATCTCGTGCAGCAGGTAGTTGCGCTGCGTGTGCGGAGCCTCGAAAGCGGCCACCGTCGAATCCGCCGACAGACCCAGGGCGGCGCTTGCGGCGGGCAGGCCCTGCTGATCCAGCACGCGCCAGTAGCGCAGTTTCTGGGTCGCCGGAATGATCGCCATCATCGCGCAGAACACCGGCCAGTCGTAGCCGCGCTGCGGGTCCAGCAGCAGCACCAGGAAGGCGCCGCTGTACAGCGCCAAGGTGATGAAGATCGCCGGCACGCTGGGGATGGTCCAGGCCGGTACCGGCGGCAGCGAGTGATAGATCATCGCGGTGCACAGCACCGTAGCCGAACTGCTGAGCAGCAGTACGGCGGCGAGCGCCTGCGGCCACAGATCGGGAACGACGATGATCAGCGCCGCGCTGCCCAGAGCCAGCACCGCCGCCCAGGCCTCGCGTGACAGCCAGGAGCTGCGCCACTGGGTGAAGGCGCGCCAGGCGCGCAGCGGCTTGCCCAGATGGGTGACCGAGCTGAGCAGTCCCAATATCGCCATCACGGCGCCGGCCAGAATGATGTGACGCTGCGCAGGCGCGCCGCTGAGTATCTCCAGGCCAGCCCAGATCAGCGCGCCGAAGCCGACCCCGGAGAGGGTGGAGAAGATGATCAGGGATGGGGCTGGGCGCATTCTTTAGGGCTGCGGGCTGCGGGCTGAGGGCTGAGGCTACTGTAACCCGGATGGACACCCGCAATCGCCGACATTGTGGCTCTCTCGGCCACGGGGACGGCGGCGGTCAGCTGCTCGTTGAGTGTTCGTTCGACTTTGGCTCTGTAACATGCCCGCTCTTTTGAACTGTGCAACAAGGAGCAAGAGCATGCGCAAACCCATCGCGTTGGCGCTGATGGCGCTGCTGGGCGGCGAACTGCAGGCCCAGGGTTGGACCGGCACCGGTGAGGTCGGCCTGGCCGTGTCCCGCGGCAATTCCAAGAGCGAGACGCTCAATGCCAAGCTGGGCTTGAACAAGGAAAGCGAACGCTGGAAGCACGACTTCGGTCTGCAGGTGCTGCGAGTCAAGGGCGAAGTGGACGACGAGTTCGAACTCACCGCCAATCGCTACGAGTTCACCTCCAGCTCGGCCTACAAGTTCAATCCGAGGAGCTACATGGTCGGCGCATTTCGCTATGAGAACGACGATTTCGCCCCGTTCGAGTACCAGGGCATCTTCTCACTCAGCTACGGCTACAAGGTCATCGACAACGAGGACACGCGACTGAGCTTCGAAGCCGGTCCCGGCTACCGACGCGCCAAGGATCGCACCACCGGTGACGTCGACGGCAACGCGGTGGCCCGCGGCAAGGTCGACTTCCGCCGCCAGCTCACCGAAACCACCGAGCTGACCAACGCCTTCCTCGTCGAAGCCGGTTCCGACAACACCTTCGTCCAGAACGAGCTGGGCGTGTCGGTGAAGATCAATTCCAGCCTGGCGCTGAAGACCGCTTTGCAGGCCCGGCACAACGCCGAAGTGGCACCGGGCAAGGACAAGACCGATACGCTGTTCACCACCAACCTGGTTTTTGGCTTCCTCGGCCATTAGTCCAGACTTGAACGCGGGATCGGCTCATCAGCCCGCCTGCTTCGTGTATCGACGAATGCCAAAGGGCAACAGCACGAGCAGCGCCGGCAACCAGTCGGCGATCGGCGCAATGCGCGCATAGATGGTCGGGCCGCGGTTCGGTGACCAGATCTGCTGGCACTCGCCGCTGCTGCCCAGCCGCGCGCTGCTGGCGCGGACGCGGCCGTTGGCGTCGATCCATCCTGCCGGGCCGCGGTTGGCAGAGCGAATGATGGGCACGCCGAAGGCGGCTGCGCGGAGCTGGGCCAGGCCGCGATCGGCGATGTCCACCGGTTCGCGGGCAAAGGGTGTGAAGCTGGCCATGTGGGCGATGAAGTTGCCCCCGGCCAGTACGCCTTGGCGCAGATGCGCAGGCGAGTGCAGTTCGTAGCACAGCGTCGGGATCAGTCGGCGCTGGACGTCCAGCGGGAAGGTCGTTCCCGGCTTGCCGGGGGCGACCAGACCACGGCCGGTCAGCGGCTGTTCGTACACCGGCACCAGCGCCGATTTGCCGTGCCAGCGCTGCGCTGCCTGCCCCGGCGCGACCCACTCGGCGCTGTAGTGCAAGCGCTCGCCAACCTGGCGGTGGCACTGGATCAGCAGCGGTAGGCCCAAGGTCTGCGCCAGGGATTGGCGCTGGCGGCACAGCTGTTCACTCTGGGCCAGATTCAGCGGCAGCTCGGGCCAAACCACGAACTCGCAGCTGGGTTCGCGCAGCAGTGCTTGGCGGCTGATCTCCAGCGCCGAGCGGTTGCCGCTGGGACGGTTGCGGGTGAGCAGCAAACTGTTTGCCTGCGCTGGCAGATCCAGCTGCAGCGGCAGCGTAGCCAGGCTCACGCCTTGACCCGTGGACTGGGCGCGGTCGAAATCGGCAATGCGCAGCTCGCCGTGGCCAAAGGCCAATGCTATCGCCGCTGTCGGTGCGATTAGGCCCTTCCACTGCGGTCGGCTGCGGGGCGCGAGCAGCAGGTTGGCAAGCGCCGCGCTTGGCCACAGCAACAGCAGCAACAGCAGCGGCTCGCCGCCGACCGCAGCCAGCTGCAGCATGCTGGGCATGTCGACTAGGGTAATTGCCGGGTTGTAGGAAACCGGGGTCCAGCTGATGCAGACCAAGGTGCTGAACAAGCCGGCCTGAAGCAGCGGCGCCTGAGTGCGCAGCATCGCCAACAGTGCGGCGAAGATGGCGAAAGGCAGGGCGTAGAAAGCGAACAAGCCCATGGTCAGCAGCCCGCCCGGCAGCCCCGAGTGGCCGTTGCCGGCGATCAGCGCGTAAAAGGTGCTCCACTGCAGCGGCAGGAAGAAACCGATCCCCATGGCGAAGCCATACAGCGCAGCCCAGACCGGGCGCAGTCCGCGCAAGCCCGCCAGCCAGGGTGCAAAGGCGATCCAGGCCAGCACGCTCAAGCCCGCGCCCAGCGGGCTGGCCAGGTTGATCAGCAGCGTGGACAGAGTAACCGCCGCGATGCGCGCCGAGCATCCCGTCCACCGGCTGGCTGTTGGGGTCGGCCGGCTGCTTAACACAATCAACGCCGCGGTGTGAGGATGGGGGATGCGCGCCAGCATTGCCTAAGGCGCCCGGCGCTTGCGTACGATCTGCGCCTTCGGCGCGCCCTGGGTGGCCGCTTCGAAATCCGCAGCGAACAGCTCATCCGCCGCCTGGCCCCAGGTATAGCCGAGCGGATAAGGTGGCGAGTAGCCCCATTCCAGCTCGCCCCCGGGCAGCTCGCGGACCCCTTCGAAGAGCAGATCCAGCGGCGTATTGGCGGCATCAAAGCCGATGGCGCTCAAGAACGGATCGACATAGTCGACACCCGGCACGTGGTGCTCCAGCTCCAGGGTGACGTTCTCGCCGAGCAGGATATGGCCGCCGTATTCGGCGTAGAAGGTGAAATCGGGCTCTTCCAGCCGGTACAGCAGCAACAGCGGCTGCATGCTGTCGCCCTCGTAGAGGTACTCGGTCTTCTCGTAGACGCTGTTGGCGTCATACAGATCCACGACCGCATCGAGGATCTCGCCGCTGAAAGGGTCGGCAACGAAGAAGATCGTGGCGTAGGCGCCATCGGCCGGATAGGCGGAATAGTCGCGACCGTCCTCCTTGTAGAGCATCAGCGGGGCGATGCTCAAGGTGCCGCTGTCGGTGAAGGGATCACCCGGTGCCGGCACATAATTGGGCACGATGATGGCCGACGCGAGCAATCGCGGAATGCCGTCGGCGCCGGTCAGCCAGTAGGCCGAACGGCTCCAGCCGCTGGCCTGGTAGGTGTCGCCGCTGCCGGTCGCAGTGGCAAACAGGCCGCGCAGCAGCAGCTGGTCGGTGGTCACCCCGCGATCGAAGGAGTAGGGGAAGGTCACGTAGGCGCGCACCTCGTCCCACTGTCCGGGCATGTCGCCGTACAGCAGCTGACCGCTGCTGCCGGCCGGGAGTGGGCCGGCGGTGCCTAGCCCGGATCTCTCATACCTGTCCGTAGCGAGGGCGCCGAGAACGTGCTGTGGTGCGGCGCGCGGACTGGAAGACCGTGCAGGCGTAGTCGCCTCTACGTCAAACGGGCTGGAGGGAGCACGCCGCGCCACAGTGCGGAGATCGGCGGCCGCAGTAGGATAGGTATGAGAAATGCGGGCTAGATAGCGCTGTTGCATCGGCGAGGTCTCGCTGGGCTCGGGGCGGAATTTGGCTTGCGGTTGGCCATACAGCGAGCGGTTGATCAAGGCCAGTCGGTCCTGAATGCCGCCGCCGCCGGGAGTCGCCTCGCCACAGCCTGTGGGACAGTCAGGGGTGTCGCATATCGTGTTGATGGCGGAAGCAGACGGTGCGATCAGCAGAGAACCCACACCCAACAGGGTTGCTCGCAACCAGCTGCGGTAGGGATGTCGATGGTTCATTACTCGCTCCTTCTCGTTTCGGGTAATCGGGCCGCCACAGGCGTCCCTTACTAGCCCTAACGAGAAAGCTGGAGCGATTTATCATCCATCGTCGATGCTGATCTGCTGCAGCTGAGCGAGTCGCTGCTCCCAGTCGCCGCCGGCGGCGATGCTGGGCGCAGCGTGGTCGGCAATCTGCACGGCCAGCTCGGCGGCCTGCTGCAGTTGGCCCTGGGCGGCAAGAAATTCCGCGCGGTGGATGCGCATCAGCCACAGTTCGGGGTGATCCTCGCCGAGCGCGCCCAGGGTCCGCTCGGCGTCCAGAAAAAGCTGCAGTGCAGCGTCGGCGTTGCCGGCGGCGACGGCGATCTTGGCCCGTTCCAGCAGCAGATAGCCGCGCCGACCGGGAAGACCGTCGAAGGCGCCGTCGTCGATGCGATCCAGCGCTTCGCTGGCCTGGGCCAGCCCGCCCTCCAGACGCAGCAGCGCGGCCATCTCCAGTTCCGCCTTCATGCTCGCGTAGGGGTCGGTCTGAGGATCGGCGCGGCGCTCCGCCCAGACCGGCTCAGTCAGGGCGCGGGCCTGCTCGAGTTGGCCCAGGCGGCGCAGCGTGCTGCCGATCTCCAGACGGATCTCAGCGGCAAAGGCCTGCTCTTCATCCAGCTGGCTGGTGCGCAGCGCCAGCAGCTCGCGGAAGCTGGCCAGTGCCTCCGGATACAGCCCGGCGTTGCGTTGCGCGTAGCCCAGCACGTTCAGCGGCGGCGACATGGACAGCGCCTTTCGACCGTCGAGCTGCTCCTGGATGGCGATGCAGCGCTGCAGCAGGGCGATGGCTTCCACCCGACGACCGGCCAGGTCCAGCAGATCGGCCTGTGCGAACAGCGCATAGCCGGCCTGATAGCTGAGCTCGCCGTGCAGGGCGATACGTCTGGCGCTGAGCGCCTCGGCAATCGGCAGTGCCTGATCCAGCTGGTCCCTGTAGGCCAGGCCGTACATCTGCATCTCCATGCCCTCGGCGTACAGATAGTGCTCGCGGTCGTGGACCTGCTCGATGATCTGCATGGCCGCTTTGGCGTGGGTTTCGGCGTCCTGCGTACCGCGATCGAGATTCATGTGCAGGCGGGCCATCGCCAGATGGGTCTGCGCCAGCTCCAGGCTCTGCGCCGGCAGCAGCGCTTCGGCCATGGTCAGCGCCGAACGCAATCGCGCCCGGGCCTGCTCGGCTTCGCGCAGGTACAGATGAATGGTGCCGAGCAGGCGCAGACTGGTAATCAGTTCGACCGAATCGGACTGATGCTGTCGCCGCAGCGCCAGCGCCCGTTCGGCCAGCGCCTTGGCGGCAGGGAAATGCTCCTGGTCGTACTCGGTGTAGGCCTTGCTGTGCAGCGCGCTGGCCAGTGCAATCGGCGCATCGGCTTCGCTGAGGACGGCGATGGCGCGGTCGTAGAGTTCGCCAGCCTGGTTGCGCTGGCCGATGGTTTGATAGACGCCGCCGAGGATGGTGTAGAGCTCGGCACGCAGGGTGGGCTGATCGGCGAGCTGGCTCTCCAATCGCTTGCGGCCGGCGTCCAGCAGCTTTGAAACCGGCACATCGCGCTCACCGGTCAGCTGCGGATCCGCGCCCTGAAAGACCGCAATCATGTAGTCAGCGATGGCCCGAGATGCCCGCTCAGCCTTCAATGCGGCGTCGCGCTCGGCCATCATCTGCGCGCTGAACAGAAGCACGGTCAGCACGAAGGCGGAGGCGACCGCGGCCCAAGGCCAGTGTCGACGCAGCCAGCGACCGGCCACGTAGCCGGTGGTCGGTGGCCGCGCCCGTACCGGCTCATGGCGCAGGTAGCGG
>JAUIFV010000180.1 GCA_030430155.1 Gammaproteobacteria bacterium
GCTGCTGCAGCAGGGCGATGATGCTCTGGGCATTCTGGAACAGCGGCACCAGCGCCACCGCCACAATCGCGCAGAGCAGCGCCACGCGCTGGCCTACGCGGCGAACATTGGCCTGCGGGTTGACGTACTTCAGGTGCAGATCGCAGGTATACAGGGCCGAGGCCGAGTTCAAGCAGGAATTGAAGCTGGACAGCACCGCGCCGAAGATCACCGCGGCGAAGGCGCCGGACATCCACGCCGGCAGCACGTCGGCGACCAGCCGACCGTAGGCCGTGTCGCCCACCGGTCCGTAGAGCTTGTAGGCAATCACGCCGGGGAAAACCACGATGGCCGGCACCAGCAGCTTGAAGGCCGCGGCGGCGTAGATCCCCTTCTGCGCCTCGCGCACCGAGCCGGCCGCCAGCACCCGCTGGGCAATCACCATGTTGGTGCCCCAGTAGAAGATGTGGATGAACAGCATGCCGGTGAGCAGGGTGTGCCAGGGAATATCCGACTCACTGCTGCCGATCAGCGTCCAGCGCTCGGCCGGCACCCCGGACAGGTCCCAGTTCACCGCGGCCAGCGCAAACAGGGTGACCGCGATGCCCATCACCAGCAGGCCGAGACCGTTGTAGGTGTCGGAGATGGCGATGGCGCGCAGCCCTCCGAATGCCGCATAGGCCAGGCCGGCGGCTGCAAATCCGGCGGCGATGACGATCACCGGCAGCTGCAGGCCGAACATCGACTTCATGAACACCGCGCCCGTGTACAGCACCACCGGCAGCAGGATGAACTGATAGCCAAGCAGAAACAGCACCGACACCGTCGCCCGCACCCCGGGATCGCCCAGCCGGTGCTCCAACAGCTCGGTGGTGGTAGTGCAATTGTACCGGTAGTACATCGGCACCAGCACGTGGGCCAGCACCAGCAGACCGGCTGCCGCGCCGAACTCCCACCAGGCCACCAACATCGCCTGGGCGCCATTCATGCCGACGATCTGCTCGGCGCTGAGATTGGTCAGCAGCAGTGAACCGGCTACGAAAGGCCAAGCCAGTCCGCCACCGGCGAGGAAATACTCGCGCGAGGCATCCTCGGCGTGCGCGCTGCGCCTGCACATGCGCCAGGTCACGCCCGCGACCAACCCGGTCAGCAGTACGAACACCAGCAGTTGAATGACGTGATCGAGCACAGAACCCCTCCCAGGTTGCTGCGGCTTTGGCTTGCAAACTAATCCGCCCGGCGCCGCCGCGGTGGATGAATACGTTTGCACCGGCCATGGCCGCTTTGATTGTGCCGTTAAGCTTGTGTCCCACGTCCTCCAGCTGACGCCCGCAGTCGAAGAGCAACGAACATGCGGACCGTAGAACCGACAGGGAAAGTCATGCCAGGCAGCAGTCAATTCGAGTGGTGGCGCGGCGCCATCATCTACCAGATCTACCCGCGCAGCTTTCAGGACTCCAACGGAGACGGCGTCGGCGACCTGCCGGGCATCCTGCAGCGCCTGGACTACATCGCCGACCTGGGCGTGGACGCGATCTGGATCTCACCCTTCTTCGCCTCGCCGATGGCCGACTTCGGCTACGACATCGCCGACTACCGCGCGGTGGACCCGCTGTTCGGCACCCTGGACGATTTCGACCGCGTGCTGGCCAAGGCCCATCGACTGGGGCTGAAGGTGATGATTGATCAGGTGCTCAGCCATACCTCGGATCAGCACGCCTGGTTCAAGGAAAGTCGCGAGGATCGCAGCAACCCCAAAGCGGACTGGTATGTCTGGGCTGATCCGCGCGACGACGGCGGCCCGCCCAACAACTGGCTGTCGATCTTTGGCGGCAGCGCCTGGCAGTGGGAGCCGCGCCGCGGCCAGTACTACCTGCACAACTTCCTGGTATCGCAGCCGGATTTGAACTTCCACAATCCGCAGGTGCGCCAGGCTTCGCTGGACAACGTGCGATTCTGGCTCGATCGCGGTGTCGACGGGCTGCGTCTGGATGCGATCAACTTCTGCTTCCATGACGCCCAGCTGCGCGACAACCCGGCCAAACCGAAGGCCGAGCGCGTCGGTCGCGGCTTCAGCCCCGACAACCCCTACGCCTTCCAGAAGCACCTCTACGACAACACTCGCCCCGAGAATCTGGACTTCCTTGCCGATCTGCGCGCCCTGCTCGATGAGTATCCCGACATCGGCGCGCTGGGCGAGATCTCCGCCGAGGATTCGCTGGCGGCAATGGCCGAATACACCCGCGCCGGCCGTTTGCACATGGGCTACAGCTTCGAACTGCTCAGCGCCGAGCGCGGCGCCGGCTTTATACGCAACACGGTGAGCAGACTCGAGAACCAGCTCACCGAAGGCTGGCCGTGCTGGGCGATCTCCAATCACGACGTGACCCGGGTGGCCACCCGCTGGGGCAACGGACAGCCCTCGGCGGCATTGACTACCCAGCTCAGCGCCATGCTCTGCGCGTTGCGCGGATCGATCTGCCTGTACCAGGGCGAAGAGCTGGGCCTGACCGAAGCCGAGATCCCCTTCGAATCCATCCAGGACCCTTACGGCAAGGCCTTCTGGCCGAACTTCAAGGGTCGCGATGGCTGCCGCACGCCGATGCCTTGGGACGACAGCGAACGGGGCGGCTTCAGCCAAGCCAAACCCTGGCTGCCAATCCCGTCAGAGCACCGCCAGCGCAGCGCCGCTCGCCAGGCAACCGAACCCGACTCCGACCTCAATCGGCTGCGTCGCTTTCTCGCCTGGCGCAAACAGCAGCCCGCCCTGATCGGCGGCGAGATACGCTTTGTGCATAGCGACGAGCCGGTCCTGGCATTCGTTCGGGAAGACGCCGAGCAGTCGATGCTCTGCGCCTTCAACCTGTCGCCTGAAGCAACGCGCTTCGACCTCACCGACGACATCGCCAAGCGCGTGCTATCGCAGCAGGCCGAGCACGGGCTGAGCACCGCGGCGTTGCACGGCCATGCCTGCGTGCTCCCGGCACACGGCAGCTTGTTCGTGGCGCTGGCTCCTCAGCACGCAGCCGTTGCGGAGCAAGCCACGACTTAGCCTCGGTACCACCGGCTGTTCCTAGGCCCTGGGCCCTGCGCCCTCGATCTCCCGCTATCCGTCACCAGCGCGACCGCGCAGGCGCGTGATCGCCAAATACAACGCCGGGATCAGCGCCAGTAGCGCAAGCAGCAGCAACAACTGGGTCGACCGGCTCTGACCGAGCGCAACCAGCGCTGCAGCGCAGATGATGGCTAAAAATGCCGCTGCAACTCGACTCAGCCAGCGATCGACCGAGGAATCGGCCGACGCCTCGTCGACAGCTGCTCTTTGGCGCCACCACCCTGCCACGCTGCGCCAGCCCAACACCGCGCCGGTTGCCGAGAAAAGCAGACCGAATGCTAGTGCTGGAATCGCAGCAACGGCACGCGGCGGATCGAGCACGCTGCGTGCAGGGTTTTCGCTGTCTACGTGTACGTCGATCGATGCGCCGGGCGCGAACTCGCCAACCGCCTGGCGGCTGATCTGTTCAGCCACCGAGGGCGAGCCTGCAAAGCCCCGATCAAGCTCGTCCTGCCCGCGATACTCCACCCCGTCGACGCGGTAAAGGTACGAAACCCGAATCGATACCGACCAGCGATTTCGATTGGTCGTATCTGGATTGCCGCGGACCACCTTGCTGTGAGTCGATTCCACCTGCCCGATGGTCGACCTGTAGTCCGTTTCAGCCCGATTCAGCCCGTAGACGCCGGCACCGAGCAACAGTGCTCCCAGCAGCATGACCACCGCCCAGGCAATCAAGAAGCCAACAAAGCGCAGCGCAGCCAGCGCCCTCGCGCTAATCGTCAGTGACATCCAATCGTCCCAAGGCGGCTCTGCTGGCTGGAGTATTCCACGACCGGGTCGACGCTGCTTTGGTCTCGCGTCCGTGGCCTGGGTCCCACCTCAACGTATGATTTCGATCTCGGTAAAGCCCTGCTTCTGCAGCGCGCAGCGGTTTCGACCAGACTGCTTGGCCCGGTAAAGCAGCTCGTCCACCTCGCGCAGCGCCCGCTCGGTATCGAGTTCACCAAGCTGCTGAAAACTTTTTGCGCCGACGCTGGCGGAGACGTGCTGCGCCGCGCTGGAGTGCAGGTGTTCGATCTGCAGCTCGCTGACCACGCGCAGCACCCGCTCGGCCTGACGGGCGCTGTCGTCGGCGGCCAGGATCAAGGCGAACTCCTCGCCGCCGTAGCGGGCGACCAGATCCTCACCCCGCGTGAAAGCCTGATCCAGGGCCTGAGCGACGCGACGCAGGCAGTCGTCTCCGGCACCGTGTCCGTAGTGGTCGTTGTACTGCTTGAAGTGGTCGATATCGAGCAGCAGCAGGGTGATTCCAATGCCCTGACGCTGGGCGAAACGCCAGCGCCGCGACAGCGCCTGATCGAAGCTGCGCCGATTGGCGATATTGGTCAATCCATCCAGCAGCGCGCTGCGCTCCAGCAGGTCGCGTTGGCGCTTGAGCTGCAGATGGGTGCGCACCCGGGCGCGGACGATAGGCGCGCTGATCGGCTTGATAATGTAGTCCACTGCGCCGAGCGCAAAGCCCTTCTCCTCGTCGGCCATTTCGCTCATCGCGGTGACGAAGATCACCGGGACATCGGCAGCTCCCGGCGTACCCTGGATGGCCGCCAAAGTCTGGAAACCGTCACTCTCAGGCATCACCACGTCGAGCAGTATCAAGTCCGGCAGATAGCTCTCCAGCAGCTTGATGGCCTGCGCGCCGCTGGTCGCAAAGCGCAATTCATAGGCCCCCTGCAGCGCCTCGGAAAGGACGTGAATGTTCACCGGTTCGTCGTCGACGATGAGTATCCGCGCGCGCGGCGCCGAATCACCGATGCTCAGCTTGCTGTCGGTCATCTCAATGCCCTCCTTCGTCCAACGCGGTTTCCACGGCCTGCAGATGCTCCAGGGCCTGAGCGAAGTCCAGCTGGTTGATCGACGCCTCCATGGCCGACAGGCGCTTGCCGTGTTCATTCTTGCCGAGCGCGGCGCTGAGCCGCTGAAAGTGCTTGTCGGCTGACAGGTCATTATCGGTCAGACACTGGCGCAGAGCTGCAATCAACGGCTGCGCTGCCTCCCCGGAGCCCGTAGCGTCCGCGCTTTCGGCAGCAGCAACGCCCGCCGGCTGACCTTGAGCGGCCGGCAGCTGCGCGCTGGACAGTTCGTGCAGGGCGCGGCTGAGTTCGTCCAGCGCGCCAGCGGCCGCGCTTTGATCGCGCAGATCACGTTCAACCTGCGCGGCGGCCGCCGCAATGCGCTGCGCACCTAGCGTGGCTGCCGCACCCTTGACCGTATGGGCGAGCGCGGCGGCAGATTCGAACTGCTGACCGTCGAGCAGCGTGCGCAGCCTGTCCACGGCATCGGCGTTGCGGTTGCGAAACTCGCCAAGCAGCCGTAGCAGCAGATCCAGCTTGCCGTTGACCCGGCTCAGCGCCAGCCCGACGTCCACGCCGGCGATGGCTGGGATGCGACCGTCCTGCACCGGCTCGGCCAGCCCCGTCGGCGCCGTCTCCGGTGCCGCTACGGCGGTGGCCGTCGGACGATCGCCCGCAGCCGGCAGCCAGCGGTTGAGCACGCGCAGCAGTTCCGATTCCTCGATGGGCTTGCTCAGGTAATCGTCCATACCCGCGTTCAGGAAACGCTCGCGGTCGTGAGCCATGGCGTGTGCGGTCAAGGCGACGATGGGGATGGACTTCAGCTCGGCACTGCCCTTGATCCGCCCGGTGGCTTCGATGCCGTCCATCTCCGGCATCTGCACGTCCATCAAGATCAGCTCGGGCTTGCGCGCCTGCACCGCCTCGATGGCCTGACGACCGTCGTTGGCGGTGCGCACCTGCAGCCCCAGCGACTGCAGTAGTTCTGTCGCAACCTCTCGATTGATGGCGTTGTCCTCAACCAGCAGCACATCGCTGTCGGCTGCGAAAGTGGGGATCAGCTGGGGCTCCTCGCCGCGACTGCGGCGCGCCTGCGCTGCACCGCGCTCATGGCCCAGCGCCTGCATCGCGGCGTCGAACAGCGATGAGGGCGACACCGGCTTGTTCAGGAAGACGTCGATACCAGCCTGCTCGGCCTGCAGCAGCAGTTCGTCGCTGCCGTAGGCGGTGGCCATCACCACGCCCAGATCGCTCATCCCGCGCTGACGGATCTGGCGCACGGCCTCGATACCGTTCATGCCGGGCAGGCGATAGTCCATGACCACCAAGTCGAAGCCGCTGCCCTCGCCCTGCAGCCGCTGCAGCGCGGTTTCGGCCGATTCGGCCAGCGACACATCGAATTCCAGCGACTCCAGCATGCTGCCGAAGACCTCGCGGGTGGTCGCGTTGTCGTCCACCACCAGCGCACGCAGGCCATCGTTGTGGGTGACCGGATCGCTCTCGGCTGCGTTGTCGCGAATCTTGAAGCGCGCGCTGAACCAGAACTGGCTGCCGCTGCCGGGCTGGGAATCGGCGCCGATCTCACCACCCATGCCTTCGACCAGGCGCTTGCAGATGGCCAGACCCAGTCCGGTGCCGCCGAATTTGCGTGTGTTGGTCTCGTCGACCTGGGTGAACGGATCGAACAAGCGCGGCAGCTGTTCGGGGTCGATGCCCATGCCGGTGTCGCTGACCGAGAAGCTCAGCATCACGCTGCCCTGCTCAGAGGGCAGCTGGCGCACCTCCACCAAAACATGCCCACGTTCGGTGAACTTGATTGCGTTGGTCACCAGGTTGACCAGGATCTGCTGCAGTCGCACCGGATCGCCAATCAGCTGCTGCGGCACCTTGGGATCGACAAGGAACAGGACTTCCAGGTTCTTCTCCCGGGCCTTACCGCCTACCACCGTAGCCAGATCATCGATGACGCTGTTGAGCTGGAAGCCGGCGTCCTGGAAGCTCAGCTTGCCGGCCTCGATACGCGACAAATCGAGAATGTCGTTGATCACCCCCAGCAGCAGTCGCGCTGAGCCGCGCAGCTGATTGAGCAAGCCGCTCTGGCGTGGCGTCAACGAGGTCTTTTGCATCAGCGCCGCCATCCCCAGCACCGCGTTCATCGGCGTGCGGATTTCGTGGCTCATGTTGGCCAGAAACTGGCTCTTGGCCCGGTTCGCGTCCTCGGCCTGTTCCTTGGCCTGGCGCAGCTCGCGCTCAAAGCGCAGCCGGGTTTGCGCGGCGCGTTCACGAGAACGCTCCAGGGTCAACATGACGATCGCCAGCGCACCGCCCAACAGCGCCAGCAGCCCGGCCACGAAGACGCCTTGAATCAGCAGCTGTTCGCGCAGATCGTCGCTCAAGCGGCGCATGAAGGCGGAGCTGACCGCGTAGCTGGCCAGACCCATCAGCTCCAGCGTGTCGTGATGATAAAGCTCTACCGATACCGGGATCGCGTCGGCGCGCGCGCTGCCCATCGGCCGGTCCAGGCTGCCGTAGTCACCGCCAACCACCTCGTAATCCAGCTCCAGTCCGATGGCCTCGAAGAAGGGCTCGTCGGCGTCCGGATCGCGCAACAGCAGCAGTTCATCGATGGCACCGGTGACCCGGGCGCTGCGCTGCGGCCCCGGCTCTTCGTGCAGCGCCGCGGTCAGCAGCGCCGATTGCGAGCGGGCCAGCAGCTGGGCCTGCTGCTCGGCCTCGTAGCGCAGCCGCGGCTGCAGCGTGGCGGTCCAGTATCCGTACAGCGAAAGCTCCAGGATCAGCGCCAGCAGTGCAAAGGCCAGGCAGACAATCAGCGGACTACGCGAACTCAATCGCGCGCCCTCATTGGCGTTGCTCGGTGCATCGCTCATGGATGCACCTTGGAAACTTTCAGAAACAGCGGTTTGAGCTCCAGACCGGCCTCGGCGATGGTGCGCGTATTCAAATAAGGTCGGACTTTGGCCTCAATGGCGATGCCCGCCATCACGCCCCGTTCGACGTGACCCTCGAACGGTGAGTAGAGCATCACCTGGTGGTCGATGCTCCAGGCGATCAGTGCCTCCAACTCCTCTTCGTCAGGTGCTTCGGCCAGAAAAACGCCGGCCGGCACCTCACCTTCGCCTTCGACGATGTGCTCCACCCGCTGTACATCCAAGGGCAGCCCGCGCAAGGTCGCCGGCTTGCCGGCCTTGCTGGGAGCCAGCAGTGCTGCCAACTCGTCGACCTGGGCAGCCTCCCCGCCCACGATCAACAGATGCAGGCGGCCATCCTCGCCTGCCTTGTTCTCGATGCCGATCTCAGCCGAGAGCAGCGAGCGGAACACGCGAACGCCGGCGCGAGTGCGCCGATCATCGTAGACATCGGCATGCACACTGGCCGTGGCCAGCAGCGTGCAGCCGGCCATCGCCAGGATCAGCAGCAGTCTCAGTAGTAGCGCCGACCAGCCACCACCGAATCGAATCACGCCGTCGGCGCCGCGGCGTTTCGCCGCGCGCCGCGCGCGCAGGTTCTTTTTTGCTCGATAGTGGTTCACAGTGACTCTATTGTGCGAAACAATCATGGAGGAACAGAGGAGTTTTACCCGGAGAGCGACTGATTGGACCGAAATTCGGAATCAACTACCCCTCACCACGTGCTATTGGTGGAGGACGAAGCGGGACTGGCCGAACTGCTGGAACGGGCACTACGCGACGACGGCTATGCGGTAACCGTGATGCACGACGGCAGCGAAGCCAGTGACTGGGTGCGCCGCAATGATCCCTCGCTGGTGCTGCTGGATCTGATCCTGCCCGGCAAGGACGGCCTCACCGTGTGTCGCGAGATTCGCGCCTTTTCCACCGTGCCGCTGATCATGACCACCGCCAAGGTGGAGGAGATCGACCGCCTGATCGGTTTGGAGCTGGGCGCCGACGACTACATCTGCAAGCCCTTCAATCCGCGCGAGGTGGTGGCGCGGGTGCGGGCGCTGCTACGCCGCTCCTTCGACTGGCGCGAATCGCCGCAGGGCACCGGGCTGAGTCTGGATGAAGAGCGCTTCGAGGCCTATTGGAACGGCGAGGCGCTGGCCCTGACCCCGGTGGAATTTCGCCTGCTCAAGGCGCTGAGCCATCGGCCCGGGCGGGTCCTGTCCAGAGCCCAACTGCTCAACGCCATTTACGTTGACCATCGGGTGGTCAGCGATCGAACGGTCGACTCGCATATCAAGAATCTGCGCCGCAAGCTGCTCGCCAGCCCGGTCGCCGCCGATCCCATCGAGGCGGTGTACGGGATGGGCTACAAGTTCGTCATCGAGTAGGCAGGCGAACCGGAGTGCGGCTGCGCTCCCTGATCGCAGTAGCAGCCGGCTCTATCGACTGCGTCGACTTTGCATCCTTTCTCCATCTTCTCTGCACAGTTGGCCCCCACCATCGTCTGCAACTCCAACAGGACACGGGCAAAGGGGCGGACAATGAGCATGATCGGACTGGTCTTGGCTTGGGTGGCGGCAGCGGCGGCGGGCTTGTATTGGTGGCGCAACAGCATGCTGGGCGACGAGGCCAACGAGACCAAGATCGAATCGGATATTCCCGCTCGCAGCTTGAATCCGCGCCAGCTGGGCGCACACGCTGCAGGACAGCTGTGGATCCTTCGCGGTGACCCGAGCTGCGAGCATTCGCGCAAGCTCAACGGTCGTCGCACCCGTAGCGACAAGGCAGTGCCGCTGCTGACCCTGGGTTGTCGACCGGGGCAGTGCGAGTGCCACTACCAACGCACCGCCGATGCCCGTCGCCGCAGCCGCCGGATCAACGAAGATCGCCGCGAACAGCTGCGCTTCAGCAACAGCAGCGAACGACGCGATAGCGATGATCGGCGCAATGACTCACGCGCTTGGTCGCCGATCCACCGCGCACTGTAGCCCGCATTATTCATGATCGTTCGTAGCGAGGGTTTCGCAGGCGTGCTGTGGTGTGGATCGCGGACCGGGGTCGGCGACGGCGTGGCTAGGAACTGCTATTCGGCTTCGGGCGGCAGCTGCAGCTCGAAGCCGTCGGCGAAGATCGGCAACTCGGTCACCGCCAGTCGCCAAACGCCGCGGCCCAAAGTTCCAGCGATCAGGCTGCCGGTCGACGCCACATAGCGCAGATCGAAGACCAGCACATCCGGCAATCCTGCCCCCAACAAGGACCAGTCGGCCGATCCCAGGGTCGAGCTGTAAACCCCGGAACGCGTACCCACCGCGACACGATCAAAGCTGCCGGCGCTGGCGTAGATCTCGATAGTGCGGAAATCATCCGAGCTGATC
>JAUIFV010000181.1 GCA_030430155.1 Gammaproteobacteria bacterium
CAGCAGACTGGCCAGGAAGGCGCCGTGCAGGCAGCCGGCGAGCACGACCAGGGGACTCGCCGCCGATGCGGAAACGGGCATGTGTGGCCAAACGCTCGGCACTTGTCGCTGCCCGCGCCGCTCAAGGCGGCGCGAGCGCGACGGTCAGCTAGTAACCGCAGCTCTTGCCGGCGTTCTTCTCGGTCAGCCAGGCCTGCAGCGGGGCGAAGTATTCGAGCACTGCGGAGGCGTCCATCTGCTCGCCGCCGGTGAGCTCGGCCATGGTCTGCTGCCAGGGCTGGCTCTGCCCACGGGCCATCATCTCCCAATATTTCTTGCCCGCTTCGGCGTTGCCAGCGAAGTTGCAGGTGTGCAGCGGTCCGCTGTGACCGGCGGCATCGCACAGCGCCTTGTAGAACTGGAACTGCAGGATGTGCGAGAGGAAGTAGCGGGTGTAGGGCGTGTTGCCCGGCACGTGGTACTTGGCGCCCGGATCGAAGTGCTCTTCGCCACGCGCCGTGGCCGGCGCCACGCCCTGATAGCGGGCTTTGAGGTCCCACCAAGCCTGGTTGTACTGATCCGGGGCAATGGAACCGTCGAACACGCCCCAGCGCCAGCGATCGATGAGCAGACCAAAGGGCATGAACGCGACCTTGGTCAGCGCCATCCGCATCTGCGCATTCACCGTGGCCTGATCACTGACTTCGGCATCGCCGACCAGTCCCAGCGAGGCCAGGTACTCCGGGGTCATCGACAGCACGATGGTGTCGCCAATGGCTTCGTGGAAGCCGTCATGCGCGCCGCTCTGGAACAGCGGCGGCAGGTCCTTGTAGGCGAGGAAATAGTAGATGTGACCAAGCTCGTGGTAGATCGTGGTCAGCTCTTCCTCGGTGGGCTTGATGCACATTTTGATGCGCACGGTGCCGGTGGTGTCCATCGGCCAGGCGCTGGCGTGACACACCACCTCGCGGTCGCGCGGCTTGATCAGCTGCGAGTCGGCGTAGAAGTGATCCGGCAGCGACGGCATGCCCAGAGAGACATAGAAGCTCTCGGCCAGCTTGGTCATCGCGGTGGCCTGCGCGTAGTCGGCGCGAACGTGGGCCTCGGCGATCTGCACCGGACCTGCGTCCTTGGCCAGCTTGGCCAGCTCGGCCTGCAGCTGCTCTTCGCGCTGCGCTTCCAGCGCGCTGTTGATGTCCAGGCTACCCACGCCCGGATAGGGCTCCATGAAGGTCCACAGATTGGACCAGTCCTGCTGCCACATGTTGCCGGTCAGATGGGCCGGGATCTTGCCGTCCACCTGGCCTTTGTCGCCGTATTCCTCGACCAGCTGATCGCGGGCGTAGCAGTGCAGCTGTTCGTACAGCGGCTGCACCTGCCCCCACAGCCGATCGGTCTCGGCCATCACTTCGGCCGGGCTCATGTCGTAGCCGGAGCGCCACAGCTCGCCGGCATCGGCAAAGCCGATGTCGCGCGCGCCTTCATTGACCAACTCGGCAAAGCGCACGTAGTCCTTGCGAATCGGCGGGGCGATGGTATGCCAGCCCTCCCAGGCTTCCAGCTGGGCGTCATAGTCGCGGTTATTGGCCAGCACGTCGGAGAGTTCGCCCAGATTGCGGCAGCTGGCCGAATCATCGGGATCGGTGCAGTACTTGCCGGAACCGTAGGCGCCCTGCATGCGAGTCGTCAGCTGGGCCAGTTCGGCGAGCTTGTCGGCGTCCTTGGGCGCCGGATTGGGGCTAGCCAGCTTGAGCAGCTTTAACGCGCGGGCGGTATCGGCCGACAAATCGCCTTCAAAGGCAGCGGCTTCGGCAATCCACCTACTCAGCTGGCCCAGCGAACGCTCGTTGGCAGCGGCTTCGATGCGCGCGCTGTCGCCGTTGATGTAGGTCGAGCCCAGCCACGCCGCCGAAGTATTGACCGGGGACTCTTTGACCAGGGTCGCGTTCACCCGGGCGACGAACTCGTCCGCGCTTTCGGCGCCCGTGGCGGGACCGTCGGCGGCAACCGCCTGTTCCTGATGATGGCCGCAGGCCGATAGTGCGACGCCGATCGACAGCGCCAGCAGCGCTTTGCAATAGCTCAACGAATTCTCCCGGTGCAATGTTGCGAGGTGCGGCAGGCTAGTGCCTGCAAGGCGCCGGAGCAAGTGTCTGCCGGCGCAGCGCTTGTCGTTTGGGGCTTCCCGCCGACAGCCCGCCCGCGGCAGCGATTCGCTGACCTTCACCACATCCAACAACACAGGGCGTCGCCGGCCACAGTCAGTTCGTCGCCAGTTCGCCTACGGTCAACACCTGCAGCGCATCCCACACCGGCTCCATCAGCCGCGCCTGCACTTCGGCGGTCGGGTGCAGCTGGTCAGCCTGGAAAGCGTCACGTTCGGTTTCGATGGGCTTGAGCAACGAGGGGATCAGCCGGAGCTGGTACTGCTCGGCGAGGCTGCGGAAGACGCGCTCGAACTCCTGGTTGTAGAGCTGGCCGAAATTGGGCGGCAGCTGGATACCGACCAGCAGCACCTGCGCACCGGCGGCCTGGCTGAGTTTGATCATCTGCGCCAGATTCGCCTGCATGGCGTTGGGGTCCAGGCCGCGCAAACCATCGTTGGCGCCCAGCTCCAGCACCACGATCTGCGGCTGGTGGTGGGCCAGCAGCGCCGGCAATCGGGCCAGCCCGCCGTTGGTGGTTTCGCCGCTGACTGAGCTGTTGATCACCTGCCAGGGCGGCGATTGCTGCGCCAAGCGCTGATCGAGCAGCACCACCCAGCCGTCATCGATAGCCATGTTGTAGGCGGCCGACAGGCTGTCACCGTGGACCAATACCTTGGATGGCGTCGGTGCCAGCGCCCAGGCGACTTGGCCAATCAGCATCCACAGGCTGACGACGGCGACTAGGTAACGATACTTGGCTTGCATTGCCAACTTTGACCCCTATTGCTTTGCTTCCAGACGATGACTGATGGCTTTACGCACTGTTGCGACCAACGGCCGTTGATCACTCTGTGCCCGCATTATTCATGAATGTTCGTAGCGAGGGTTTCGCAGGCGTGTTGTGGTGCGGTTCGCGGACTGGAGATCGGCGAAGGCGTACTTGACGGTACGTCGAGTCGATCGGAGGGAGCAAACCGCGCCACAACACGCCTGCGGAAGCCGCAGTAGAAGATTCATGAATAATGCGGGCTAGCAAGTCAACGTGACAGGCCGTGAGGACCACTTACCGATGAGCGTAGCCGTAGCGCCGAGTATGCCGGCAACTTCCCCAATCGAGGCTGAGTCTGATGCCGGCGCGATCGCCGTCGCGGCGACCGACCTCAGTCGCACGGTGCATCTGGGCGACCATGCGCTGCAGATCCTGGACGGCGTGAGCTTCGAAATTCGCCGCGGTGAGTCGGTGGCCATTGTCGGCGCTTCTGGTTCAGGCAAGTCGACGCTGCTCGGGCTGTTGGCCGGGCTGGATCGACCCACCCGTGGTGACGTCGAACTGGCCGGCCAGAAGCTGTCGACGCTGGACGAGGACGGTTTGGCCGCGCTGCGCGCCGCGCAGGTGGGCTTTGTGTTCCAGGCCTTCCAGCTACTCACCGGGATGACCGCGCTGGAGAACGTGATGCTGCCGCTGGAGCTGCTCGGCCGCCGCGATGCCGAAGCCGAGGCCAGGAAGTGGCTGCAGCGGGTCGGTTTGGGCGAACGCCTGGATCACTCGCCGCGCCAGCTTTCCGGCGGCGAGCAGCAGCGGGTGGCCATCGCCCGCGCCTTCGTCACCCGCCCGGCCGTGCTGTTTGCTGACGAACCCACCGGCAATCTGGACACCGCCACCGGCAAACAGATCGCCGATTTGCTGTTCGAACTCAACGCCGGCGGCGCCACCACACTGGTGCTGGTGACCCACGACGCCACCCTGGCGCAGCGCTGTCAGCGCACTCTGACCCTGGCCGCCGGGCGGCTGGTGGATACCGGCTCAAGCGCATGAACGCGCCCAACTGGAGTCTGGCCTGGCGACTGCTGCGCCGCGAACAGCGCAGCGGTGAGCTGACCCTGGTCACTCTCGCAGTCGGCCTGGCGATGTTGGCGGCGACCGCCGTCGGCGTATTGACCGCGCGGGTGGAGCTGGGCATGAACATGGCCGCGGCGCGCATGCAGGGCGGTGATCTGGTGCTGCGCGCCGATCAGCCGATTCCGCCTGACTGGTCGCAAAGAGCCGATCAGCTCGGTGTGGCGCACGCCGAAACCATCGCTTTCGCCAGCATGCTGCGCGCCAACGGGCAGTTCAAGCTGGTTGAGGTCAAAGGGCTGGGTAAGAACTTCCCACTGGTCGGCCGCTATCAGCTCGACGACGGCAGCGAACACAGCGCAGGGCCTCCCGAAGGCCAAGTCTGGGTGGGCGCGCGCTTGGCCAGAGCGCTGCAGCTGGGCGCGGGCGACGCTGTCGATCTGGGCCAAACCAGCTTTCCCATTGCCGGTATCGTCGCCGCCGAGCCCGACGCCATCATCGACTACGTCGCGGCCACCGACCGCGTGTTCATCAACGTCGCCGATCTGCCGCAGACCGGATTGATCCAGGAAGGCACCCGCGCCAGCTGGCGCCTGGTGTTCACCGGCCAGGCCAGAGCCATCGCCAACCTCAAGTCCGAACTGGAAGCCGGCATGCAGCGCGGGCAGCGCCTGGAGGACGGCAGCGAAGCACGGCCGGAGCTGCGTCAGGCCCTGGACCGCGCCGGTCGCTTCTTCCGCCTGGCCGCGGTGCTGGCCTCGGTGCTGGCCGGTATCGCCGTCGCGCTGGCCGCCCGCCGTCACGCCGAGCGCCATCTGGATGCCTACGCGGTGCTGCGCTGTGTGGGCGCACGCCAGGGACAGCTGCTCAGTCTGACCCTGCTGCAGCTGGGCGGCGTGGTGGTGCAGACGCTGCTGGTGGCGATGCCGCTGGCCTGGCTGCTGCAGGCCGCGGCGGCCTGGTTCATGTCGCCCGGGCTGGGCGTGACGCTGCCGGCGGCGCCGCTGAGCACCTGGGTGGGCGGGGCGATGACCGGAATCGTGGTGCTCTACGCTTTCGCCCTGCCGCCGCTGCTGCGGCTGGCCCGAGTGCCCACCCTGCGCGTGCTGCGCCGCGAGCTCAGCGCACCGCCGCTGGCCTGGTGGCTGAACGGCGGCATTGGCGTCGCCGCGGCGATCGGACTGCTCGCCTGGCAGGCCGCCGATCTGACATTGCTGGTCTCGGCATTGGGCGCCCTGGCCGCCATCGCGCTGGCGCTGACCGTGCTTGGCGCGCTGCTGCTGACCTTGGGCAGCTGGTGGGCACGGCGCACCGGCGGCACCCTGCGTATCGCCCTGGGCGGGATGCGCCGACGGCGCTGGGCCACGCTGGGACAGATCGTCGCCCTGGGGCTGGGACTGGCCGCGCTGGCCCTGCTGGTGATGCTGCGCACCCAGCTCATCGACCGCTGGCAGGATCAGCTGCCCGATGATGTGCCGAACCGCTTCGTGATCGGCCTGCAGGATGAGCAGCGAGCCGATTTCGAGACCGCGCTGGCCGAGTTGGGAGTCACCAATCGCGGCCTCTATCCGATGGTTCGCGGCCGATTCACCAGCCTCAACGGGGAGCCCGTCAACAGTGCCAACTATGAGACGCGGCGCGCACGCCGGCTGGCCGAGCGCGAGTTCAATCTCTCCTTCGCCAGCGAGCTGCGCGAGGACAACCGTATCGTTGCCGGCCCGGCCTGGGACCTGGACCAGATCCCCGCCGATGCGCTCAGCGTCGAACGCGGTTTGGCCGAGCGGCTGGGCTGGAAGATCGGCGACAAGGTCAGCTTCGACGTCGGCGGTCTGCCGCTGGAAGGGACCGTGGTCAATCTGCGCGAGCTGGATTGGGAGAGCTTTTTGCCCAACTTCTTCGTCATCGCTCGCCCTGAGGCGATGTCCGGCATGTCGGCCAGCTGGATCACCTCGCTGCACTACCCCGAGTCGCTGGCGGCGCAGGAAGCGCAGCTGATCGAGCGCTTCCCCAACATGACCGTGATCGACGTCGACGCGCTGATCGCCCAGGTCCGGCGCACCGCCGACCAGGCCGCGCTGGCGATCCAGGCGGTGTTCCTGTTCACCGTGGCTGCCGGCCTGATGGTGCTGCTGGCGGCGATCCGCGCCACCACCGACGAACGCCTGCGCGAGGGCGCCATCCTGCGCGCGCTGGGCTCGGCCAGCCGCCAACTGACCCTGTCCAGGGCGGCCGAGTTCGGGCTGATGGGCGCAGTCGCCGGCGCCGCCGCCGCGCTCGCCGCCAGCTTCGCCACCGGCTGGCTGGGCGAACAGCTGTTTGAGCTGCCCTTCACCGTCGACTGGACCACCACCGCAATCCTCGCCGCGCTGTCGGCGGCCTGTGTGGCGGGCTTGGGGCTGCATGCGACGCGGAAGGTGGTCAGGGTGTCGCCGTTAAGGGTGTTGCGGGAGAGCTGAGGGCTCGGGGCGAGGGCCCAGGGCCCAGGGCTTAGGGCCCAGTTTAGCGAGAACGTGGCAACGGGGATCTTTTC
Organism: Gammaproteobacteria bacterium; assembly: GCA_030430155.1. Lineage (GTDB taxonomy): Bacteria > Pseudomonadota > Gammaproteobacteria > Xanthomonadales > SZUA-5 > SZUA-5. The sequence continues at coordinate 6,494 of JAUIFV010000181.1, forward strand.
GGATCATTCGGAAAACCGGTAGTGACGCAAAGGCGATAAAGCCGCGACTACCGGCTCTCCTGGGCCCTAAGCCCTGGGCCCTGGGCAGCCAAATCCACCCACACCATCCGATGATCACTCCCGGCCAGCCATTCCGCCCCTGGTTCGTCGGGTGCCGGCCAGAACACGCCGCCGTCAATCACCCTTAGATCCTTGGTGGGAATCAGATGGTCGACGCGCAGGTTGCCGGGGCCGTTGTCGTTGAAATCGCCGGTGTCTGCGGCGGGGTCGCCGCGCTGGGTGCGGTTGTTGGCCTGCTGTTGCCTCGATGCGATCACCGCGCCGCGGCTGGTCGGTGTAAATGACGCATTCAGTCGCTCGCTGCGCAGTAGCAACTGCAATCCGCCCGCCGCCTCGCCGTCGTGGGGATCGGCATTCAGATCGCCGGCGACGATGGCACTGGCATTGGCGGCAAGCGGTCCGCGGCGGCCCTGGTCATCGACCAGATAGGTTCCTTTGTGAGGGTCCAGATAGTCTGCCCAGAGCCGAATCTCATCGTGATTGCGGCAGCCGTTGCGATTCTCCGGGCCGTCGAAGACCGGCGGCGTGGGGTGACTGGCCAGCAGGTGCACGGTGCCTAGCGGCGTTTGCACCGGCACATCCCAGTGGCTCTTGCTCGACAGGCGCAGCTGCTGCCAGATTTCATCGGAGTAGAACTCGCGCCCGTCGGGCCAACGAGGTCGCCGGGCATGGGGCATGTGCGACCAAGGGAAATACTGAAAAGTACGAACGGCTGGTAGATCAATCGGGTACTGCGACAGCACGAGCATTCCGTACTGTCCTTCATGGGTTCCAAAGCCCCAAGCGTCCTGGGGGCCATCGATGCGACCGTCGCCGTTCAGATCAAGCCCACTTGGCACTCCAGTGTTTACCGGCGAGCGAAACCAGTACGGGTAGTGAATAGGCTCGCCGATGCCCTTTTCGGAGCGCAATACTCCGCGAACGAACAGATCCGCTGCAGCGCCGTCGATGTCGAAGTCAAACTCGTTCAACAACAATATGTCCGGCCGTTGGTGACGAATCACTGCCGCCGCCATATCCGCGGCCGGATCGCCCGCGATCAAGCGTTTGATCAACCCTTCGCTTTCGTTGTCATGCAGCGAGACATTGAAGGTCGCAACGCGAATTGAGGGTCTGGCCCGTCCGTTGGAATCCCGCATAGCCGTCCCCGCACAGCCCATCAGCAGCGGCAGGCTGGCCGCCTGCAGCAGCTGTCGGCGCCGCATCACCACAGCCAGACCAGCAGATACCAGCCCAGCATCAAGAAGCACAGCGCGACGTTGGCCGCGGTGCCAACGGCGATGCCCAGCCAGGTACTGAGACTGGCGTTGGTGGCTCGATGCATGTCGCCAGAGGCATAGAGTTCACCCAGCAAGGCGCCGATAAAGGGGCCTAGCAGCAATCCGGGAATGCCGGCGAAGAGTCCCAGGATAGTGCCTATCGCGGCGCCGCCTACGGCCCAACCGCTGGCTCCGGCCGCCTTTGGCGCCAGGGTCCCGGCGATGAAATCGATCAGCATCGCCAGTGCCGCCAGTACGCCTATACCGAGCATGTGCCAGCCGCCCACCTGCTGGAAATCGCCCACCCAGGCGGCCAGCAGCAGGCCGGCATAAACCACGGGAATGCCCGGCAGGGCGGGAATCACCACGCCAACCAATCCCACCGCGATCATCAAGACCGCGAGTATGTTCAAAGTCAGATCCATGCCTCATGGTAGCGGATACGCTGCAATCAGCGCCGTGCCATAAGATCGAATCACGGGACGCCGGACGTGGCTTTTGGCAGACTAGATGCAGTCGATTTTGGGTGGAAGCGAGAATGGAAACACGTTGGGTGCTGCTGATCCTGACCCTGCTGTGCATGGGCTCGTGCAGCTTTCTGGCCAATGCCTCCACCGCCAGCCTGCTGCTACCGATCGGCGCGGCAGTGTTTGGCATCGCCTGCGTGATCTCCTTTCTCAATCACCGTATAGGCAGCGTCAGCCGCGGTGACGGCGCGCTGATGAGCGACCCGGAAACCCTGCGCATGCTCAGCGAGCGGGCCAAGCGGGCTGCGGCGCGCAATACCCATGGCCAGGGCGGCGACGCGGCCAAGCCCAGCGCGGGCACGGCAGCGCCCACTCGTACCCCTCCCAAAGCGCCGCAGGACTAATCCGCGGTCAGGGCGTGTACAGAGCAGCGGCGGTACAGGCGTCCGCGTCAGGTCACTGATGACACTGCCGGCCCGACGCTGTACCAGGACTTGCGAACCGTCGCGGCGCCGCTCGGGAGCCGCTGCGACCTCACCTATACTCGCCGGCTTCGCAACGCTTGAGCCTCTCGCATGATCGACCTGGCCCTGGTTTCCGCCACCGACTTCGCCTCCAAAGACGAGGACATGGCGCCGCTGCAGGCGGCTGCCGCCGATGCCGGTCTGAGCTGCGCGGTTTGGTGCTGGGATGACCCCAGCGTCGACTGGTCGGCCTGCCGGCTGGCACTGCTGCGCTCGCCGTGGGACTACATTGAGCGCTACGTGGAGTTCATCGCCTGGCTGGCCAGCGCGGAAGCGCAATGCCAGCTCCTCAACCCCGCCGATCTGGTGCGCTGGAACACTGACAAGCGTTATTTGCTGGAACTGGCGCAGGCCGGCGCTCCGGTGATCCAAACGCTGGCGATTGCCCCAGGCGGCGCCTTGCGGCGACCGGACTCGGCCGAGTTCGTGATCAAACCCGCAGTCGGCAACGGCTCACGCGGCGCACGGCGGTTCGGTGCCAATGAGGAGGAGGCGGCTGCAACGCATCTGCAGGCGCTGCACGATCAGGGACACACGGCGTTGGTGCAGCCCTATCTGGAGCGGGTCGATGTGGGTGGGGAAACCGCGCTGCTTTACTTCGACGGCGAGTTTTCCCACGCCATCCGCAAGAACGCCCTGCTGCGCCGCAAGCAGGATGCCGGCAATACTCTTACGGAAGAAGCGATCAGCGCCCGGGAGCCAAACGCTGACCAGCGCGCAGTCGGCGACAAGGTCCTCGCCGCCCTCGCCCGACTCAAACCGCAATCCCACCCGCCACTCTATGCGCGGGTCGACCTGCTCGACGATCCGCAGGGACAGCCGCAGCTGCTGGAACTGGAGCTGGCCGAACCGTCATTGTTCTTTAGCCATGCGCCTGGCAGTGCAGCGCGGTTGATCGAGTGTGTGAGGCTTAGGGTTGAGGGCCCAGGGCCCAGGGCCTAGGGCCCAGAAGAACCGGATTTCCGTGCTCTTGACCTTCCGGGCCCTGGGCCCTGAATCCTGGGCCCTTGCCGAGCACGAGGGCCCAGGGCCCAGGGCATAGGGCCCAGCAAAGCTGGATTCCCGCGCTCTTGACCTTCTGGGCCCTGGGCCCTGAATCCTGGGCCCTTACCGAGCACGAGGGCCCAGGGCCCTGGGCCCTGAGCCCTGTGCCCTTACGGCCTGCGAGGACCCAGTGCCGAGCGCATAGGGCCCAGCAAAGCCGGACCCCCGCGCTCTTGACCTTCTGGGCCCTGGGCCCTGAATCCTGGGCCCTTGCCGAGCACGAGGGCCCAGGGCCCAGGGCA
>JAUIFV010000182.1 GCA_030430155.1 Gammaproteobacteria bacterium
GCCTTTGGGTTATCCTTCGCGCCCTTCGGAGGGGTGGCAGAGCGGTTGAATGCACCGGTCTTGAAAACCGGCGTGGTAGCGATACCACCGTGGGTTCGACCGATTCGTCCGGAACGAATCGGCGCGAGCACAGCGCGCAGCGCTGAGCGCAGCCCGTAGCGCAGCGGAGGGTGAAGCCCATGGATGGGCTGAACAATCCCACCCCAAGACTCCTCGTACTAGCGACGAAGCTACAGCCTTTGGGTTATCCTTCGCGCCCTTCGGAGGGGTGGCAGAGCGGTTGAATGCACCGGTCTTGAAAACCGGCGTGGTAGCGATACCACCGTGGGTTCGAATCCCACCCCCTCCGCCAGTCCCATCGCACTCGATAGCGCCCTAATCCGCCGCACCATCCTGACTCTCATCCACAGTCGCCAGCAGCCCCCACTTCATCGCCAAGCGGCTTAGCTCCACTACCGACTTCAAACGCATCTTGCGCAGCAGGCGGCCCTTGTGGGTGCTGACCGTCTTGTAGCTCATGTTGAGGCGGTCGGCGGCGGCGATGATGGTGGGCTCGTGGAGTATGGCCAGGGCGACCTCCAATTCGCGGGCCGACAGCTCATCGAAAGGCGAGCGGTCGGCGCCGGGGATCAGACTCACTGCGACTTCTTGGGCGATCTCACTGCTGATGTAGCGCTTTCCGCTGACAATGGCATTGACCCCGCGGACCAGTTCATCGGCATCACAGCCCTTGCCCAAAAAGCCCATTGCCCCGGTGGCCAGTATCTGCCGCGGAAACGGCTGCTCGGTATGCGCACTCAAAATGGCCACCTTTTGCTCGGGCATACGCTGGGCCAGTCGGCGCACCACCTCCAGGCCGCTGAGCTTGGGCATGCTCAAATCCAGCAGCAGCAAATCGGGCTTGTGCTCGCGGACCATCGCGATGGCCTCCAGGCCGTCGGCCGCCTCGGCGACCACCTTGAATCCGCCGTGCTGCTCCAGGATGGCCTTGATTCCGGTGCGCACCAGGGCGTGATCATCGGCGAGTACGATGCTGGTCATGGCCGTGTCCCCCGCTGGCAGTTGATGCATGGTTGATAGCGTGCGCGGGCGCTGGTGGCAAGCGAAAGTGCGTTGCTAGGGACTCCCTGAACAATGCGCGCGGCCGCGACGGCACCTGAGAAGTTCGCCAGTAAGGCGGGCGTCGCAGGTCATAGTGGGCGCTTAAGGGCAAGACGTCCAACGCAGCTGGCGGGCTTCTCAGGCGTCGTCCCGTAAGCTCTGGAGGCCCAGCGCCTGCTGCGGCGTTGCAGCCCTCGAGCATAGAATGACTATGCCTTTCGGGACTGCGCCTACCAGCAGACGCTGGACTCGCAACGCGGCTCGCGTGCATTGTTCAGGGAGTCCCTAGGTCGATTGGCCGCTCCCCAACCAGTGCTCGCGCTGCGTCAGCCAGCGCACGGCCATGCGCCTTAGCGACGGTTCCCATGTCGATTCGGTCAGGTCGCTGACCGGCCACCAGCGCAGGTCCAAAGATTCGTCGCTGATCGTGGGCTGCAGTGATCCGCGCGCGATCACCACGTAGCGCAGATCGTAGTGCACGTGTGCAGGGTCGCGTGCATTGGCCGGAATCGGGTGATCGTCGATATCCAGCAGCGGTTGCAACAGCTGCAGATCGGGCAGTCCGGATTCCTCCTGCGCTTCCTTCAGCGCCACCGCTGCCAGATCCAGGTCGCCGTCGGCATGCCCGCCCAGCTGCAGCCAGCGCTGCAGCTTGCGGTGGTGGGTCAACAGCACCCGTGCGCCGCCGGGATCGACCAGCCAGGCGGCGCCGGTGAGATGGCCGACCGCCAGCTCGCGCGCGGCACAGTCCGGATGGGCGTTGACGAAGTCGATGAAGCGACCGGCGCGGTCCTGATCTGATGGGTACCGTTGCGCGAACTGTTCCAGCTCGGCAATCAGCAGTTGGCGATTGGGCATGGACGATCTGGTCCGCTGCGCGGTGTGCTAGCTTAGCCGCCGACCAATCCAGGGGCGAGCGATGGACTCAACTCAAGTCGAGGTGCGAGAGCCCAGTCTGCTCGATGCGCTGGTGCCGCTGTCGGCCCTGGTGGTCATGCTGTATCTGAGCGTGACCCTGTACGGTGAAGACTCCTCCTACGGCGCGAACCAGATCGCCCTGCTGATCGCGACCGGCGTGGCCGGCTTGATCGGCCTGAAGAACGGGATGCGCTGGGAGGCGATTGAGGACGCCATGGTCCACGGCGTCTCGATGTCGACCAAGGCGATGTTCATCCTGCTAACCGTCGGTGCGCTGATCGGCACCTGGATACTGGCCGGCATCGTCCCCACGCTGATCGACTACGGGCTGAGCATCCTTTCCCCGTCGATCTTCTATGCCGCCAGCTGCGTTATCTGCGCCATCGTCGGGTTGGCCATCGGCAGTTCCTGGACGGTGGCCGGAACGATCGGCTTGGCGCTGATCGCAATCGCCGGCGCGATGGGTTTATCGGTGGAGATCACCGCCGGCGCGGTGATTTCCGGGGCCTACTTCGGCGACAAGATGTCGCCGCTGTCCGATACCACCAACCTGGCCCCCGCGGTGGCCGGTGCCGACCTTTTCGACCACATCAGGGCGATGGCTTGGACTACGGGGCCGAGTTTTGTGATTGCGCTGATCCTGTTCAGCGTGCTCGGACTGAATGCCGAACCCAGCGCGGCGGAGGGCGATTTGGGTGAGGTTTCCACCACCATCGCCGCCCACTTTCAGATTGGCTGGTATTTGCTGATTCCGGTGGCGGTGGTCTTTGCGCTGGCGATCAGGAAGGTGCCGGCGCTGCCGACCATCGCCATCGGCGCTTTGCTCGGTGCGGTATTCGCGCTGCTGTTCCAGCCCGAGCAGACTGCCGCGCTGGGCGCAGCCGATGATCGCGGTCGCGCGATGGCGCTGCTGGCCGGGGCCTGGAAGGCACTCTTCGACGGTTACCAGTCGACCACCGGCGTGGAGCGGGTCGACTCGCTGCTTAGCCGCGGCGGCATGTCCAGCATGCTCAACACCATCTGGCTGGTGCTGTGCGCGATGGCCTTCGGTGCAGTGATGGACCGCGTTGGTCTGCTGCAGCGGCTGGTGCAGTCGGCGCTGCGTGCGGCGCACAGCGCAACTGGGGTGATCCTGACCACCCTGGGCACCGCGATCGGCATCAACGTGGTCGCCGCCGATCAGTACATGGCGATCGTTCTGCCTGGTCGCTTGTACCGGGCCGAATTCGAGCGCCGCGGCCTGGAGCCGGTGAATCTGTCGCGAGCACTGGAGGATGCCGGCACGCTGACCTCGCCGCTGGTGCCCTGGAACTCCTGCGGCGCCTACATGGCAGCCACCCTGGGCGTCGCTACCGCCGCCTATCTGCCGTTTTGCTTTTTCAATCTGGTCAATCCGCTGATTGCCGCGGTGTTTGCGGTGGTGGGGTTTCAGGTGCGGCGGGTGGTTGGTGGGGCTAGGGCCCAGGGCTCAGGGCCCAGGGCCCAGTAGAGCAAGTCGAGTCCCACAGTTGGCGTCTCCGCAACGGGGCTTCGTAGACTGGAGCTGGGCCGTGGCCAAGGGCCCAGGGAATAGGGCCCAGGCTGGATGCGCTTTCCTGGGCCCTGGGCCCTAAGCCCTGTGCCCTTCTCTTAGCTCAGCCCTCAGCCCTCAGCCCTCAGCCCCACCAACACCCGCTCCAATCCCTCCGGCAATGGCGCCGACCAGACCCTGTCCTGACTCTCACCCGGCAAACGCAACTGCATGCTCGCCGCATGCAGGAAGAGTCGCTCCAAACCGAGCCCGCGCAGGCGCCGATTGAGCTCGTCGTCGCCGTATTTGGGGTCGCCGGCGACCGGGTGGCCGGCGTGGCGAGCGTGGACGCGGATTTGGTGGGTGCGGCCGGTTTCGATCTTCACTTCGACCAGGGCGCAGCCGGCGTAGCGCTCCAGCACGCGGAACAGGCTTAACGAGGGCTTGCCGTCGCTGGCCACCTGGACCATTCGCTCGCCGCCGCCAAGCATTTGTTTGCGCAGCGGCGCGTTGACGTCGAAACGCTCGCGTTCGGGTTCGCCGGCGAGCAGGGTCAGGTAGCGCTTGTCGGCGCTGCCCTGGCGCATGATCCGCTGCAGTTCCAGCAGCAACGCCCGGCGCTTGGCCAGCAGCATCACTCCGCTGGTATCGCGATCGAGGCGGTGCACCAGTTCCAGATTGGCCTGCGGGCGCAGCTGACGCAGCGCTTCGATGGCGCCGTAACTGACCCCACTGCCGCCGTGGGCGGCCAGCCCGGAGGGCTTGTCCAGCACCAACAGATCCTCGTCCTCAAAAAGGATTCGCTGCTGCAGTGATTGCAAGACGTGGCTGGAGGCCGGAATAGCGGCGTCGGCGCTGGCCTGGCGCACGGGTGGAATGCGTACCGTCTGGCCCCCTTGCAGGCGCTGATCGGGCTTGCAGCGGCCACCGTCCACGCGCACTTCGCCCGAACGCACGATGCGGTAGATCAGGCTGCGGGGAACGCCCTTGAGCTGGCCGAGGAGGAAATTGTCCAGCCGTTGGCCGTCGCGGTCCGGCTCGACCTTGACCAGCCGCACACTGGTCGTCGCGGTCGCCTCAGCAGGTGCCTTGGCCTTGCCTGACGCTGCCGCCGCTGCGAGGGCGTTGGCAATGGTCGCGCTGGGCCTGCCGCGTGCCTTGCCGGCCCGCGGCGGCGATGGCTTGCTGCCGCTTTGGTTCTTCCGATCCCCACGAGGCGGCGCTTCTGCCGCACCTGTGTTGTTTCGCCTGCTTCGATTTCCACTCATCGCTTGCTATAGTTCGTTGTTGTCTGCACTAAGGGCGGGACCGCGTGAGCGATCCGCAGCAGGGAACGACGCGAATTGACGGGGCCGTTGCGCGCCTGCCATCTGGCAGCTCCGCGGACGGTTCATTTTTACGCGACGCTCCTCACCACTATCCGCATCGTAGCCGAGCCGCAGGGCGAAAAGCGCACACGCGCCCGTCTGCGGCCCTGCGATTGCGCGGAAAGGGGGGTGGGTTGAGCGCGCCAGGGACGAACAATGAAGAGAATGCTGATAAACGCGACGCAGCCGGAAGAGCTGAGAGTCGCGATCGTAGATGGTCAAAGTCTTTATGACCTGGACATCGAAATCCCCTCCCGAGAGCAGAAGAAGGCCAACATCTACAAAGCGCGGATCTCCAGGGTAGAACCTTCTCTGGAGGCCTGCTTCGTCGAATATGGCGGCGAACGCCACGGCTTTCTGCCGCTGAAGGAAGTCTCCAAGGAATACTTCCAGCCCGGCACCAACAGCAAGAGCAACATCCGCGAGCTGCTCAAAGAGGGCCAGGAGCTGCTGGTCCAGGTCGAGAAGGAAGAGCGCGGCAACAAGGGCGCGGCGCTGACCACCTTCATCTCGCTGGCCGGCCGCTACATGGTGCTGATGCCCAACAGCCCCAGCGCTGGCGGCGTCTCCCGCCGCGTCGAAGGTGAAGATCGGGCTGCGCTGAAGGAAGCGATGGAGCAGCTGGAACTGCCCGACGGCATGGGATTGATCGTGCGCACCGCCGGCGTCGGTCGTGACGCCACCGAACTGCAGTGGGATCTGAATTACCTGCTGCAGGTCTGGAAAGCCATCGATGAGGCGGCCAAGGCGCGTTCAGGCAGCTTCCTGATCTACCAGGAGAGCAAGCTGATCATCCGCGCGCTGCGCGACTATTTGCGCTCGGATATCGGCGAGATCCTGATCGATGAGGAGAAGCTCTACAACGAGGCCCGCGAGTTCATGCAGCAGGTGATGCCGCAGAGCCTGCGCCGGCTCAAGCTGTACAGCGAAGAGGTGCCGCTGTTCACCCGCTTCCAGATCGAGAGTCAGATCGAGAGCGCCTTCTCCCGCGAGGTCAAGCTGCCTTCCGGCGGTTCCATTGTGGTCGATCACAGTGAGGCGCTGACCGCGATCGATATCAACTCGGCCAAGGCGACCAAGGGCAGCGATATCGAGACCACCGCCTTCAATACCAATCTGGAGGCCTCTGACGAGATCGCCCGCCAGCTGCGGATCCGCGATCTGGGCGGTTTGATCGTCATCGACTACATCGACATGGAGAGCCAGCGTCATCAGCGTCAGGTCGAGGAGCGCCTCCGTGAAGCGCTGAAGATGGACCGGGCGCGGGTGCAGGTGGGGCGGATCTCGCGCTTCGGGCTGCTGGAGATGTCGCGGCAGCGGCTGCGCCCCTCGCTGGGCGAAGCTACCGGGCTGCTTTGCCCGCGCTGCGACGGCCATGGCCGTATCCGCGGCGTGGAGTCGGTATCGCTGGCCATCCTGCGACTGGTTGAAGAGGAGGCGATGAAGCCCAATACCGGCCAGGTGGTGCTGGAAGTGCCGGTAGCGGTGGGCAACTTCCTCGGCAACGAAAAGCGCGCCGCGCTGGTGGCGATTGAGCAGCGTCACAGGCTGCCGGTGGTCCTGGTTTCCAACGAGTATCTGGAAAGCCCCAACTACAAGATCGAACGCATCCGCGGCGGCGACACTGATGGCGAGGCGACGCCGAGCTATCTGCGCGTGGTCAAGCCGCAGGTCGAGCCGCACACCCATGCCGCGGCAGCCGATCCGGCCGCGCCGGTGGCAGCGGTGTCGGTGATCCGCACCGAAACCCCGCCGCCGGTACGTGAGGAGGCGGCACCCGCAGCCGCGCCTGCAGCGGTCCCGGCCCCGACCAAGGCCGGCTGGTGGGCGCGCACGATGGCCTGGTTCAGCGGATCGGCATCGGCCAGCGAGCCGGCCGCCGGAAGCGACGCCAAGGGCGAGGCTGCCGCTGCCCCGGCCAAGTCGAATGCAGCGCCGAGTCGCAGCCAGCGCGACGAGCGCCCGCGGCGTGGTCGCGGCCGCGACGCCGAGAGCGCGCGCGGCAGCCGCGCAGACAAGCGTGGTGCCGACGCCGGGCAGGATCGCAACAAGGCCAAGCGTGACGACGCGCGCGGTGCTCAGCAGCAGGCGCGCAAGGAAGCGGCCAAAGCGCCAGGACCAGTCGCCGACGGCGCGGGCAACCAGGCTGCGGACGGCGACGAAGGCGTGACCATGCCGCGCAAACGCCGGCGTCGCGGTGGGCGGCGTCGCCGCGGGCGCGGCGCGGCCGCGGGCGAGGCCAACGGCGCGGCTGAGAATCAGGGCAACGCGCAGACCTCTGCCGCCAGCGGCGACGAGGCCGGGCAGGGCAAAGCCGTCGCCAAGCCGGCGCAGGAGTCTGTGGATACCAAGGCCAAGGCCGATGCGGTCGAGGCCAGCAAGCCTGCCGACAGCCCTGAGGCTAAGGGCGCGCCGGTCGCTGCGCGGGCCAAGTCGGCAGACGACAGCGCTGCCGAGGCCAAAGCAGGCGCCGATAGCAGCGCCAACGACTCCGTTACGGCTTCAGCCGACGACGAAGAGCGCCCGCGCAGTCGGCGCGGTCGGCGCGGTCGCGGTCGCGGCCGCAAGTCGGACGAGGCGGCGCAGAATGAGAACGAGCAGCGCCCATCCGGCGACGCCGAGAGCGCGCCGGCCAAGGCTGATGCAGAGCAAAGCGCAGCAGCAGACGCCAAACCAACGCGCTCGCGTAGCCGAGCGCCGGCCGCCGCCGAGCCGGCGCAATCCGAGTCTGGCAAGGACTCTGCGGCCGCTGCGGCGAAGCCTACGGCGCAGGAGCAGCGCACGCCGGAAGACCAGAGTGGCGATAGGCCCAGTGATAGGCTGGTGCAGGTGGAAAGCCAGCCGGCTGCAGCAACCGCCGACAAGGGCCCGCAGGCCGACACGCCGGCGCCCAAAGCGGTCGAAAGCAAGCCCGCCGCGGCCGCGCCAGGATCGGCCAAGCCGACGGCGGCGGAAGCCGCAAAGCCCGTTGAACTGCAACAAGTGGAGACCAAGCCAGTCCAGGCCAAGCCCGCTGAAGCCAAGCCGGTTGCGGCCAAGCCCGCTGAGAGCAAGCCGGAACAGGCCAAGGCAGTAGCGGCCAAGGCAGACGAGGCCAAGCCGGCTCAGACCAAGCCTGTAGAGTTCAAGCAGGTCGAAACCAAGCCGGTCCCAAGCAAGCCGGCCGAGAGCAAAGCCGTCGAGCTCAAGCAGGTGGAGACCAAGCCGGAACAGGTCAAGGCAGCGCAAGCCAAGCCGGTGGAGGCCAAGGCAGCCCCCAAAACGGCAGACGTCCAGCCACCAGACGCCAAGCCGGCAGAGGCCAAGGCCGCAGCGCCGAGTCAGGCGCCGAGCAAGCCGGTCGAAGCCAAGCCCGCCGAAAGCAAGGCCGCGCCGCTGCAGCAGGTCGAGACCAAGCCGGAGGCGAGGCAGGCTGAGCAGTCGAGCAACAGCCCGCCCGCTGCCGGTGACGCCAAGCCAAAGCAAGAATCGGCGGCCGCGCCGACCTCGGCGGACTGATCGCTGCCGCTGGATGCCGCTATGCGGCGCTGGTCTGGAGTAATACGGTGCCTTCGCGTCTAGCGTTGGCGCCGAGCTAGCAGGCGAAAGCGGCCGAGCTTGGTCGTGGCGGACGAATAATTCCATCGAACGCTGGCCCGGGAGCGGCGTTCGCAGGTATCATCGAGTCCCGGTTTCCAACGACCGGGCTCCCCATGACCCCCCTGATTTTTGTTACCGGCGGCGTTGTTTCTTCGCTGGGTAAAGGCATTGCTTCATCCTCGCTGGCCGCGCTGCTGGAATCGCGCGGATTGCGCGTGACCATGATGAAGCTGGACCCCTACATCAACGTCGATCCGGGCACCATGAGCCCGTTCCAGCACGGCGAGGTCTACGTCACCGACGACGGCGCCGAGACCGACCTGGATCTGGGCAATTACGAGCGCTTCGTGCGCAACCGGATGACCCGGAAGAACAACGTCACCACCGGCAAGATCTACGAAACGGTGATCCGCAAGGAGCGTCGCGGCGATTATCTGGGCGCCACCGTGCAGGTGATTCCGCACATCACCGACGAGATCAAGCGCTGCATACGTGAGGCCACGGAAGGGTACGACGTGGCCTTGGTCGAAGTTGGCGGTACCGTCGGCGACATCGAATCGCTGCCCTTTCTGGAGGCGATCCGGCAGATCCGCATCGAGCGCGGTGCCGATCGGGCGATGTTCATCCACCTGACTCTGGTGCCCTACATCAAGGCCGCCGGCGAGATCAAGACCAAGCCGACCCAGCATTCGGTCAAGGAGCTGCGCTCGATCGGTATCCAGCCCGACGTGCTGCTGTGCCGCTGCGAGCAGGTGCTGCCGGAGAGCGAACGGCGCAAGATCGCTTTGTTCACCAATGTCCCGGTGCCGGCGGTGGTGTCCACCATCGACGTGGACACCATATACCGCCTGCCGATCTGGCTGCATGAGCAGGGACTGGATCAGATCGTGGTCGACAAGCTGCGCTTGAACGCGGGCGAAGCGGTGCTCGACGAGTGGCAGGCGGCGGTGCGCGCGGTGAAGTACCCCGAGGATGAGGTCACCATTGGCATCGCCGGCAAATACGTCGAGCACACCGACGCCTACAAGAGCCTGGCCGAGGCGCTGCGCCACGGCGGGCTGAAGCAGCAGACCAAGGTCAATCTGCGCTGGATCGAAAGCGAGGAAGTGGAGTCACAGGGCGCCGAACTGTTCTCCGATGTCGACGCCATCCTGGTTCCCGGCGGCTTTGGCGAGCGCGGTTTCGAGGGCAAAATTGCCGCCGCGCGCTATGCGCGGGAGAACGCGGTGCCCTATTTTGGCATCTGCTACGGCATGCAGGCGGCGGTGATCGAGTTCGCCCGCGCCGTGGCCGGGCTGGCCGACGCC
>JAUIFV010000183.1 GCA_030430155.1 Gammaproteobacteria bacterium
TTCGCGGCGACCAGCCCGCGGACCCACTTCTGGCCTAACTGCTCTGCCAGGCGTAAGAGAGAATCCACGTTACCTATGGCGCGCCAGTAGCGACTCTCGATGCCCCGCACCTGGGTCAGCCATTGCGACTCGTTCAGGTGGAGCTGCTTCAGCAGCGGCGGTGTGCTGAACGCGATCTTGCCGCGTTTGCCGGGGTGGAGCTGGCGGCCGGTTTGGTCGGTTAGTTCGAGATAGCCGGCTTGGGTCAGGTCCAACGGTTGTCGATGCCTGGGGCCGGCGACCGGTAGCAGCGGTTGGCTGGCCAGGCGACGATTGCCGCGGATCTGCTCGATCCGGCGCTTGGCCGAGGTGTGGTCGCTGCTGCCCAGGTCCTCGGCCATCTTGGCTCGAATAGGATTCAGATCAACGTAGACCATCGCCGACAGCAGCGCGCCATCGTCCTCCAGTCGTTGGCACTTGTAGCGGTCGTCCCAGAAGTTGCCCTTGCGGCCCGACTCCTTGTTGGCCTTCTTGGCGATGAACTCATTCAGAGCCTTCATGAATTCACTCAGCGAACCCAGTCGATCTCGCAGGACAGCTATCCGTTCGGTCTGATCGGACCAGGACAGCGCGCGACCGCGCACGGCATCGTCATTCTCGCCAGCGCGTCGATAAAGGGCGGCGGCTCGCTGGGCGACTTCGAAGTTGTCCCAGCGCGCGACCAACCCCGGGTCCACGCTCACGACCAAGTGCAGGTGATTGCTCATCACCGCATAGCTGTGCACCGAAACAGCAAAGATCTCGCCGAGCGCATGGATTCGATCCTCCACCCACTGGCGCCGATGCTGGTGATTCTTGCCGCTGGAGCGGTCCCGTCCGCACAGGAACAGCTGCTGCACGCAGCGCACCACGACGTGGAAGTGGCCAAACTGGCCGGGTTGGACGATTTGCGAACGGGCGGTTGCCATGCGACTAGCCTGCCGGAATCGGCGGGCCAGGTCTGTAGGCATTTTGCTCGACGTGTGTAGGAATTTTCCGCTGCGGAGTGTTGCGGGCCCTGAAACTTCAAAGTCCACGCTGACTCCATGATTGTTCCCTACCCTGTAGCGCAATCACCCAGCTGTGCGGCGCGCTGGAGCAGGGGGACGGAGGAGCAAAGCCAAATGGGCAATGACACAAACTTCTTGGATCAACCAACCCTGGTCGAACAATCCATCGATCCCCGTGCGGATGCTGCGCCGGAGCGGGTGGGACCCTATCGACTAGGCAAACTGCTGGGACGCGGCGGTATGGGCGTGGTTTATCTGGCCGAGCAGCTGGTGCCGGTTCGCCGGCAAGTGGCATTGAAGCTGATGCAGGAGGAGCTATCGGAGTTTCGCGGGCGGGCCTATTTTGAGGTTGAGTGTCAGGCACTGGCCCGGATGGAGCACCCAGCCATCGCCCGTTTGTACGACGCAGGCACCACCGATAAGGGTCGCCCCTACCTGGCCATGGAGTGGGTCGATGGCAAACCGCTGACCGAGTATTGCGACCACCACGACCTGGATCTCAAGCGGCGCCTGCAGCTGTTCCAGAGACTTTGCCAAGGCGTATCGCACGTCCACCAACGCGGACTGATCCATCGCGACCTAAAGCCCGCAAACGTGCTCGTGCGTGAAGTCGATGGCGAACCGTGGCCAACCTTGATCGACTTCGGAATCGCCATATCCACTCGCATCGAGTCGAGCAAGAAAGGTCAGTTGGCGGGCACGGAGACTTACATGAGTCCCGAGCAGCGCAGCGGGGATGGGCACCTGGACACTCGCAGCGACGTGTACGCACTGGGAGTGCTGCTGCTGCAATTGATCACCACTAGAGCCTTTGAGCTTGCGGCATCGGCGCCGTCCCAAGACGACTCCGGTTGGCAGGCGATCGTCAGCGGCGAAGCCAGCGAGGGTCCGGCGCGCGAACTGGCCAAGTCGGTCGCCGGATTGCCGCGCACGCTGCGCAGGATCTTGCATCGCGCCCTGGCTACGGATAGAGAGCAGCGCTACTCCAGCGTCATCGAACTGTCGGAAGACGTCGAGAATTGGCTCCACCACCGGCCGATCAAGGCAGGCGCTGTCAGCCGCTGGGAGCGTACGCGACTATTTGCACGCCGACATCGCGGTCCGCTGCTGATGGGCTCCATCGCCGTTCTCGCCCTGGTGGTCGGACTGTTGGCCGCGGTGCACGGTTTGATACAGGCCCGTGACGCCCTGGCTCGAGCAGATCAGGAAGCGAACAAGGCAGGCCAAGTCGCTGACTTCCTGGGCGAGTTGCTCACCGGAGTCGATCCAACGATCGCCAGAGACATGGACGCCACGCTGCTGCGCAAGCTTCTCGACGAGGCCGCCGAGCGTGCCGCCTCAGAGTGGGCATCCGAACCCGACATTCGTTCGGAACTGGAGTTCTCCATTGGTCGTAGCTATGCGGCATTGATCGATACCAAGGCGGCATTGCCGTTTCTGCGCAGCAGCTGGGAGCAGTCGCGAGCCGCGCAGGGTGCAGCCGACACAACCACCATCGAGCGTCTGCAGGTCCTGGTCGATGCGCTGCTCGAGGAAGATGAAACCGAGCAGGCCAAGGCGCTCGCTGAGGAAGGACTGGAAGCCCTCGCCCAGGCTGGCCGCAGCGACAGCCTGCAGGCAACGCTGTTGATGGGTTCGGCGGCTTGGATAGACCGACGCCGCGAAGGTGCAGGCGCAGCCATTAATGGGTTGATCGAGGTGGCGCGACGCTTGGAGCAGCAACTTCCGAGCGACGATCCGAAACGACTTCGGCAGGCGTACTACCTGGCCATTACTTTGGGCGACTTGGAACGTTTCGACGAGGCCGAAGCCATCTACGATAGAGTCCTGGCGGCATGGACCGCTTCACGTGGGGCCGACCATCCCGACGCGATCGCGGTCCGCAACTCGCGCGCAGTCCTGGCCCTACAACAGGATGATCCAGCCAGTGCGGCGACACAGTTGGAGGCGCTACTACCCGACCAGCTCAGAGTGTTTGGGGCGGAGAACATTGTCACGGTCAACGTCTACGCCAACTTGGCCGGTGCGTTGCGCCAGTCTGGACGCCGCGAGGAATCGGCACCCTATTACCGGAAAGCTTTCGAGTTGACCGTCAGCGAACTCGGCGAGGGCCATCCCCGCTCGATCATGGTGACTCACAACTACGGCAACTATCTGGTCGAAGCGGGCGAAATCGAACGCGGTGTGGAGCTGCATCGTCAAGCCGTGGCTGGCAGTGCCACCGCATTCGCCCGTAATCGTTCCTACTATGGCGTGCATCTGGCGGGCCTGGGCAAGGCCGAGACGGCAGCAGGAGATTGGCACAATGCTGAGCAGCATCTGACGCAGTCGCTGACCGAAATCGAATCGGAACTGCCGAAAACGCACCGGCGCGCTCGGCAAACGGTCGAAGCCTTGATTGCCCTGTATCAAGCCTGGGGCGAACGGCCAGAAGAATTGGCTCGCTGGCAGGCGCACTTGGCGCAGATTAGCGCACCGAACCCCGACCAGGGACTCCCTGAATAACTCACGTGGCCGCCACGGCACTTCCATGTCTTAGCAAGGTTGGGTTTGCCAGCAAGGCGGGCGTCGCAGGTCATAGCCTGTGCTTAAGAGCAAGACGTCCAACACAGCTGGCGGGCTTCTCAGGTGCAATATAAAAAGTAGAGTGGCAACTTTGAGAAGAGACCCATGTTCGACGTGCAATCGGCCCCGGTCGCTGAATCCCCCACAGGGGCCCGTCCAGCCTTTGCCGACGGACCAGGTCTGTAGGCGTTTTGCTCGACGTGTGTAGGAATATTCCTCTGTCGAGACAATCAATAGAACCATCAGGTCGCGATATCTCTGCTTGCCTGATTGAGTCACTTGTGGATTGATGGCGCAACTGTTCCTTCGATTCCTATGATGGCGTTCGGATGGGGAGCAAACGGCGATTGGCTATCAGATCGGAGAAGGACTTGACCCCCAGACTGCTCCTGTCGGCGCTGGCCGGCATTTGCCTGATTATCCCCGCGGCCACGCGCGCTCAAGTGGTCCTTTGGAATGTATTGACTGACTTGCCGAGGGCGGACATGTGGTCGGCCGCTCCATGCGAGTCATCGCTTGGCTTTCCGCGTACCAGCGCGACCGATGCTGCAGGCAACACGGTGGTCACCGGTTGTACCTACAGTGGCAGCACCAACACGTTATTGACCGTGAAGTATGACCCTGACGGACAGATCCTCTGGTCCACGCGCAATGCCGCACCGGCCAGATCGGGTGATGGTCGAGCAGTGGCCATTGACGCCGCAGGCGACGTCTACGTCAGTGGAAGGGTGTTTGGGCGGGACCTGGATTGGGACATCTTCACCGTCAAGTATGCCGGTGCCACTGGCGAACTGATCTGGGAGCATCTATGGACGGGCGGAATCGCCGATGATCTCCCCTATGATCTGGTGCTGGATGCCGCTGGCGGCGTCTACGTTGCTGGGACCATCGACAGCAGCAACAGCTCTGTCGGCGTCGGAAGGCTGATCACGATCAAGATCGACGGTGCCAGCGGAGCCGAGTTGTGGACCTACGAGTACAACGGCGGCCAGGCGGAAACTTTCCGTAGACCAGTGTTGGCGATCGATCACGCCGGAGACCTCATCTTTGGCGCGGCGGGGCGGATCAGCGAGGAGTTCCATTTTATCAGCGTCAAGCTGGCCGCAAGTGATGGTGCGGTGCTATGGGAGTCGCAGTATGCGGTCGGCGGCAATTTCCAGGTCTCTGTTGATTCGGTGATCGTCGACTCTGCCGGTGACGTGCTGGTAGCGGGTCAATACTCCGGCATCGGCTACGACTTCGCCGTGATCAAGTACGACGGCGCCGACGGAACCGAGCAATGGGCCATCACTGAAGCGGGGCCCGACGGTACGCCCCAATCCAGACCGGTGATAACGGTCGACGGCATTGGGGATGTCGCTCTGGGTGGTTCGGTAGGCAGCACCGGTATGGAGGACTTCCTGATCCAAAAGCGTGCCGGTAGCAGCGGCGATCTGCTGTGGTCACGCCAGTACGATGGCGGCGCGGCGGGCGCCGACCTGGTCCGCGCGCTGGTCTTTGACGCTTCCGGCGATCTGCTGGTGAGCGGCACGGCCTCCGATGCGAGCGGCGTCAGCGAGATCATGACCCTCAAGCTCAGCGGTGCGGACGGCTCTGAAGCGTGGACCTCGCACTATCGCAGTGCCGCAGAGAACGGCGATATGGTTGCCTGGATGGGTGTGGACGGGGCTGGAAACCCTTTGCTCGTCGGCACCAGTGACTACTCGTCTGGGGGGCGATCGGACTTCGCGGTGGTAAAGCTGGACGGGGACGCTGGAACTACCTTGTGGGTGGCCGATGAGGGTGTTGTTGAGACCCACACCACCTTCGGTTGTGCCGGACCGTACTCGGAGCAGCGAGCCGTTGCGGTGGATGACCAAGGCAACACCTTCGTCGCTGGCTGCGAGTACAACAGCACCGGCTACGACTATCTCACCGGCAAGCTTGATCCGGACGGGAACTGGCTGTGGCGCACACGCTACGATGGCGGCGCCAGCGACAGAGTGGTCGCGCTGGCACTGGATAGCCAGGGCAATGTGTTGGTTACCGGCGGCGCCTATGGTGATATTCAGACCCGTACCGACTACTACACGATCAAATACGACGGCACTACGGGAAGCGAGCTTTGGAATGCGCGATTCACTTCCGCGCCCGGAACAGGCCATCAGACGCCATCGGCCATGGCGCTGGATGCCAATGACGACGTGATCGTGGCGGGAATGACTCCGACTCTCGGGATGGGGTTCAGTATCGCCGTAGTCAAGTATCGGGGTACCGACGGCGAAGAACAGTGGGCCACGGAGTACAACAGCGTTTCCGGGGAGGTTCACGATCTAGCAGTGGACTCCGCCGGAGACGTCGTGGTGGCGGGCAGGGCGGGTTTGTGGGGGTTCTCCACTCTGAAGTTCTCTGGTGCCACCGGCGCGCTGCAATGGCTGGCCAGTAGTGATGATCAACTGGGAATCAATGGCGAGGCGTTCGCACTGGCAATCGATAACAGCGACGACATCGTTAGCACAGGCACCTACTACAACGTCGATGTCGACGAGTGGGATCTGGCAACCATCAAATACAAGGGCAGCGACGGCTCCGTGCAGTGGTTCGACGGCCACCCAGGGCCAGCCGGTGGCGGCTATCGGGCCTACGGCGTTCGCATTGACTCGAGCGGCGCGGTGTTGATCTCCGGGGCCGCGGAGCGCTTCCCCGATGACAGCGACTGGGTCGTCATCAAGTATGCGGGCTCCGATGGTAAGAATCTTTGGGAGCGCTATTTCGGTACGTCGACGGCCTGGTTCGAGCGGGCGATGGATTTGCGCATCAATGCCGCTGGCGACGTGTACGTTTTGGGCGGATTGGCCAGTGAATGTCTCTACGATGAGTTGGCGATCGCCAAATATGCGGGCCCGACCGGTGATTTGCTTTGGTCAGAACGGATGATGCCAATGGGTGGTGTCAGGCATGCCATGCAGATTGCCAACGATGGCAGCTTGCGCGTCGCCGGAACGGCGGCAACCAATCGCGGGACTACTCTGAGCGTGCTGCGGGTCGACGAGATGGGTGTGGCCGATGGCGTGATGCAGGACGGATTTGAAAGCGGAGTACCCAGCTTGCTGAACTGTCCCGAAGGGCGATCTAGGGCTTATTGAAACTTGCTGACGGGTGGCTGACTGGGCCAGCGGCTTAGGAACCAGACCAACGGGCCCGAATCGAAATGGTGACGTCAGTTGCCTCTTGCCCCCAGATGACCCAGATAACCCCGGTCCGCACTCAACCAACCGGCCAATACACGTCCGTCTGCCACTTGGACGGCTCCGGTTCCTCACCTGGATCGGTCACGTACTGCTCCCAGTGTGGTCCACCGGCCTTGAGCCCTTGGTCCTGCATCCACTTCTGCATCGCGACGTACGCTTTGTCGAGCTCTTCGTAGGGGCCAAAGTGTGAACCCTTCACGACGTTGCCGCCGGCCAGCGTCCCTTTGTCCATGCCGTCGCCCGGTTCGGCTTCCTGGCCGAGCGGAATGATGCAGTCGACTGTCCACAGTCCAGGTCCCAGATCGACATAGCGAGCGATCGGGTTACCGGTGATGGCAAGTCCATGCTGCATTCCGTGCGCAAACAGTTTCGGAAAACACTCGGCAAACAGCGGCTGCAGTGCGCTCTGCTCGACTTGGCGGCGGATGTACAGGATGGGTTGCTCGTCCAGCGTAACGCAGTGGATGTTCTTGGTCGTCATGGCAGTGCTCCGGCCGGTGTGGGGTCGATTGTCGATATGGAACAGGCCGACGCAGGGGCTGACGGTGCGCACCAGCGTTTGATGGCGGTGTCGTTGGTCCGGTGTTGCGGTGGCCAGTGCGTGCTTTCGGTAGGCGCGCGGTGAGCGGCCGAAGTGCTGCGTGAACGAGCGCGTGAAGACCTCGTGGCTGGCAAAACCTGCCGCCAACGCAATCTCGAGTATCGATGCATCGCTCGCCGCCAATGCCGCGGCCGCCCGTTCCAGGCGCAATCGGCGGGTGTATTTCTTTGGGGTCTCGCCAGTGACGCGATGAAACTCGCGATGCAGGTGAAACGGCGACCAACCGGACCGTTCGGCAAAACGTGCCAGCGACTGCGGGTCTTCCAGGTTGCGGCAAGTATCACGGAGCAACACCAGGATGTCCTGATCGGGTATGGCCATGATTGCGCCTTAGGGACCCCGGTTCTTGATGTTTCTTGCTCTAGGAGTCTGCGCGGCAGAAGAGGTCGGGGCTGCAACGGCGCCCTAGCAATTGATGCCGCCTATCGTCGGACTTGCATAGAGCCGCTATGCGCGCCACTTCGATAGACGCCCTCAATCACTATGGCATCCGTTTCGCCTCCAACCCTTCTGCCACGCAGACTCCTAGGCTCTGCGAAAACCATAGCACGGCCGCGCCGGAGGCCTATCCACCTCGCTGACGCGGCGCAGTCAGAACGGAAATCGAAGTTGACCGGGCCGGCTGCGCTGCTTCAGCGCAGTAGCAGCACCGGCACCAGACAGCTGCGCAACACCTGGGTGGTGGTGCTGCCGACGATCAGGCTGCGAATCTTGGAGTGGCCATAGGCGCCCATCACCAGCAGATCAATCTGTCGATCCTTTACCTGGGCGGCGAGCACTTGCTCGGGCGCGCCAGCGGTGACCTGCACCAAGGGCTGAAAGCCGGCGCTGATGAGCTGTTGTTCGGCCCACTGCATGCTTTGAGCGGCGTGCGCGCTGGGTTCGCCGACGTGCAGCAGGGCGCACTGCAGGCCTCTCAGCAGCGGGCTGGCGCAGACCATTTCCACGCATTTGCGGGTGGTCGCGCTGCCGTCGTAGGCAATCATGAAGCGAGTGATGGGCCTGAAGCTCCTTGCCGCGACCAGCACCGGGCGATGCACCGAGCGCATCACCCGCTCGAGGTTGCTGCCCAGATGCCCCTTGGCGAAATCGGCATGTTCGCCGCGCTTGCCGAGTACGAACAGGCGCACGCCTGATTCCGATTCCAGCAGCGCGTCCACCAGTTCGCCGTGACGCTGGCGCACCTGCGCCTGGACGCTGCAGCGCTGACTCAGAAACTGCTGCAGTTCGGAGAGCAAGATGCGGCTGTGTTCCTGTGCCAGCTTGCCGCGCTGCTCGTCCAACTCGGTCAGCTTGGCCAGCAGCTCTTCCTGGCCACCGAGCGACAGGCTGCCGCTGAGGTCACTGCCGATGTTGTGATGGTCCCGCTCCAGCGTGCGCAACAGCTCCAGCGGCGCCTGCAGTCGATGCGCCGCCCAGGCGGCGAGTTCGGCCACGCTGCGGGCGTAGATCGAAGCATCGACGGCGGCCAAGACTCGTCCGCCTTCGTTGATCAGGACTGAGCTCATGAACTGGGGTTTCCTTACGTTGGGGTCCCGCGCAGGCAGGGTCGTGCGCGGGGTCTGCGCTTCAGCGCCAGGCAGATCTGACTGGCTAGTGCTCAGCCATCAGCCGAGCAGCGGCGTCTTTGTCGTGGACGGCGAGTTGATCAACGATGGTCGCGCTGGCTGCGTTGAGTCCGATCAGGCTCACCGTCGTGCCCTCGCGGCGGAACTTCAGCACCACCTTGTCCAGCGCTGCGACCGCACTCAAATCCCAGAAATGCGCGTTGCTCAGGTCGATTCGGACTTCGGCAATCACTTCGCGAAAATCAAAGCCGGAGACAAAGCGATCAGCCGAGGCGAAGAATACCTGACCGGTGACCTGGTAGCAGCGCAGCTGCCCGGATTCAATCAGTCTGGACTGGATGTGCAGCACCCGCGCGACCTTGCGGGCGAAGAAGATCCCCGACAGCAGCACGCCGGTAAGCACGCCTTTGGCCAGATCGTGACTGAAGACGGTGACGGCGACGGTGCCCAACATCACCACCGAGGAGCTGGCGGGGTGACGTCGCAGATTCACCAGCGAACTCCAGCTGAAGGTGCCGATAGAGACCATGATCATCACCGCTACCAGCGCCGCCATCGGGATCTGTGCCACCCAGTGGCCGGCAAAGACCACCAACAGCAGCAGCGCGCCGCCGGCAACCAGCGCCGAGAGTCGCCCGCGACCGCCGGATTTCACGTTGATCACCGATTGGCCAATCATCGCGCAGCCGGCCATGCCGCCGAACAGCC
>JAUIFV010000184.1 GCA_030430155.1 Gammaproteobacteria bacterium
CGAGCGAATCCGCCATTCCATCGCCGCATCGCCGTCGCCCTTGGCCTCCAGCTGCGGGGCGATGGTGTTGATGTACTCGGTGGTCGGCTGGAAGGGCAAAAAGGCGCCTGCGCGCCGGGTCACTTCGACCATCCGCTCCAGCACATAGTGGGCACGCTCCGGACCGTCGGCGGCGATCAGCGACTCCAGCGCATCCACCCACTCCTTGGTTTCGGCCGGATCCAGATCGTCATCCAGGATCTTGTCCAGGTCGCTCAGTCACCCATCCTCCCGATGTGGTTCACCGCGGCCCCGGCGGCGCCGCGGCGAAAGCGCAAGTTTATCCCGGATTGCACCGATCCATTCGGCAATCGCAATCCAACCAGCACCCGCGCCGCCCGTGGATCCGCGCGAAAGGGAGCGAAATGGCCATTCCAAGGCGATTGCGTGCACTAGCGGGGGGTCGAACTGTGGATCGACAAGATTCATTGGGGTATTCTCCTGCAGTCGGCTGGGCCGATGTTTTCTGCCCTGCGCCATAGCCAATGGCTAGTTGCCCAGCTGAGCAGCTCATAACGAGAACACGTTCGCTTTAGGAGACAGACGATGCTTCCCAATTTTCGACCCCTGGGTCACCTTGCCCTCGGACTGGCCGCCATTGTCGGCTCCGCCGCGGTCGCGCAGACCTTCAGTAGTGACCCCAACGGTGGCGGCCCCAGCGTTACCTTCCCGAATCCCGAAGGTGGCTGTGGCGCGATCACGCTGACCCAGTCCAATGCTCAGACCATTACTCCGCTGAACAGCGTGAGCTGCAACGCCGGTGGCCTGCACACCGATAACGGCTATTCCCGCGCCTTCAGTATTGCCGCCTTCCCGGGCGGTTTTGACGTCTGCGAAGTGCAGTTCGGTATCGAGACTGCCACTGGCGCCGGCGGTTCGCAGCCGGTTACCGTGAACGTGTATTCCAATGCGGGCGGCGCCTACCCGGCCGGCACCGCTACCCTGGTTGGCACTGCCAACCTGACCGTGGCCGATCAGATGGCAACCATCCTGGCCGTGCCGCTGACCGCCTCCATCCCGCCGGGCACCGAGCTGGTGGCCGAGGTGTTCACCCCGAACGGTCAGGGCGCCGGCCACTCCTTCTTCATCGGCTCCAATGCCGCTGGTGAGACTGGCCCGAGCTTCCTGGAAGCGGCCGATTGCGGCGTTACCACCCCGACCCCGACCAGCGCCATCGGCTTCGCGGGCATGAACATCGTCATGAACGTCATTGGTGACCCGGTCGCCAGCGACGCTGACGTGTCCATCACCAAGACCGCTGCTGCGCCGAGCCCACTGGTGGTTGGTTCGATGATCACCTACACCCTGACCGCCGCCAATGCTGGTCCGGGCGATGCCGATAACGTGGTCGTCACCGATTCGCTGCCGGCCAACCTGACCTACGTGTCCAACACCTGCGCCGCCGCTGTGGCCGGTCAGGACGTGACCTGGACCATTGGCATGCTGGCCAACGGCGCCAACGCTACCTGTGACATCGTTACCTCGGTGAACAACTTCGGCCCGATCGACAACACGGCCAACATTGCCACCACCACCAACGATCCGACCCCGGGCAACAACGCGTCGACTGCCAGTCTGGCTGGCGTGCCCTTCCCGGCCGACGTCGGTGTGACCCTGACCAGCGATGCCCCGATGGGCAGCCTGGGCGTGGGCACTCAGTTCACCTACACCGCGACCGCCACCAACGCTGGTCCGGGCACCGCTGCCGATCTGGCCTTCACCCTGACCCTGTCGGGCAAGGTCAGCTTCGTGTCCAGCACCTGCGGCGCGGTTGCCGCCGGCAACAGCGTGACCTGGACCGTGGCCAGCCTGGGCGTGGGCGCCAGTACCGCCTGCGCGATCACCGTTGCCGTCGTGGCTCCGGGCGATCTGCTCTCCAGCGTCAGCGTCACCACGAGCACCGATGACCCGAATCTGGTCAACAACGTCGCTGAGCTAGTGGTGGGCTTTGTCGCCACCCAGGTCCCGACCCTGAATCAGCTGGGCCTGCTGCTGCTGGTCCTGGTTCTGGCCGGTGCCGCGGTGGTGGTGATTCGCCGCTAAGTGTCAGCGTAGCGCCTCAGGCGCTATGAGCTAGATTGCAGAGGCCGCCTTCGGGCGGCCTCTGTTTTTTTGACCAGACCAAACGCCGGCTATGGTCAGCGCGGCAGGTGTTTGACCTAGGTCAATGTGGCGACCACGGGCCGGCGTAGTCTCCGCTCATGGACGCTGACCGCACTACGATTGCTGAGTTTGATGCCGAACTGATCAGGCGCTACGACCTGGCCGGGCCGCGCTACACCTCCTATCCCACCGCGCCACAGTTCACGGAAGCCTTTGAAACCGACAGCTATCTGCACCAGGTGCAGATCAGCAATGGCGACCCCGTTCCTAAGCCGATCTCGCTATACCTGCACCTGCCGTTTTGCACCAACCCCTGCTTCTATTGCGGCTGCACTCGCATCATCACGCGGGACCGCCAGCGCGGTAGCGACTATTTGCAGCTGATGGCGAGGGAAATCGAGCTGCAGGCACGCCTCTACGACCAGGATCGGCAGGTCAAACAGCTGCACCTGGGCGGCGGTAGCCCCAATTTTCACCGTCCCGAAGAACTAGGTGAACTGGTCGATACGCTGGCCAAGCATTTCCGATTCGCCCCCGCTGATCGCCGCGAGTTCGGTATCGAGATCGACCCGCGGATGACCACTCCAGAAGACCTGAGCGAGCTCGCAGCTTTGGGCTTCAATCGGGTCAGCATGGGTATCCAGGACTTCGATTCCCCAGTGCAGAAGGCGATCAACCGCATCCAAAGTGCGGAAGCAACCCTGGGCTTGATCGACAAAGCCAAGGCGCTGGGTTTCCGCTCGATCAATGTCGATCTGATCTACGGTTTGCCCAAGCAGACTTTGGCAGGCTTTGGCGCCACCTTGGACGCGGTCATAGGTGCCCGTCCCGGTCGCATCGCCACCTACAGCTACGCCCACTTGCCGAGCCGCTTCAAGGCGCAGCGGCAGATTCGCGACGAGGACCTCCCCAGTTCCGAAGCCAAGCTAGCGCTGCTGCAGCTGTGCGTCGACCGCCTGCAGGCCGCTGGCTACGTGTACATCGGCATGGATCACTTCGCACTACCCGATGATGAGCTGGCGCTGGCCTTGGCCAACGGCAGCCTGCAGCGCAACTTCCAGGGCTACAGCACCCACGCCCAATGCGATCTGATTGGTCTGGGAATGAGCGCAATAGGCAGCGTGGGCGACGCCTACGTGCAGAACCAGCGCCTGCTGCCGCTATGGCAGCAGCGCATCGAAAACGGCCAGTTGCCGGTGGATCGAGGCATTGTTCTGAGCGCCGACGACCACATCCGTCGCGCGGCCATTGGGGCAATCATGTGTCAGGGCCGATTGGACTTCAGCCAGTTCGGGCTGCGCCACGGCATCTGCGTCGACGAGTACTTCGCCGCGGACCTCAAACGCCTGATCCCCCTGGCGGAGGACGGTCTACTGAGCATCCACAGCGACGGCATCGAGGTCAGTCCGCGCGGCCGCTTCCTGCTGCGCCCCATCGCGATGTGCTTCGACGCCTATCTGCATCGCACCGAGCGGCCGGTAGCTAGCGAAGAGAAACCACGCTACTCGCGGGTGATTTAAGCCGATTCGCCAGTGTTATCGCTGCTCTACTGGGCCCTATTCCCTGGGCCCTGGGCCCTGCCCCTACTGCCCCAACCGGTCCCTGATCATCCCCTGCAGCACACCCGCGTCAGCCTGACCGCGGGTTGCGCGCATGGCCTGGCCGATAAAGAACTGCAGCAGCTTGTCCTGGCCCTGCTGCAGCTGCGCCCACTGCTCAGGATGCTGGGCGATCAGTTGGTCCACCATGGCGGCCAGGGCGGCGCTGTCGTCGATCTTCTTCAGGCCCAACCTGTCGATGGCCTCAGCTGCGCTGTCGGCACTGCGCCACATCGCCTCGAAGACCTTCTTGGCGATCTTGCCGTTGATTTCCTTGGAAGCCAGCTTGGCCAACAACCCACCCAGTCGAGCGCTGTCCAGCGGGCTGTCTTCGACATTGAGCTGGGCGCTGTTGAGGGCGGCGCTGAATTCGCCCAGCACCCAGTTGGCGGCCAGCTTGGCGTCGCCGGCGGCGGCGGCCACCTGTTCGTAATAGTCCGAAAGGGCGCGCTCGGTGCTGAGCAAATCGGCGTCGTAGTCACTCAGCCCCAACTCCTCCAGATAGCGCCGATAGCGCTGTTGCGGCAGCTCCGGCAGCTGCTCGCGCTGTGCAGCGATCTCCGCCTCGCTCAGCCGTAGCGGCGGCAGATCGGGATCGGGGAAGTAGCGATAGTCTTCGGCGTACTCCTTGCTGCGCATGGATCGGGTCTGATCGCGAGCGGCGTCATACAGCCGGGTTTCTTGCACCGGCTGCTCACCGCGCTCGCAGAGCCGAATGTGGCGCTCGATCTCGTAGCTGATCGCCTTCTCCACAAAGCGGAAGGAGTTGACGTTCTTGACCTCCGAACGCACGCCCAGCTGATCGGAACCGCGCGGTCGTACCGAGACGTTGGCGTCACAGCGGAATGATCCTTCCTGCATGTTGCCGTCACATATCCCCAGCCAGCGCACTAGCGTGTGCAGCGCCTTCAGGTAGGCCACAGCGTCCGCGGCGCTATGCAGCACCGGCTCGGTGACCACTTCCAGCAGCGGCGTTCCGGCGCGGTTGTAGTCCACCCCGGTGGCACCGGCGAAGGCGTCGTGGATGCTTTTGCCGGCGTCCTCTTCCAGATGCGCTCGGGTCAGCTGCACCTGCAGTAGGCTACCGTCCGCCCTGCGTGCGTGGACCAGTCCGCCAGCGACTATGGGCTGGGCGAACTGGCTGAGCTGATAGCCCTTGGGCAGATCAGGGTAAAAATAGTTCTTGCGGTCGAACACGCTGTCGGCAGAAATATCTCCGCCGACTGCCAGACCGAAGCGAATCGCCTTGTTGATTGCCTCGGCGTTGACCACCGGCAGCACCCCGGGCAGGGCTACGTCGACCACATTGGCCTGACAGTTGGCCTCGGCACCGTAGGCCGTGGCGGCACCGGAGAACATCTTCGATGCGGTGCGCAGCTGCACATGCACTTCCAGACCAATCACCGCTTCCCAGGCGTCTACGGCCGCGCTCATGACGGTACTCCGCTGGTGCCCGGCCGCTGCTGGTGCCAGCCGGTGTGCAGTTGGTACTGGTGGGCGGCGGCCAGCAGCCGCGCCTCGCTGAGCGCGGGACCGATAAGCTGCAGACCTATCGGCAAGCCCTGGTCGAAGCCACAGGGGATCGACATTGCCGGCAATCCGGCCAAGTTTACGCCCACCGTGTTCACGTCCGAGGCGTACATTGCCAGCGGGTCCGCCAGCTTCTCGCCCAGCTTGAAGGCCACCG
Organism: Gammaproteobacteria bacterium; assembly: GCA_030430155.1. Lineage (GTDB taxonomy): Bacteria > Pseudomonadota > Gammaproteobacteria > Xanthomonadales > SZUA-5 > SZUA-5. The sequence goes on from JAUIFV010000184.1 coordinate 5,428, forward strand.
TCGGCGCGGTCGGGCCGGCAATCAGATCGACCCCCTCAAAGGCTCGACTGTAATCACCGGCAATCAGCCGGCGCACCTTCTGAGCACGCAGATAGTAGGCGTCGTAGTAGCCGGCCGAGAGCGCGTAGGTGCCGAGCAAGATACGCTTGCGCACTTCCGCACCAAAGCCCTCCGAACGCGTGCGTCGGTAAAGATCGTCCAGGTCTCTAGGCTGCTCACAGCGATAGCCGTAACGGACGCCGTCGTAGCGGGACAGATTGCTGGAAGCCTCGGCCGGGGCGATCAGATAGTAGGCGGCGATGGCCAACTCGGCGTGGCTGAGATCGATGTCCACCAGCACCGCGCCCTGAGCTTCCATCTGCGCCAGCGCAGCGTTGACCGCGACGGCGACCGGGTCGCTGACGCCGCTGCCGAAAAAGCACTTGGCCACGCCGATACGCAGCCCGCGCAGCGGCTGCTGCAGGGCCTGGCGGTAGTCGTCCACGGGTGCTTGCAGGGAGGTGGAATCGCGCTCGTCAAAGCCTGCCATCTGCTGCAGCACGAGTGCGCAGTCTTCGGCGGTCTGCGCGATCACTCCGCCCTGATCCAAACTTGAGGCGTAGGCGACCATGCCCCAGCGCGAGACGCGGCCGTAGGTGGGCTTGATCCCGCTGACCCCGCAGAATGCGGCCGGCTGACGTATCGATCCGCCGGTGTCGGTGGCGGTGGCAAAAGGCACCACGCGGGCGGCAACCAGAGCGGCCGAACCGCCAGAAGAGCCCCCCGCCACGCGCTGGCGGTCCCAGGGATTGAGCACCGCCCCGAAATGGCTGTGCTCGTTGGACGAACCCATCCCGAACTCGTCCATGTTGGCCTTGCCCATAAGCACCGCACCAGCGCGATCCAGGCGCTCATGCACGGTGGCCGAATAGGGCGGCACGAAGTCGGCCAGCATCTTCGAACCACAGGTGGTACGCACTCCTGCGGTGCAGAACAAATCCTTGTGCGCGTAGGGAATACCACCGAGTTTGGCGTTTTCCGCTGCAGCGGGCGCCGTTGGCTCCACCTCGCTGATCCAGGCATTGAGATCGGCATGACGGCAGCCCTGCTCGCGTGCGGCTTGGATCAGATCAGCAGCCTGGCAGTGGCCAGCGGCCAGCGCATCCAGTTGGCCGGCTACGGTGGTCGGCAGGCTCATTCGATCACCTTGGGAACCAGGAACATGCCGGCGCTGGCGGCCGGCGCCAGCGCGGTGAGCTGATCGCATTGATCGCCGCTGCTGACGGCGTCCACGCGCCTGCGCAGATCGCTGTCGTGCGGGTGCGCCATCGGCGCGCAGTCGCCCACATCGGCATCACGCAGGCTATCGACAAAGCCCAGCATCCGCTGCAGATCGCTCTTCAGCGGCGCGCGGTCACCCTCATTCAGCGCCAGCCGGGCCAAAAAGCAAAGCTTGTCCAGATCGTCGTCGTTGATCGCCATAGTGCCTCGCGCAGCGCCGTCTACCGCCAGTTTCGGGACTGGCGACGGTACCACGTTGACGTCGAATGTTGCAGTGCGGCAGAAAACCGTCGTTGCGACCCTATTTCACGCTCAGGCTGAACGGACTGAAGTTGGTATCGCGGTCGTAGTGATCGACCTGTTCGGCACGCTTGAGGAAGCCGACGATCTTGTAGGTCACAGGCGTCAGCAGCACCTCCCATAGCACCTTGAGCAGGTAATTGGAGAACATCACGCTGAGCAGCAGCTCGGTGGACCAGATCCCGGCAAAGGCAACCGGGTAGAAGATCAGCGAATCGACGCCCTCGCCGAAGATCGTCGAGCCAATGGTGCGCGTCCACAGCCAGCGCCCTTCGGTCCACAGCTTCATCTTCGCCAGCACATAGGAGTTGGTGAATTCACCGGCCCAGTAGGCCAGCAGCGAGGCCAGCACGATGCGTGGGGTCTGTCCGAATACCGCCGCGTAGGCCTCTTGCTGCTCCCAACCTTGAGCCGGCGGCAGCGCCACCACCACGCTGGCCATCAGCGCGGCAAAGCTCATCGCCACAAAGCCCGCCCACACCACCCGTCTGGCCCGTGCGTAGCCGTAGACCTCGGTAAGGATGTCGCCGAAGACATACGACAGCGGGAAGAACAGCACCCCGGCACCGAAGGTGAAGCCGGCAATCTCTGCCGGCTTGGCCGGTCCGATCAGATTGGCGCATAGGAACACGGTGACAAAGGCCACCATGACCAGATCAAAGTAGCGGAACTGGCGCGGCGGCGCGCTGCTCGCTTCAGGCTTGGTTGCCACTGGCTAGGCCTCGCCAGCGTCGCGATAGTCGACGATCTGCAGGCCGAAACCGGACAGTCCGGTAAAGCGGCGCTGCGTTCCGAGCACGATCAGCTTGCCCAGACCCAGGTCACGAAGGATCTGGGCGCCAATGCCAGACTGCCGCCACGCTGGCACCGATCCGTCGTTTTGGGGCTGGACCGCCGCTGGCGCACCGGCTGCGCTGAGCTGACGCAGCAGCTCATCGTCATCGCGGCGCTCGCCGAGCACCACCACCACGCCTTCGCCGGCTGCGGCTACGGACTCCAACGCCGAGCGCAGCGGCAACCCGAAATCGGCATGCTCGATTGCCAGCACATCGCTCCACCAGTTCTTGACGTGGACGCGGACCAAGGCCGCGCGATCCGCGCTGGGCCTGCCGCGTACCAGCGCGTAGTGCTGCTGCCGACCGGGCAGATCGCGATAAACCACCAGTTGGAACGGGCCGAAGGGGGTCTGCACTTCACGCTCCAGCTGGCGAACCACGGTTTGCTCGGTGCTCAGCCGATGCCGGATCAGGTCTTCGATGGTGCCGATCTTCAGGCCGTGCTCTCGGGCGAATTCGATTAGCTCCGGCGTGCGTGCCATGCTGCCGTCTTCGGACATGATCTCCACCAGCACACCGGCCGGTTCGCTGCCGCTCAGTAGCGCCAGATCGACAGACGCCTCGGTGTGACCGGCACGCGTCAGTACCCCGCCAGGCCGCGCCTGCAGCGGGAAAATATGGCCAGGCTGAACCAAGTCAGAGGGTTGCGCATCGGGCTTCACGGCGGTGCGCACGGTGTGGGCGCGATCGTAGGCGGAAATACCGGTGGTAACGCCGCTGGCTGCCTCGATGGACACCGTGAAGGCGGTGCCGTGGCTGGTGCGGTTGTCACGCACCATTGGTGGCAGCGCCAGCTGAGCACAGCGCTCCGCGGTCAGTGCCAGGCAGATCAGGCCGCGCGCGTGGCGGGCCATGAAGTTGATGTCCTCCGGGCGCACCTTGGCGGCGGCCATGATCAGATCGCCCTCGTTCTCGCGATCCTCATCGTCGAGGATCACGGCCATCCGGCCCTGCGCCAGGTCGTCGAGAATGGCGGGTATGGAGTCGAAGGACATCAGGACTGCTCTGCAAAACGGGTGGCACAGGGTAGCCGAATTACCTCGGCGTGGCGCTCATCAGGCGCTCTACGTAGCGGGCGATCTGGTCAACTTCCAGGTTCACCGGACTACCTACAGCCAGGGTGTGCAGATTGGTGTGCTGCAGAGTGTGCGGTACCAGGGCCACCCCGAAGCCGCGGGCATCCACATCGGTCACGGTCAGGCTGATGCCCTCAACGCAGATCGAGCCCTTGACCGCGATGAAGCGCAACAGCTCAGGCGGGGCGCTGAAGGTCCAGCGCTGACCGGCGCCCTCGGTAACGATGCGGCTTACCGCGCCTACGCCATCGACGTGGCCGGAGACCAGATGACCACCCAGTCGAGTCGTCGGCAGCACCGCGCGTTCCAGATTCACTGCCGCGCCAGTCTGCAGCTGACCCAGCGTAGTGCGATTCAGCGTCTCCACTGCCAGATCGGCAGCAAAGGCCCGACCCTCAAAGGCCACCGCGGTCAAACAAACGCCGCAAACCGCAATGCTTTCACCCAGCTCGGCGCCATCGGCCAGCAGCTCACCGGCATCCACCCACCAGCGCAAACCGCCGCCGTGCTGCTCAGCACGCTGCAGCGACCCCACCGCCTGTATCAACCCGGTAAACACGCTGCCAATTCCTCCGACCACCTCGCTACGAAGCCCATTGGATCTGGGCCCTGTGCCCTGAGCCCTGTGCCCTGTGCCCTGGGCCCGGCCTCAGCCCTCAGCCCTCAGCCCTATCGTCCAGGAACATCACCCCAAAGCAACTTGTGCAGCTGCACCTGAAAGCGCACCGGCAGGCGATCTTCAACGATCCAGTTGGCCAGCTCGGTAGGATCCTGCTGACCCCAGCTGGGT
>JAUIFV010000185.1 GCA_030430155.1 Gammaproteobacteria bacterium
GCATGTTCGACGAAGACGAAATTCGGCGGATTGCTGTTGAAGCTGCATTCGCGATCAAAGCTGCCGTCGCGCTTGCCCACGATGACCCCGTCGGCGGCCGCCACCACGTCGACTGCGCCGGCGTCCATCAAGGTCCAGCTGAACGGCCACAGGAAAATGTCGGTGCCCTGATGGTTGTAGCCTTCGGCGGTGTCGTAGCTGCGCTGTCCGCAGGCGTAGTCGCGCAGCGATTCGGGGAAGGCGCTGTCCAAATCAACAAAGTTGGAAACGCCTATCCAGTCGCTGCCATAGCCCGGCTCGGGTGCCAGCGGCCAGCGCATGCCCAGCACCTTGCCGGCCTTGGGCTGGATGCCGAGCTGGCGCAGCTTGGCTACCCCCTGTTCCTGGATGGCGATCAGCTCATCGACCTGGGCCGGCGTCATGTGGTCGGCGAAGGCACCCGGACCCAGACCCTGACCGCCGCTGGGCTGCGCTGCATCTGCAGCCAAGGCACTGAGCAGTAGCAGGGTCGGAAGGTTCATCGAGCTCGCGCCGGAAAGTTGAGTCTGTCAATCGCCTCAGCCTGCCGCAGTGGGGCAGCTTTATCCAAGGCAGATATTGCGATCAACCCCGATCCAGCAGTTCGCGCAAATCGCTTAACCCGGCGCTGGCGCGGGAGATGTAGTTGGCCATCACCAGCGAGTGATTGGCGAAGGCGCCGAAACCGCCACCGTTGAGGATCACCGGACTCCAGATCGGATCCTGGGTATTCTCCAACTCGCGGATGATCTGACGCAGGCTGACCAATGCGTTCTTGTCTTCCAGCACCGGGGCGAAATCGTGCTGCACGGCTTTGAGCAGATGGATCAGCGCATAGCAGGCGCCGCGGGCCTCGTAGAACTCGTTGTCGATCTGCATCCACTCGGTACGGGTGACCACCAGTCGATTGCCGGGCGTGGACTGGCGGGCCGTGGGCTCGTCGGACAGGTCGGTGTTCAGGCGCACCTGGCCGACGCTGGCCGACAGGCGCTGGGAGAAGTTGCCGAGCTGTTTCTCGACCAGGGTCAGATAGCTGGCCAGATTGTCGGCGCGGGCGTAGAACTGCGCGTCGGCATCGTCCTCATCGCTGAGCCGATCCAGATAGCTGCGCAGATGAACGATGGCCTGGGCGTACTGGCTCTCGCTGGAGGGCAGCATCCAGCTGTCGTTGGCGAAAGACAGCAGCGGATGGGCTTCGCGCAGGTCGGCATCGTCCTGACTTTGGGTCTGTGAGCGCGAAAAATCGTTGCGCAGAGCCAGGGCCATGTCGCGCAGCTGCTGCAGCACGCCGAATTCCCACTCCGGCACGTCGTCCATGATCACGCCCGGCGGAAAGACGTCGTTGCTGAAGTAGCCGCCCTTTTTGTGCAGCAGGGTCTCGGCCAGCTCGACGGTGGTATGTACGGTCACATAGCCGGGTACCACGTCGCGCTGATGCTCGTTGGCGTGCTGCTGCGCAACCTTGACCGGGGAGAAACTGTCCGGATCGCCGCTCCAAAAGAACATCAGCGCCAGAATGATCACCACATAGGCCAGTAGCGCTCCCAGCAGCCACTTGGCCTTGCCCTTGATGTAGGCGCCCGAGCCGTGGCTGACGGCGGGCTGCTCTGCGACTTCCTCGGTGCTCATGTCCTAAGCCTCCCGGTAGATTTCACCGCCGCCGGAGCGAAACTCGGCGGCTTTCTCCTGCATTCCCTTATCCAGCGCCTGGTCTTCCTGCACCCCCAACTGTTCGGCGTATTCGCGCACATCCTGGGTGATTTTCATCGAGCAGAAATGCGGCCCGCACATGGAACAGAAGTGGGCGACCTTGTGCGCCTCCTTGGGCAGCGTTTCGTCGTGGAACTCCTTGGCCTTGTCTGGATCCAGTCCAATATTGAACTGATCATCCCAGCGGAACTCGAATCTGGCCTTGGACAGCGCGTTGTCGCGGACCTGGGCGGCCACATGGCCCTTGGCCAGATCGGCGGCGTGGGCGGCGATCTTGTAGGTGACGATGCCTTCGCGCACGTCGTCCTTGTTGGGCAGGCCCAAATGCTCTTTGGGCGTGACGTAGCAGAGCATCGCGGTGCCGAACCAGCCGATCATCGCCGCGCCGATGCCGCTAGTGATGTGGTCGTAGCCCGGGGCGATGTCGGTGGTTAGCGGGCCAAGCGTGTAGAAGGGCGCCTCGCCGCACTTCTCCAGCTGCCGATCCATGTTCTCCTTGATCAGCTGCATGGGCACGTGGCCGGGTCCCTCGATCATGGTCTGCACGTCGTGCTTCCAGGCGATCTGGGTCAGTTCGCCCAGGGTGTCGAGCTCGGCGAACTGCGCTTCGTCGTTGGCATCGGCAATCGATCCCGGACGCAGCCCGTCGCCCAGCGAGAAGGCCACATCGTAGGCCTTCATGATCTCGCAGATCTCCTCGAAGCGCTCGTAGAGGAAGCTTTCCTTGTGATGGGCCAGACACCACTTGGCCATGATCGAGCCGCCGCGGGAAACGATGCCGGTGACCCGTTTGGCGGTTAGCGGCACGAAGGGCAGGCGCACACCGGCATGAATGGTGAAATAGCTCACCCCCTGTTCGGCCTGCTCGATCAGGGTGTCGCGGAAGATTTCCCAGGTCAGCTCTTCGGCCTTGCCGTCGACCTTCTCCAGCGCCTGATAGATCGGCACGGTGCCGATCGGCACCGGCGAGTTGCGCAGGATCCACTCGCGGGTCTCATGGATGTGCTTGCCGGTGGACAGATCCATCACCGTGTCCGCGCCCCAACGGATCGCCCAAACCATTTTCTCCACTTCTTCGGCAATGGAACTGGACACCGCCGAGTTGCCAATGTTCGCGTTGACCTTCACCAGGAAGTTGCGGCCGATGATCATCGGCTCCAGTTCCGGGTGATTGATGTTGCAGGGAATGATGGCGCGGCCGCGGGCGACCTCGTCGCGGACGAATTCCGGGGTGATCAATCCGGGCAGACTGGCTCCAAAGCTGTTACCAGGATGGTGCTTGAGCAGGCCCTCGTCGCGCATCTCATCGATGCGCTGATTCTCGCGGATCGCGATGTATTCCATCTCCGGTGTGACAATGCCGCGGCGGGCGTAGTGCATTTGGCTGACGTTGGCGCCGGCCTTGGCCCGCAGCGGCGGTCGATGCGCGGTGAAGCGCAGGTGCGCGGTACGCGGATCAGTGAGGCGCTCGGCGCCGAAGGCGGAAGTCGGGCCGACCAGGGTTTCCACATCGCCGCGCTCGGCGATCCAGTCCGCGCGCATCGGCGCCAGGCCTTCAGCCAGATCGATCTCGGCGGCCGGGTCGGTATAGGGCCCGCTGGTGTCATACAGATACAGCGATGGGTTCAGCTCCGCACCAAAGGACTTGGCGGTGCGCGCCTGACCAACTTCGCGCATCGGCACCTGTAGGTCGTCCCGCGAGCCCTGGATGTAGATCTTCCGCGAATTCGGAAACGGCCGTCGGCACTCGGCCATGATCGCTTGCACCAGGGTAGGATCGAGTTCGGGACGTGCACTCATCGGCGATTCCTTGGACTGCTTTGAGGTAGCTGACTTTTGATTATAGGGGGCAGATTGCGTTTGCGTTGGCGGGCTGGCGCGCAATGCGGACGACTGTGATCGCATTTGATCCCATCCGGTCCGACAGGAGAGGATTTGCAGGCCGGATGGTTGGGTGACGGAGATCATGACCAAGAGCAAGTTGCGTCCTCAGCGCCTGGGCTGGTGCTCAGTACTGTGCCTGCTGGCGCTGCTTGGCTGCAGCGGTCCGCAGTCCAGACCCGATCTGGCCCGGCTCTATGCCAGCAGCCGCAGCGATCACCCGCAGCCGCCGGTGGTGCTGGTGCACGGCATCCTTGGCGCGCGGCTGCGTGACGCGGGCAGCGGCGAGGAAGTGTGGCCGGGGCCGTTGAGCAAACTGCTGACCAGTGACTATCGCGATCTGGCCGTGCCCCTGGGCGCCCCCGACGCGGACGCCGGCGATCAGCTGCAGCCCTATGCGCTGTTCGAGTCGGCGGCGGGGCAGGACTTCTACGGCGCCATCGTGCGCACTCTGGCCGATGCCGGCGGCTATGCGCCGGGCCGGCTCGGGGAAGCGGCCGCCCCCGGTCAGCGCCGTTACTATGTCCATCTCTACGACTGGCGCCAGGACAATCTGCAGGCGGTGCGCGGCCTGGACGCGCTGATCGAACAGATCCGCCTGGACTACGCTGATCCGCAGCTCAAGGTCGATCTGGTGGCGCACAGCATGGGCGGCCTGGTCAGTCGTTACTACCTGCGCTACGGCAGCGCCGATGTGCTGGACGGGAACGAGTTTCCGGTCACTCAAGCCGGTGCGGCAAAGGTGCGCCGGGCAATCCTGCTGGGGACGCCGAATTTTGGCTCGGTCACCGCCCTGACCGGGCTGATCGAGGGCGCGCAGGTGGGCCTGCGCAGCATTCCGCCTGAGGTGCTGGCGAGCATGCCCAGCGCACCGCAGCTGTTTCCCCACGCGCTGCACGACTGGCTGATCAACGTCGACGGCAAGGTGCTGGATCGGGATCAGTTCGACGTCGATCTGTGGCGCCGCTTCCAGTGGGGGCCGTTTGACCCGCAGGCGATCGCGCGCGTGCAGGAGATGGGCGGCGCGGCGGCAGTGCGGCGTTTGCAGCAGGCCTTTGCCCGCAATCTGGAGCGGGCGCGCCGCTTCACCTGGGCGCTGAGCGTGCCGGTACCCGAACCTAAAGTGACGCTGATCGTCTTTGGCGGCAGCTGCCAGCTGACCCCGGCGCGGCTGCTGGTCGAAGAGGTGGACGGCGAATCGGTGCTGCGGCTGTGGCCTGCAGACGTACGCGACCGGCGTGCCGGCGTGGATCTGGATCGACTGATGCTTGAACCAGGCGACGGTACCGTAACCAAGGCCTCGCTGCTGGCCAGAGACGCCCTCGACCCGCGCATCCCCCGCCACCGCCACAGCTTCTTCCCCCTCGACTACGCCTTCTTCCTGTGTGAGCGGCACGACCGACTGACCGGCAATTTGAGCTTTCAGGACAATTTGCTGCAGGCGCTGTTGGGGGTGGATGAGTAGAGACGGGGAAGGGCACAGGGCCCAGGATGCTTCGTTGGCCTTTCCTGGGCCCTGGGCCCTCGTCCCTGGGCCCTCGCCTTGCTAGCATCACCGCCCCATTCCCCACCGAGCCACCGCCGTGCTCAAACGCATCATCGCTGCCATCGGCAGTGCCTGGGCCATCGTTGGCTTGACCCTGTTGATGCTGCTGCTGATCAATCAGCTGCTGGTCTGGGTATTGCCTGAGCCCAGCGATGGGGAGCGGGTGGTTGCCGGGGCGACGGCGCCGGATAACAGCGTGGCCGATGCCTATGACGACGCCTTCTGGGCCAAGGACTATTGGGCCGATCACGATCGCTCGCGGACCACCGTTTGGCACCCCTATGTGTATTGGCGTCGCGCGCCCTATGCCGGCGAGATGATCAACGTCGACGCGCACGGCTTCCGCGGCGGGTGGCAGAACGCCGATGCCAAGGCCGATGCGCCGCAGATCTGGGTTTTCGGCGGGTCCTTAGTGTGGGGCACTGGGGTTCCGGATGCCTTCACATTGCCCAGTCAGCTGGCCTTTTTGTACGCCAAGCGCGATCAGGAGACGCCGGTCAGGGTGCTCAATTTCGGCCAGAGCGGCTACGTCAGCGGTCAGTCCAGATTGGCCTTCGCCCAGGCTCTGGCCTGCGCCGGTCAGCTGCCCGAACTGGTGATCTTCGTCGACGGGCCCAACGACGTGTTTTCAGCCTTCCAGGCCGAGCGGGCCGGCATCCCGCAGAACGAGAATCGTCGCGGGCTGGAATTCAACAGCTCGCAGCGCCCTGGCGATTTGCTGGCGGCCTGGTTCAACCGCCTCGACGGCGTTGAACATCTACGCGCCTGGGGAGCACCGCCGCCCGAGCTGATCGATGTGCAGCGTCTGGCCGGGTCGGTGGTCGATGCCTATCTGGCCTTTGTGGCCCAAAGCGAGGCCTTGGCTCAGGCCAATGGCATCGGCACCGCCTATGTGTGGCAGCCGCATCTATTTGCAAAACAAGTGCTTAGCGAGGACGAGCAGGCCATCGTCAACGCCAGCTACAAGCGTCATCGGGAGCTGCAGCTGGCCGCCGATCGGGCCTTGGCGCAGCGCGACTTCGATGCATCGCCCGCGGTCCTGGATCTTGCCGCGCTTTTCGCCGATGAGCCGCAGGCGCGCTTTTCGGATTTCGTGCACCTGGATGATCAAGGGCTGGAAACGCTGGCGAGGGCAATTTTTGACCAGCTGCCGCCGTTGCGTGAGCAGCCGGCTGACCACGATAGCGAGCAATCTACCGCTGCTGCCAAGCCGCCAGCGCCGGCGCTTTGCGTCGACATGCCGGTGATCGAGATCGACGCATGAGTCGCACGCTGGTGCTGAAGGTGGGTACGTCGACGCTGACCGCCGGTAGCGGTTGCATCGTTGTCGAGCGGGTGGTCGCACTGGCCGCATGTCTGGCTGACCTGCACCAGCGCGGCTATCACCCGGTGCTGGTCAGCTCCGGCGCGGTGGCGGCCGGGCGTGAGGAGCTGGCCTGGCCGGAGCTGCCGCGACAGATACCGGCCAAGCAGATGCTGGCCGCGGTTGGTCAGCCGCGACTGGTCGCCGCCTATCAGCAGGCGCTCGGCGAGCATGCGCTGCGCGGCGCGCAGATCCTGCTCTCGCGGGCCGATCTGGAGCGCCGTTCCAGCTGGCTGAATGCGCGCAACACCCTGCGCGCGCTGCTCGATCACGGGCTGATCCCCATCGTCAATGAGAATGACTCGGTGGCGACCGAGGAGCTGCGCTTTGGCGATAATGATCGGCTCTCCGCGCTGGTAGCGACGCTGGTCGACGCCGACCGACTGTTGCTGCTCACCGATCAGGACGGCTTGTACAGCGCCGATCCCAATCGCGATCCGCAGGCGGTGCTGATCACCGAGGTGGTGGCCGGTGTCCCCGACGCCCTGCGCGAAGCGGCCGGTGGCGCCGGCAGCGGGCAGGGCACCGGCGGCATGGCCAGCAAGCTGCAGGCGGCGGATCTGGCCAGACGCGCTGGGATTGCGGTGACCATCGCCCACGGCGCCAAGCTGGATCAGATCCCGGAGTTGCTTGCCGGTGGCGGGCGCGGCACCCATCTGCATCCCATCGGCGACCGACTTGAGGCGCGCAAGCGCTACATTCTTGGCGCGCTGGATTCCGGCACGGTGACGGTTGACGCCGGCGCCGCACGGGCCTTACGCGGGGGGCGCTCGCTGCTGCCGGTGGGGGTGCGTCAGATCAGCGGCGCCTTCAGCCGCGGCGACATCGTCCGCGTACTCGATGCTGACGGGGCGGATCTGGCTCGCGGCGTGGCCAACTACGGCGCCGATGACCTCAATCGCATCGCCGGACAGCGCTCGGAGGGCATCGAGGTCCAGCTGGGCTATCACCTGGGCGATGTGGTGGTGCATCGGAACGATCTGGTGATGACGTAGGGCGTCGTCCGCAGTCGAAGATTCATGACCTATTCGGGCTAACCCGGATATTTCACGAGTATTCTACTGCGGCCGCCTTCGATCTGCCGTGGCGCGATCTGCTCCCTACGATCGACTCGACGTACTGTTCAAGTACGCCTTCATCGATCTCCGCATCCGCGGACCGCACCACAGCAGCTCTCCGACGCCCTCGCAACGAATACTCATGAGTTTCCGGGCTAAAGTATTGCGATGAACGATCTGTCAACGAATGCGAGCGCGACTGAGCTGATTTGCGCCAGCGTGGCCGGCTGTCGGCGTCAGTTGGCCAACGCGGCGTCGGCGCAGCGGGCTGCGGTGGTGGCGGAATTGGCTGCGCAGCTACGCGCCGAACAGGCGACCGTCCTGGCGGCCAATCAGCGCGATCTTGATGCGGCGGCTCAGGCCGGGCTGTCGCCCGCACTCACCGATAGGCTGATGCTCAACGCCGAGCGCCTGGAGGCGATGGCCGCGGATCTTGAGCGGGTCGCGCAGCTGCCCGATCCTATCGGCACCGAGCTGGAGCGACGCGAACTGCAGCCGGGCATGATGCTGTCCCGGCGCCGGGTGCCGATCGGCACGCTGGGCGTGGTCTACGAGGCCCGGCCCAACGTCACTACCGACATCGCCGCGCTGGCAATCAAATCCGGCAATGCGCTGGTGCTGCGCGGCGGTCGGGAGACCGTGCACAGCAATCGCGCGCTGCTGGCCTGTGTGCACGCTGCGCTGCGCGGCCACGGGCTGCCGGAATCGCTGGTTCAAGCCTTGCCGGCCGAACAGCGCAGCGAGGTGGGCGAGTTGCTCGCGCAAGATCGATACATCGACCTGCTGATTCCGCGCGGCGGCCAGGCGCTGCAGGACTACTGCCGCGAGCACGCGCGGATGGCGGTGGTCTACGGCGGCATCGGTATCTGCCATCTGTACTGGGCGCCCAGCGCCAATCTGCAGCGCGCGCTGCCGTTGGTGGTCAATGCCAAGGTGCAGCGGCCCAGCGTCTGCAATGCGCTGGATACGCTGCTGGTCGACCGCCAGGTCGCTGCCGCAGTTTTGCCACGGGTGGTCGCCGAAATGCTTCCGCTGGGGGTGCGCTTCGTCGCCGATACGGCGGCGCTGGACGCGCTGGGCGGACCCAGCGGCGATCAGCTGCGCGCCGCGCAAGCCGACGATTTCGACCGTGAATGGCTGTCACTGACTTTGGGGCTGAGGGTCGTTGACGGTCTCGATCAGGCGATTGCCCATATCTCCGAGCACAGCACCGATCACTCCGACGGCATCCTCACTGAGGACGCTGAAGAGGCGAGACGTTTCCTCGCTGAAGTCGATTCGGCGGCCGTGTACTGGAACGCCAGCACCCGCTTCACCGACGGCAGCGCCTTCGGCCTGGGCGCCGAAGTCGCGGTCTCCACCCAGCGCCTACATGCCCGCGGGCCGATGGCTTTGGAGGCGTTGACGACTTACAAGTGGGTGGTGGAGGGGGATTATTCGGTTCGGAGCTAAGGGCACAGGGCCCAGGGCAAAGGGCCCAGTAAAAGCCGGTCACGTCGCTTGCTTAGCCCTGGGCCCGGGCTGAGGGCTGAGGAAAAGCAGGGCCTAGCGAAAGCCGATCACGTCACTTCCCTGGGCCCTGGGCCCTAGTCCCTGGGCCCTTCAGGTCAATAATGCGGCGGCGGAGGCTCCACGCTCGGGTCCTCGTTGAGCAACCCCCGCAACCCCTCCAGCGACTGGGTGGCGCGGAACAATTCCTCGCGCAGCTTGGCAACCGTCCGATGCAGATCGGCAACATCGCCGTTGAGGGTACTCAGCAGGTCCTCCTGGAAGGCCACGCGGACCTCCAGTTCCTGCACCCGGTCGAGCAGATCGTCGCCGTCATCCATGCTCAAAAGGCCGGTTTGACCGGCAGATCCTGATAGCGTTTGACCGCATCATTGATCTCCGCCTTGGCTTCGTCGGCGCCGCCCCAGCCTTCGAT
>JAUIFV010000007.1 GCA_030430155.1 Gammaproteobacteria bacterium
TTCCCCGCGGCCGGACGACTAGACCTTTCACAGTATGGGGTTACCCCCTCCCGAACCGTGTCCTTTGGTCGGGTTGGTCGACGAATTGCCGACCCTTGCACACACTAACGCCGCCGATCTTGCCGCCGGCTGGCGAAAATTCTGGTTAAACCGCCTGTGCCGGATGGGCGTAGGAGATCGGCGCAGTGGACGGGTCTTCAAAGACCACTTCTTCCCAGGCCGAACGATCTGCGATCAAAGTCCGCAACAGCCGATTATTGAGCTCGTGTCCGGACTTGTGCCCGTAGAAGGCACCGATCAGGCTCCTGCCGAGCAGATAGAGATCGCCGATCGCGTCAAGAATCTTGTGCTTGACGAACTCGTCTTCGTAGCGCAGTCCGTCTTCGTTGAGCACTCGGTAGTCGTCTAGCACGATGGCGTTGTCCATGCTGCCGCCAAGCACCAGGTTACGCTCACGCAGCATCTCGATGTCGCGCATGAATCCAAAGGTACGCGCGCGCGAGACCTCCTTGACAAAGGAGGTGGTCGAGAAATCGATTTCGGCCTTGGAGATGCGCTGGGTGAAGATGGGGTGGCTGAAATTGATGGAGAAGCCAACCTTGAAGCCGTCAAAGGGTTGGAACTGGGCCCACTTGTCGCCGTCCTCTACGCGGACCTTCTTGCGTATACGGATGAAACGCTTGGGAGCCTCTTGTTCTTCGATGCCTGCGGACTGGATCAAAAACACGAACGGACCGGCACTGCCGTCCATGATCGGCACTTCGGAGGCGCTGACGTCGACAAAGGCGTTGTCGATGCCCAGCCCGGCCATCGCTGACAAGAGATGTTCGACGGTCGAAACGCGAACGCCGTCACGCACCAGCGCCGTCGACAAACTGGTGTCTCCGACGTTCTCGGCGCGGGCCTCAATGTCTACCGGTTCATCCAGATCGGTACGTCTGAAGACGATGCCGGTATCCACTGCTGCCGGCCGCAACGTCATGTAGACCTTCTGACCAGTATGGATGCCGACGCCCGTGGCACGGATCACATTTCGGAGGGTGCGCTGTCTAATCATTGTTGGTCTTGTGCAGCAGTCCAGAGCGCAATAACGCGGCGGATGCTATCACAGTGAAATAATCCTGAAAACAACACCGTGTCTTTCGGGCGACAATCTGTTGTAAAAACCCAACACGATCCCTGGTGTGCGCCGGTCGCAGGCGCGGTCTTTGGACGGCCGTGTGAGAGCCGAAGTTCCGCACTCTTCCCCGCCCCGCGCGCTGTCCGTGCGCGCGGGGCCTGGGCTGGCACGAGGCGAGTCCTGCCTCGATCAGTCCGCCTGACGGCGGAGGAAGGTCGGGATATCCAGATAGTCTTCCTGGGTAGGTGAGCTGCTGGCCGGTTCGGCCGCTGGCGCTGCACTGGCGGCAGCGGCACTACCACCGCTGGCCACCGCCGGTACCACGCTCGGACGACGCACCGGGCTGCGGAAGCCTGAGTCGGAATCGGCACCGCCCCGCACCACGCGTACGTTGCGCATGCCCGATTCCATCTGCGCCTGCCGCTGCGCCTGTCGGTTGAGCCCGGTGGCGACCACCGTGACCCGCAGTTCGTCCTGCAGACTGGGGTCGAAGACCGTACCGATGATGGTATTGGCGTCTTCAGAGGCGAACTCGGCGATCGCACGGCCGACTTCGTCGAACTCGCGCATGGTCAGGTTCTGGCCGGCGGTGATGTTGACCAGGATGCCGCAGGCGCCCTTGAGGTTGATGTCTTCCAGCAGCGGGTTGCCGATGGCCGACTCGGTCGCGGCGACCGCGCGGTCGTCGCCCTTGGCCTGGCCGGTACCCATCATGGCCAGACCCATTTCGCCCATCACCGTCCGGACGTCGGCAAAGTCGACGTTGATCAGGCCCGGGCGGGTGATCAGATCGGCGATGCCCTGCACCGCACCCAGCAACACGTTGTTGGCCTCGCGGAAGGCATTGAGCAAGGAGACATCCCGACCCAGGACGGTAAGCAACTTCTCGTTGGGGATAGTGATCAGCGAGTCGACGTGCTGGGAAAGCTCTTCGATACCCTGCAGCGCCACCTGCATGCGCTTGCGGCCCTCAAAGGGGAAGGGCTTGGTGACCACCGCCACGGTCAGCACGCCGAGATCCTTGGCGATCTGTGCAATCACCGGCGCGGCGCCGGTACCGGTGCCGCCGCCCATTCCGGCGGTGATGAAAACCATATCGGCGCCGTCCAGGCATTCGGTGATGCGCTCGCGGTCCTCCAGCGCCGATTGCCGACCGACTTCGGGATTGGCCCCTGCGCCGAGGCCCTTGGTGACGCTGCCGCCCAGCTGCAGCAGGGTGATGCCGTCTTCGCTCTGCAACGCCTGGGCGTCGGTGTTGGCGACGATGAATTCGACGCCTTCGACGCTGTTGCCGATCATGTGGCGTACCGCGTTGCCGCCGCCCCCGCCTACGCCGATCACCTTGATCACTGCCGATGGATTTGCGTTTTCGATCATTTCAAACATGGTTTGGGTCCTCGCTTGTTACCAGCCCTTGATTAAGACTCGCGCCACCTGGACATCCTGTCCGCCTGCGCGAGCTCTGTGCCGGACTACCCGGCGCTGCTCGATGACGACTATGTGGAGTGCTAAAACTCGCCATCGATCCAGTTCTTGATTCGTTGCCACCACGTGCTCAGCTTGCTCGGTGCGGCGCGCTTGACCGGCGCCCGCTGGGCCTGAGCGCCGTACATCAGCAGGCCCACGCCGGTGGCGTGGATCTGATTGCCGACCACCTCGGACAAACCGCTGACACCCTGCGGCACACCGATGCGCACCGGCATGTGAAACAGTTCCTCGGCCAGCTCGCTGATCCCTTCGATACGCGCGGCACCGCCAGTCAGCACCACACCGGCGGCGATCAGGTCCTCAAGTCCGCTGCGCCGCAGCTCCGCCTGCACCAGACTGAGAATCTCCTCGTAGCGCGGCTGTACCACTTCGGCCAGGGTTTGCCTGGCCAGCCGCCGCGGCGGACGGTCGCCGACGCTGGGAACCTGGATGGTTTCCTCCGCAGTAGCCAACTCAGCCAGCGCGCAGGCGTATTTGATCTTGATCTCTTCGGCGTGTGGAGTGGGCGTACGCAGCGCCACGGCGATGTCGTTGGTCACCTGATCGCCGGCGATGGGAATCACCGCCGTATGGCGGATCGCGCCCTGGGTGAAGACCGCCACGTCGGTGGTGCCGGCGCCTATATCGACCATGGCAACGCCCAGCTCCTTCTCGTCCTCGGTGAGCACCGCGTAGCTGCTCGCCAAGGGCTGCAGGATCAACTCGTCCACCGCCAGTCCGCACCTGGCCACGCACTTGGAGATGTTCTGCGCCGCACTGGCCGCAGCGGTGACCAAATGGACCCGTGCCTCCAGGCGAATGCCACTCATCCCTATCGGATAGCGAATACCCTCCTGTTCGTCGATCACATACTGCTGCGGCAGCACGTGCAGGATGCGCTGATCGGCGGGCACCGGCAGTGCGCGCGCGGCGTCCAGCACCCTCTCGACGTCGTGCTCGCCAACCTCTTGATCGCGGATCGCGACGATGCCGTGCGAGTTGTGACTCTTGACGTGACTGCCAGTGATCCCGGCGAACACCGAGTGGATCTCGCAGCTGGCCATCAGCTCGGCCTCTTCCACCGCGCGCTGGATACACTGCACGGTGGATTCGATGTCCACCACCACGCCGCGTTTGATGCCGCGGGAAGGGTGGGAACCGACGCCGATGACCTCCACCGGTTCGCCCTCGGCGTACTCGGCGACGATGGCCACCACCTTGGATGTGCCCACATCCAGACCCACGATCAAGGATTTGTCGGACTTGCGGGTCATTGCTTCAGGCGTCTCCAAGGGAATCGACGGTGTCGGATGAGGACGAATCGGATTCCTCCCCGGGTTGGAAATAGGCGACGGCGAAACCGTTGGTGTAGCGCAGGTCGATGCGCGCGACGGGCTTTTCGGTAGTGGCCAGCAGCGGGCGCAGCCCGACCATCAACCGGCGCCAGCGGATGTCGGCGTTGCTGCTGCCCACGATCACTTCGATGTCATTGGACAGGGTGATCTGGATGCTGCCGCGACGGCTGATGCGCAGCTCGCTTAGATCCATGCCCAGACCTTGCAAGTCCGGGCGTATCGCGGCGTGGAACTGCAGCGCCTGGGCGATCTGCGACTCGCCTACCTGAAACAGCGGCACGCCGCCCATCACCGACAGCCCTTCGGCGGAAAACACCCGGCCTTGCTCATCAAGCAACTGGTCCTCACCCAGTCTTGCGAGCACGCTGCGCTCGACGATTTGGACTTCGAGCACATCTGGCCAGCGCTTGCGTACCTGCGCGTTCTCCACCCAGCTCAGCTCCAGCACGCGCTCGCGCACCGCGTCCAGCGGCAAGAAAAAGAATCCACCGTTCAAGGTCGGGGTCACCGCTGCTCGGACCTGCTCGGCGGTGACCCGCTCGAAGCTGCCACTGACTTCCACCCAGCGGATCGGCGCCAGCGCGTTGGCACCGCGGCCCAGCAGCAATCCGGCAATCGGGACTGCAAGGGCGAGCAACGCCAACAGCAGAGCCGGCAGTACCCAGGCGCGCCCGTTGCCGCTCATCGGTCTCGCTCCCGGCTGTGTTCCAGAATCTGCAGGCATAGCTCGTCGAACTCCATGCCCACAGCGGCGGCGGCCTTGGGCACCAGGCTATGGCTGGTCATTCCCGGCGCGGTATTGACCTCAAGCACATAGGGTCGGTTGCTGCTGTCGACCATCAAATCCACTCGACCCCAGCCGGCTGCGCCGACGCTATCGAAGGCGTCGATGGCGATCTCCTGCAGGCGCCGCTCGTGGTCGGCGCTTAGTCCGCACGGGATCAGGTAGCCGGTATCGTTGCTTTGATACTTGGCGTGGTAGTCGTAAAAGCCCTCCGCAGGCACGATGCGAATCACCGGCAGCGCGCTCTTGTCGACGATGGCCACCGTGTACTCGGGCCCATCGATCAGCACCTCGGCGAGCACCGCGCTGTCGTGGCGACGGGCCTCGGCCAGCCCGGCGCGCAGGCTATCCATGTCGCGAGCCAGAGTGATGCCCACCGTCGATCCCTCGGTCGAAGGCTTGATGACCAGCGGCAGCGGCAGCTCGTCGACCAGCTCTTCGGCCGTGGTGTCCTCGTCGACCAGGGCGAAGTCTGCGGTAGGAATCTCCAACCGCTGCCACAGCAGCTTGCTGCGGATCTTGTCCATGGCCAGGGCCGAGCCAAGCACGCCCGAGCCGGTGTAAGGCACGCCCAGCGCTTCCAGGGCACCCTGCAGGGACCCGTCCTCGCCACCGCGTCCGTGCAGGATGATGAAGACCCGATCAACCTTGCCGTCGTGAATCGCGTTGATCAGCGCCGGCACGCCGTCATAGCCGGTAGCCTCCACGCCGGCGCCCTGCAGCGCGGTCAGCACCGCGGCGCCGCTGTCCAGCGACACCTCGCGCTCGGAGCTGCTGCCGCCGTAGACCACTGCCACCCGACCGAATCCGCTCATGACGTTGCTCCTCGCAGATGGCCGCGATCGCGCAGCTGTTGCGCGATGGCACCAATGTCACCAGCGCCCTGCAGCATCAGCAGATCGCCGTCCCGCAGTACCGGCGGTAGTGCGTCGACTATCAGCTCCGGGTCATCGACCAATATCGGGGCCACGCGGCCGCGTGAACGCACCGCCCTGGCCAGCGCGCGGGCATCGGCGTTGGGAATGGGGCTTTCGCCGGCGGCATAGACCTCGGTCAGCACCAGCACGTCGACCTCATTGAGGACCTGCGCGAAGTCGTCCAACAAGGCCCAGGTGCGGCTATAGCGATGCGGCTGGAAGACCATCACCAGGCGCTTGTCCGGCCAGCCGCTGCGGGCCGCCTCGATCACCGCCTTGAGCTCGCGCGGGTGATGGCCGTAGTCATCAACGAACATCGCACTGCCCTGATCCAGAGGCAGCTCGGGATGAATGCTGAAGCGGCGTCCGACCCCGCCAAACTGGGCCAGGCCGCGGGCGATGTCGGCCGGGCTGACCCCGACCTCCAACGCCACTGCCGCTGCCGCGCAGGCGTTGAGCACGTTGTGCCGACCCGGCTGGGTCAGGGTCACCGGCTGCGGCTGATGTCCCGGTAGGTGGAGCATGAAATGCATGGTGTCCTGACGCTGCTCCACCTCGCTGGCCCAGACATCGAAGGCCGAGTCGAAACCGTAGGTGAGCTGCGCCCGATGCGCCTGCGGCAGCAGCTCGCGGACGATCGGATCCTCGCCGCAGAGCACCGCCAGTCCGTAGAAGGGCAGATGATGCAGAAAGTCGACGAAGGCCTGCTTGAGCTTGCCGAAATCGCCGTCAAAGTTCTCCAGATGATCGGCGTCGATGTTGGTGACCACCGCGATCATCGGCTGCAGCAGCAGAAAGGAACCGTCACTTTCATCTGCTTCGGCGACCAGGAACTCGCTGGTCCCCAGACGGGCGTGGCTGCCGGCCTGATTGAGCTGGCCGCCGATGACGAAGGTCGGATCCAGCCCACCTTCGGCCAGGACGCTGGCGATCAGGCTGGTGGTGGTGGTCTTGCCGTGCGTTCCGGCCACCGCGATGCCGCGGCGCAGCCTCATCAACTCGCCCAGCATCTCGGCCCGCGGCACCACCGGCAGATGATTGGCTCTGGCAGCGCTGACCTCGGCGTTGTCGCTGCGGATGGCGCTGGAAACCACCACCACATCGGCGTCGGCCACGTTGCTCTGCTGGTGATCGCGGTGAATGCGGATACCCAGACTGGCCAGCCGCCGGGTCACCGAGGTGTCGGCGCGATCGGAGCCGCTGACGCTGTAGCCCAGGTTGTGCAGCACCTCGGCGATGCCGCTCATGCCTGAACCACCGATACCGACCAGATGCACGCGCGAAAAGCTCTTCATCAGATCGCGATCGGGGGCGAAACGAGGGGTCATCGGGCCACCTCCAGGCAGGCCAGGGCGACCTTTTGCGCCGCGCCCGCAGGGGACATGGCTCGGGCGGCGCCTGCCATCTGCTGCAGTCGCTGCGGGTGTGCGTAGAGTTCGCCCAGTGCGCTGGCCAGATCGGCGGCGCTGGTCTTGCTCTCTGCCATCAGCAGCGCCGCGCCGGCGTCGACCAACCACTGCCCATTGGCGGTCTGGTGGTCATCGACGGCATAGGGAAAGGGCACTAGGATGGCGGGCAAGCCCGCCGCGGCCAGTTCGGCCACGGTCAGCGCCCCGGATCGACACACCGCCAGTTCGGCTTTGGCATAGACCTCGGCCATGTCGGCGATGAATTCGCGGCAGTCGACGGCAACACCGGCGTCTGCATAGGCCGCTTCGGTAGCAGCCAGGTTGCCGGCGCCGCACTGGTGCAACACCTGCGGACGCTGCTCGGTAGGAATCTGCGCCAGCGCAGCGGGCAGGGTTTGATTGAGGTAACGCGCGCCCTGACTGCCGCCGAGCACCAACAGCCGCCGCCGACCGTCGCTGGCCAGACCGCGCTGAGCGGGTTCGGGCAGGTTGAGGATCGCCTCACGCACTGGATTGCCGACTGCAGTAGCACCGACGCGGCGAGCAAAGGGACCATCGAGTCCGCACAGACGGCGCTTTGCCAGTCGCATCAGCACGCGGTTGGTCAGACCGGGAATGCGGTTTTGTTCGTGCACTACCAGCGGCACCCGCAGCAGCCAGGCGGCCAGACCGCCGGGCCCGGCGGCGAAGCCACCCAGGGCCAGCACGCTGCGTGGCCGCAAGCGGCGCAGCACGCCCAGCGCCTGGGTCACCGAGCGGAGGATTTGGAAGGGCGCACGCAGCCAGCGTGCGATGCCTTTGCCGCGCAGACGATCGACGCTGATCGCCTCGAAGGGAATCTGGTGGCGACCAACAAGTCCTTCTTCCATGCCGCCGCGCGAACCCAGCCAGGCCACCGGCACGGCCTGCTCGCGCAGCGCGTCAGCGACGGCCAAGCCCGGGAACACGTGCCCACCGGTGCCGCCGGCCATGATCATCACTGGGGCGCTCATTTTTCGCCCCCGCGGCTGCCGCGCGCTCGGCGCGCCTCGCCCTCGTCCAGCTCGCGGGCGATCCGCAGCAGCACGCCCACCGCGACGCAGCTCATCAACACGCTGCTGCCGCCGGAAGAAACGAAAGGCAGGGTCAGCCCCTTGGTCGGCAGCACGCCCAGATTGACGCCCATGCTGATCCCGGCCTGCAGCGCGATCCACAGGCCGATGCCGTAGGCGACCGAGCCGGCAAACAGCCGGTCCTGCTCGTAGGCGGCCAGACCGAGGCGGAAGGCACGGCCGACGAACATCGCAAACAGTCCCAGCAGCACCACCAGACCGGCAAAGCCCAGCTCTTCGGCGATCACCGCGACTATGAAGTCGGTATGTGCCTCAGGCAGATAGAACAGCTTCTGCACGCTGTCGCCCAGGCCCACACCGAACCACTCGCCGCGGCCGATGGCGATCAGCGCCTGGGTGAGCTGGAAGCCATCGTTGAATGGATCGGCCCAGGGGTTGAGGAAGGAGGTCAGCCGCTTCAATCGGTAGGCTTCCAGCTGGGCGACGATGATCACCAGCGGTAGCGCAACCACACCGACTGCGGTCAACTTCCCGGCCGAGGCCCCGCCCAGCCAGAGCATGCCGACGACGATGCCGATCAACAGCACCGAGCCGCCGAAATCCGGCTGCATCAGCAGCAGCCCGACCAGCGCGGTGAGCACCGCCAGCGGCTTGAGTATTCCGCTCATCGAGGTCTGCAGGGACTGTCGATGGCGGACCATGTAGCCGGCCACATACATGATCACGAACAGCTTGACCAACTCGACGACCTGGAAGGTGGAGACCCCCAGATTGACCCAGCGCCGGGCGCCGTTGATGCGCACGCCGATACCGGGCACGAACACCAGCAGCAGCAGTGCGAAGGCGGCCAGCGCCATCAGCGGCGAATAGCGCTCCATGGTGCGCAGCGGGATGTACCAGATGAATGCCGCCGCGGCGCTGCCCAGGATCAGGAACATGGCGTGGCGATTGAGGTAATAGAAGGGGCCGACGCCGTGGCTTTCGGCGATGGAGATGGAGGTAGAACAGACCATCACCAGTCCGAGCATGGCCAGGGCCAGACTGGACAGCATCAGCGTGGCGTCCGGTCGCGGCATCGCGCTGCGGTTGAGTTTGGCTGGGAGCACGGCGGCCATCTCAACGCACCTTCAGGGTCGCCAGACCCAGCAGCACCAGCACCACGCTGATGATCCAGAACCGCACGATCACTCTGGGCTCCGGCCAGCCCTTCAGTTCGTAGTGGTGATGCAGCGGCGCCATTCTGAAAATGCGCCGGCCGGTGGTCTTGTAGGAGGCTACCTGCAGGATCACCGACAGGGTCTCAAGCACGAAGATGCCGCCCATGATCAACAGCACCGCTTCCTGGCGCACGATCACCGCGATCAGCCCGAGCAGCGCGCCCAGCGCCAAGGCGCCGATGTCGCCCATGAAGACCTGCGCGGGATAGGTGTTGAACCACAGGAAGCCCAGACCCGATCCAGCGATGCCGCCGCAGACGATGGCCATCTCCTGCGCGCCCGGGATCCGGGGAATGCCCAGATACTGGGCAAATACCGCGTGACCGCTCAAATAGGCGAAGACACCCAGCGCCGAGGCCACCAGCACGGTCGGCATGATCGCCAGTCCGTCCAGGCCGTCGGTGAGATTGACCGCGTTGGAGAAACCGACGATCCAGAAATAGGTCAGCACCACCGCGCCGATCCCCAGCGGCATCACCGGGTCCTTCAGCAGCGGCAGGAACAGCTCGGTCGCTGCCGGCACATCGGCGCTGTAGTAGAGGTACACCGCCGCGGCGGCGCCGAATATCGACTGCAGCAGATACTTCCAGCGCGCCGGCAAGCCCCGGCTGTCTTTCAGGATCAGCTTGCGGTAGTCGTCGATGAATCCAATCAGACCGAAGCTCAGCAGCACGCCCAGGGCCACCCAGACGTAGCGGTTGCTCAGATCGGCCCAGAGCAGGATCGAAATCGCCAGGGAGACGATGATCAGCACCCCGCCCATGGTCGGCGTGCCGGCCTTGGACAGGTGCGACTGCGGTCCATCTTCGCGAATGGTCTGACCGATCTGCTTGGCAGTCAGCCGGCGGATCAGCAGCGGCCCCAGGGCCAGCGACAGCGCCAGGGCGGTGAGCGCGGCCAGGATGGTGCGCATGGTCACGTACTGCAGCACGTTGAAGGCGCGCACGTACTGCGTGGCCCATTCGCTCAACCAGAGCAACATGCGTTTTCTCCTGGTTGGCACAGCGCGCTGCAAACCCTATCCATCGCCGCCGAGCGCGAGCCCTTGACCAGCACCACCGCCGAGCCGGCTGCCAAATCCGCTTCCAGCGCCTGCAGCAGATCGGGCAGTTGGCTGTAGCTGCGGCCACCCTCGCCGAAGGCCTCTGCAGCAAGAGCCGCCAACGGCCCCAGCGCGTAGAGGCGCTCGACACCGGCCTCGGCCGCCTGACGGCCCACCTGTTGATGCATTCGCTCCTGCTCGGTGCCCAACTCGGCCATGTCGCCCAGCACCAGCCAACGCCGCTGGCCCAACTCGGCGATGGCCTCCAGCGCGGCGGCGACCGAGGCCGGATTGGCGTTGTAGCTGTCGTCGACCAGGGTCAGCGCACCAATGCGGCTCACCGCGAGCCGCCCCTTTTCTGGCTCGGCGGCAGCCAGGCCGACTTCAATGTCAGCCAGACTGGCGCCGGCGGCCAGGGCCAGCGCCGCCGCCGCCGCGGCGTTGCTGCGGTTGTGCGCGCCGAGCAGGGACAGCTTGATCGCGCAGTCGCCCTGCGGGGCGTGCAGGGTGAAGCGCTGTGGATAGCCGGGCCGGACATCGACCACCCGGACCTGCCCGGCCGCGCCGAAGCGCAGTTCCTGCCTGCCGGCGGCCAGTTCGCTGAAGCGCTCCGCGAAACCGTCGTCGGAGTTGATTACCGCGATCCCGGCTTCGGCCAAGGCCGCATAGATCGCGCCCTTGGTTTCCGCGATCCGCGCGCGCGAGCCGAACTGAGCGATGTGCGCATCGGCGACGTTGTTGACGATCGCCACGTCAGGCTGGGCGATCTGGCACAGGTAGGCGATATCGCCCGGCTTGCCTGCACCCATCTCCAGCACCGCGTAGCGGTGTTCAGCGCTCAGCTTGGCCAGGGTCAACGGCAGACCCAGCTCATTGTTGAGGTTGCCGCCGGTAGCCAGCACCGCAGCCGATTGGGAGAGGATGCCGGCGGTGAGGTTCTTGACCGTGGTCTTGCCGTTGGAGCCGGTGATGGCAATCACTTTGAGTCGGTGCCGGCGCAGATGCTCGGCGGCGATCCTGCCGGCGGCGCGCTGCACATCGGCCACCCGCACCTGCGGCAGCGGATCCTCAACGAAACGCGAAACCAAGGCTGCCGAGGCGCCAGCCTGACGGGCCTGGGCGAGGTAGTCGTGACCATCGACGTGCTCACCGGGCATGGCCAGGAACAGCTCACCCGGACTGAGCTTGCGGGTGTCGATGCACATCCCGCGCACCAGCACGTCTTCGCCGCGCAACTCGCCCCCGGTCCAATGCTCGATCTGGCTGGTGCGTGCGGTCAGCATCGCTGCGCCTCCAGCCAGCTACGGGCAACCGCCACATCGTCAAAGGGTCGACGCACGCCCATGCTTTCCTGGGTCCGCTCGTGACCCTTGCCGGCAATCAGCAGCAGGTCCTCAGGCTTCCCTGCAGCGAGGCCGGCAGCGATGGCGGCGGCGCGATCGTGGATCACCGCGATGCGCTGCGGCTGCGTACATCCGGCCAGTATCTGTGCGGCGATGGCTTGCGCCGATTCGCCGCGCGGGTTGTCATCGCTGACGATCACCTCGTCGGCCAGCTGCTCGGCGATCTGACCCATCGGCGCGCGCTTGCCCGCGTCGCGCTCGCCGCCACAGCCGAAGATCACCCGCAATCGACCAGCGCAGTGCTGGCGCAGCGCCTGCAGAGCCAACGCCAGGGCGTCCGGCGTGTGTGCGTAGTCGACCACCGCGGCACCGTGCGCGCCGCCGTCGATCCACTGCATGCGTCCGGGGACCGGCCGCAAGGCTGCCAGGCCGCGGACCACCACATCCAAGTCGTGTCCGAGGCCCAGCAGCACGGCCGCCACCCCCAGTGCATTGGCCAGATTGAATCGCCCCAGCAGCGGCAGTTCAATCTCCGCGGAACGACCCTGCCAGTCGATCTGCACGCGCATCCCGGTGGCGTTGAGTTCGGCGCTAACGGCGCGCAGGTTGGCGTCGTCGCACTCGCCATAGCTGATCACGCGCCCATTGGGCGGCTGCTGCAGCAAGCGGCGCCCCCAGGAATCATCGGCATTGACCACCGCTACATCCAGGTCCGGCCAGGCGAACAGCCGCGCCTTGGCCTGGAAGTAGTCCTCCATATCGGCGTGGTAATCGAGATGGTCGCGGCTGAGGTTGGTGAACAGCGCCAGCTTGAAGCGGGTGCCGTCGACTCGCCCCTGATCCAGCGCGTGCGAGGACACTTCCATCGCGACGCAGTCGGCGCCGGCGGCGACCATTTCGGCCAGCCAGCGCTGGGTCTGTGCGGCATCGGGCGTTGTCCGTTCGCCGGCCCGCAGTGCGCCATGCAGCCCGCTGCCCAGTGTGCCCTGGGTGCCAACGCGATGACCGATGGCGGTCAGCGCCTGGGCCAGATAGTGCACCACCGAGGTCTTGCCGTTGGTACCGGTCACTCCCAGCACGTCGATCTGCGTCGACGGCTGACGGTAGGCCAGCGAGGCCAACTCACCGCTGCGCGCGCGCAGGCCCGGGACCTCGATCAACGGTACGCTTCGATCAGCGTTGTGGGAAAGGTCCTCGCCTTCGGCCAATCCGTCGTGGACCACGGCGCAGGCGCCCGCGGCGACGGCTTGAGCTGCAAAGCGCAGTCCGTGGGTGCCGGCACCTGCCATGGCCAGGAACAGGTCGCCTGCCCGCACCGCACGGCTGTCCATGGCCACACCGCGGATGCTCAGCGGGGGCACCACCTGCCCGGCCGCAACGTCCAATCCGGCCTGCTGCAGCAGCTGATCGAGGCTCTGACCTATCGCGCTCACGGCTCCACCGGCTCGGCAAAAGCTTCGTCAACGGCGGCGACCATGGTTTGTGACCAGTCCGCTTCTCCGTTGGGCGGCACGTTGAGCAAGCGCAGTGCGCCGCCGACCACCTGAGCGAACACCGGCGCGGCAACCTGACCGCCGTAATAGGCACCAGCCTTTGGGTCATCGATGACCACCACGCAGGCCACTCGCGGCTGGTTGGCCGGAGCGAAGCCGGCAAAGACGGAGATGTAGCGGCTCTGGTAGCCACCGCCGCCGATTTTCCGCGCCGTGCCGGTCTTGCCGGCGACGCTGTAGTGCTCGACATTGGCGCGGGTCGCCGTGCCGCCGGGACCCGTCACGGTTTCGAGCATCTGCGACACCTGCGCGGCCAGCAGCGGATCAATGACCGCCGTCGACGGATTGGATGCGTCGCGGACAAAGGTGGGCGCTCGCATGCGCCCGCCGTTGGCCAGGGTGGCGAATGCCTGCGCCAGCTGCAGTGCGGTTGTGGAGATGCCATAGCCGTAGGAAATCGTAGCCTTCTCCACCGGACCCCAGCGGCCGGGCTCGGCGAGCACGCCGGCAGCCTCGCCGGGGAAGCCGGAACCGGTCGGCTGGCCGAAGCCGAAGCGGTGGAACATGTCCCAGATGTGGTCATTGGACATACCCTGGGCCAACCGGGTGGCCCCGACATTGCTCGACTTGGCCAGAATGCCGGCCAGATCCAGGCTGCCGAAGCTGCGGATGTCCTTGACCACGTGATTGGCCACCGGCAGGGTGCCCGGGGCGGTGTCGATGACGCTGCTGGTGCTGAACTTGCCGCTTTCCAGTGCCGCAGCCACGGTGAAAGGTTTGATTACGCTGCCGGGCTCAAAGACATCGGTCAGGGCGCGGTTGCGCAAGTGTGCGGTCTCGCCACGCTGCCGGCTGTTGGGGTTGAAGGAGGGCTGATTGACCATCGCCAGCACTTCTCCGGTGCCCACTTCCAAGACCACCACCGAGCCGGAACTGGCCCGATTCTCCTGCATGGCCGCCTTCAACTCGCGATAGGCCAGATACTGCAGCCGGCGGTCCAGGCTGAGCACCAGATCGCCGCCGGGCTGCGGCGGTGCAACCTGCTCGACGGTATCCACCACCCGACCCAAACGATCGCGAATCACCCGCTTGCGACCGGGCTCGCCGGCCAGCCAGTGGTCGTAGGCCAGCTCGATGCCTTCCTGACCGCGGTCGTCGATATTGGTGAAGCCCAGCACGTGGCCAAAGATTTCGCCACCGGGGTAGTAGCGCCGGAACTCACGCTGCTGATTGACTCCGGGCAGTTCCAGGGCCAGCACACGCTGCGCCCGCTCCGGGCTCAGATGGCGGGCCAGATAGACAAATTCGCGCTCGCGGCGCTGCTGCAGGCGCTCGGCCAGTTCCTCGCCGTCCAGACCCAGAGCCTGCGCCAGCTCGGGCAATCGATCCTCGGATTCCAGCAGCTTGCCTGGATCGGCCCACAGTGAAACTACCGGCGTACTCACCGCCAGCGGTTCGCCGTTGCGATCGGTGATCGAACCGCGGTAAGCGGGAATCGGCACCTCGCGCAGGAAGCGGGCGTCACCCTGCTCCTGGTAGAAATCCTTGCGCAGCACCTGCAGATCGATGGCGCGAGCGAGCAATCCGCTGCCGGCTACGCCGAACACCAGCAGCACGCCGTACAGACGCACGCGCAGATTCACTTTGGGCGCGCGAGCGCGGCTCATGGCAACACCCGTCTTTCTGCCGGTGGGGTCAGCTGCATGCCCAGATCGCGGGTCGCGACCCGCTCGATACGCCCCGGGTCGGCCCAGGTGGCCTGCTCCAGCTGCAGCCGGCCCCACTCGATATTGAGCTCATCACGCTCGGTCACCAGCCGCTCCAGCACGGTGAAGCGAGTCCGGCTGTCGTGACGAGCAACCACCACAAACAGGGCGCTGCCGAGCACGGCCAGCGCCAGCAATCCGGTCGTCAGTAGCGCCGCCAGCTTCAACGCAGACGCTCCGCGACGCGCAAGCGGGCGCTGCGGGCACGCGCATTGGCTGCCAGCTCAGCTTGATCCGCTTCGTATTTGCCGAGCAGACGCAGCTCCGGCACGAACTCTTCGCTGCTCGGCGGCAGGCGACGGTCCACCGCAGGCGCCTTGGCGCGTGCCGCCATGAACCGCTTGACCACCCGGTCCTCCAGCGAATGGAAGCTGATCACGGCCAGACGGCCGCCCTGTTCCAACACCCGCAGCGCGCTTTGCAATCCGCTTTCCAGGGCACCCAGCTCATCGTTGACCACGATGCGCAGCGCCTGGAAGGTCTTGGTCGCCGGATGCGTGCGGCCGCGCCGAGGCACCACGCTGGCAACCAGATCGGCCAACTCCAGAGTGCGCAGCAGCGGCGCGCTGGCGCGCTGGGCGACGATCAGCTTGGCGATACGGCGGGAAGCGTTCTCCTCGCCGTAGTGATACAGCGCATCGGCAATCTCCGCTTCGCTGGCATTGGCCAGCCAATCGGCAGCGCTTTGCCCCCGTCGCGGGTCCATACGCATGTCCAGCGGCCCATCGGTCTGGAAGCTGAATCCGCGCTCACCCTGATCAAGCTGCGGCGAAGACACGCCCAGATCCATCAGCACGCCGGCGCAGCTGGCCTCGTCGAAGGTTGGCAGCAGCTCGGCGAAATTGCCGTCCATGGCGGTCACCCGGCGGTCCTGCTCCGCCAACGCTCGCGCTTCGGCCACCGCCTGCGGATCACGATCGATGGCATACAGCCTTGCAGCGGCAGACAGCCGATCGAGCAGACCCCGGCTGTGCCCACCGCGCCCGTAGGTGCAGTCCACATAGGTGCCATCAAGACGACCGCACCAGCCATCCAGCACCGCGGCGGGCAGCACCGGCAAATGGCCATCGGTATTCGTGCTGAGGTCGGCGGGTGTCGCTGCCACGGTGATTGCAAACTCCTGATGGGCTAGAAACTCAAGGACCGCATCTCCTCGGTCGTCTCGCCCTCGGCTATAGGTTGTTCCAGCAAGGCACGCTGGGCCGACTCATTCCAAAGCTCGAACTTGGTGCCCATGCCCAGCAGCACCGCCTTGCGCTCCAGTCCCACCACCTGTCGCGCGCTCAGCGGCAACAGCAGCCGGCCCTGCGCATCCAGGTCGACGTGGGTGGCCGCGCCAACCAGCTTGCGCTGCAGTTCACGGTGGGCACGCTGAAAACTCTTCAGCTGCATCACCTCGTCGCGTACCCGCTCCCACTCCGGCACCGGAAACAACAGCAGACAGTGCGTCTCGAAGGGGTTGTAGGTGACCACCATCGAACCGCCACTGGCCTTGGCCAAAGGCTCACGATGAACCGTCGGCATCGCCAGGCGGCCCTTGTCATCGATCGATACGTTGGTCTCGCCGTAGAACATGGCTTTCCACGGGAATCCACTTATCCCCACATATTTCCATTCTAGCCCACTTTTTCCCCCAGTTCACCTAACCCGGTTCACATTTCTCCAGCCCCGTCAATAACTTAAGTCAATTTCTAGCTTCGCGCCCTAAGTGCATAAAAACATTGAAGTAATGCGAACAGGGCGAACAAACACACAAAGAAGCAGAGCGAGCTGAGGCCAAGATGGCGCCTACTCACGACCGACAGAGATATGGCGAAGTCCGGGCAAGTGCCCCGCTGAAGGGCCTTTGTCGCCCGGCGTCGGACCCCGTGACGACACGTTGCCGGCTGCCCAACTACAGGGCATCACAAAGCAACTGACCCTCCGCTGCGGAGGGTCAGTTGGTGGTGGTAATGGGTCGTACTGGTCGCCAACCGGATGACCGGCAGACAACCGGACAAGGGCTCAATCGCTGAAGGGATCCTCCAGCCCGTCGCAATAGATGCCGATAGGATCGCTGTCGGTACTGCTGTTGTTGCCAGGTACCGGATCGGAGACCCCGGCGGGGGTTGCGACGCTAGCCGTGTTGTTGACGGTGATCTCTGGCGCTCGCTGAACATCTGCGCTGAAGCTGAACACCAAACCGCCGCCAGTGGGCAGATTCACCAAAGTGTCGATGCCGCCGCTGCCGCTGGCAGTGCAACTGGCCCCACCGCTGGCCGTGCAGGTCCAGCTCGCATTGCTCAGACCCGCCGGAATGCTGTCGGTCACCCGGGCATTGGTCACCGCCTCTGGCCCCAGGTTGGACACTTCGATGCGATAGGCCACCCGATTGCCACCGGGTAGCACGCAACGATCGTTGCGTTTGCGGATACTCAGATCGGCGCCGCCGCTAAGCACCTGCTGGGTTCCGGTCGCGCTGCTGGCGTTGAAATCGGCATCGCCGGCGTAGCTGACCGACAGGCTGCGGTTGCCGGCGGTCTTGAAGCTGATCTGGCAGCTGTTGACCGGCAGCGTGGCCTGGCACACATCGATACCGTCGGTCACCGTCACGATTCCGGTGGGCGTGCCCGCCCCAGGTGCCTGCACGGTTACTGCGAACTGCACCGTCACCGTTTGGCCGACACCAGACGGGTTGGGATTCTGCGCCACGATCGCGGTACTGGTCTGGGCCCGGATCACCCCATGCGTCGCCAGCGGCGACTGGCTGCCGGCAAAGTTGCACGCGCCCGGCACGTAGTCGGCGATCAATGCCTTGGTGATGGCATTGGGTGCGGTCAGGCTACAGCTGCCGACGGCAGTACCCGGCGTGACGCCGGCTGCCAGCGTGGCCATGCAACTGTCGCTGTTGGGCAACTGGGTGATGGTCACGGTGCCACAGGGAGTGCCGCCCAGGTCGCCAGCAACCTGCACGTCCACCTGATAGGGCTGCCCAACCACGCTTGGCTCCGGCGTCGCGGCGACAATCGTGGTGGTGGTGTCCTCGGGCGGACCCAGGACCACCGTGTGCGGCTCGACCGCACTGGCGCTGCCCAGGAACTCGGTGTTGCCGGCATAGGTGGCGGTCAGATTGACCGGGCCCACCGTATTCAGGGTGATGTCGCAGGCGCCCATGCCGCTACCGTCGATCGCTGCAACCACGCAGGATTCGCCGGTATTGGCATTCACCGTGACGCTGCCTGCCGGCGTCAGGATATTGCCGGCCACCGCCGGCTGCACCAGCACCTGCACGTTCACGGGGGTGCTCACGGCCGACGGATCGGGCGTTGCTGCGGTGATCTGGGTGGTTGTGGCCGCCTGATCCACCATGTGCGGCAGCATCGACACTACCAACTCGAAAGTGGGGTCGGGATTGTAGGTGACGGTGACCCCCTGCGCTCCCACGTTGACCGCATTGGTGGTGCATTGACCAGCGCCCCCGACCAGATTGATGGTGCAGGTCTCGCCACCGGTGCCGAGCACATCGACCGTACCGCTGGGCGTACCGACGATGGCGGTGAGCGCGACATCGACCATATAGGGGTCGCCCGCGCCGCTTGGCTCCGGGGTGATGGTGAAGTTGCTGAAGGCAGTGGGGTTGCCCACATCGTGCGGCTCGCCGTCGGGATCGACCGCCGGGCCGAAGGCCTGGTTGGTGTCGTCGTAAAAGGCTCCCAGGGTGAACGAGCCGATGTCCAGCGGCGAGTTGAGCAGGCAGCTACCGACGTCGAAATCGCTGGGCAACAGGCTGATCATGCAGGCCTCGGTGTTGCCATCATCGACGAATACATCGCCCTGCACCGAGAACGGCCCATTCGGCATCATGGTGACTTCCACCGGGTATGGGTCGCCGATCAACGAGGGGTCCGGGGAGTCGTCGGTGATCTCCATGCTGAGGTCGTAGTAGCTGAACTCACTGCTCTTGCAGTCGCCGTCAGTAGCGGTGGCGATCAGGATGTCGTCAATACCGAACGCGGGCGTGCCGGGCAGCACGAAGCTCTCCGTACCGCCGGGGCTGGCTGGGCTGTAGCTGGCCGCACCGAGGAATTCCAGACCTTCGTCGCCGTCGGCGCGGAAGAACTCCACCACCAGCGGGAAGGCCGCGTTGGCGAAATCGGTGTCCACCGAATACTCCACGGTGAACTGGCCGGTGGTCGGCGTATCCGGCAGGAAGTTTGAGATCAGCGGGTAATTCTGGCCGTTGTTGAAACCGCCATCGGCGTCCAAGGGATCGTTGATCTGGCGCCCATCGGCATCAAAGTCGATGCCCAGTCCGGCGTTGTTGGCAAAGATGTTCCGGGCGAGGCACAACCTGCCCTCCTGGGTTTCAGTGCCAGCCACCGGGAAGGCCGCACTGAGCACGCCGGATCCGAGATTGAACTCGATCTTGTTTGCCGCACCGAGCGCGGCACCGCCCAGGTTCACCTGGCCGTAGGTCATCTCGATGACGTTCACACCGTTCGCATTACCCAGCGGGATGGTGCCGTCAACGCCGACACCGATGTAGTTGTTGACGATGGTCGTTCCGTCGAAGCACAGGTCCGTAATCACAGGTGCGCACTGCAAGCCGATGCCGTCTTCGACGTTGGCCGAGATCACGTTGCGCTGTTCGCCAAGCAAACCGCCCACCACGCCGTTGATGGCCTGGGTATTGGAGTTGAAGAAGATGCCGCGGCGACCATTGGGCAGCGGCGCCAGACCGGTGGCGTCAGTCCCGATCAGATTGCCTTCAACAATCACGTTGTCGGCATCGATCACTACGCCGTGATTGAGATTTCCGGAAATCAGATTGCGCTCGGCCGACAGCGCCGAACCCAGATTCACCGAGGCGCCACCGGGGGCGTTATTGATGACGATGCCATCGCCCTGCATCGGCGTAGGCGCGCTGAGCCCATCGACGCTGCTGCCGATGAAGTTGCCGTAGATGCCCACGTTACCGCTACTGGCCGAATCGATACGCACACCGGCGCCACTGAAACGATTGATCGCCAACCCGATCACCGCGCCGGTCGAGCCCGCCGGAAGGCTGAAGAACAGACCGTCGCCGGGCGCACTGGCACCGGAGAGCTCAATCGCCAGTACGCTGTCGATGCCGCCATCCAGGGCGGACATGCTGCCGGGAACCGCGCCGGTTTGGGTATAGCCATCGATGATCACCTCGTCGGTGATCGGGGGCAGCGAGGTCAGCGGCGCAATCGTGTGCGGGCCGGGGCCCGGAATATTGAACACAATCAGATCCGGACCAGCGACGCCGTTGGCGGCGTTGATCGCCTCGCGCAAGGTGCAACCGTCGCCAGTGCCGGCCAGATCACAGGTGCCATCGCCAGGATCCAGCGTGGTGGTGACCACTAGCGGGCCACCTATGGGCTGCAGGACCACGCTGGTCGGCGTCTGCGCGAGCTCATGACTGGGGAAGGGGTTGGCGCCGAGGGTCACCGTGCCGGTGGAGGCGGCAAACTGAACCAGGTTGAAGAAATCCACCGGCCCAGGGGTGAAGGCCATGAACTGGATCACGTCCAGGGTGCCATCCAGGTTGGCAGTACCGCCGACGACCAGTTGATCATGCTGGGTCCCCGGCGTCAGACCGCCCACTTCCATCTCCAGCACGCTACCTGCAACCATGTCCAGGTTGCCGGTGATGGTCAGGATGCCCGGCGAAGTGCCCGGTCGGATGATGGCGCCGGTGTCGTTGACGTCGGCGTCCACTGTACCGCTGCCGGTGAGCACGCCGCCGCTAAGCTGGATCTGGAAAGCCGACTGCAGCATCGCGCCTGCGGCCACCTGGGTGGTCGCCGCGGCACCGCTCTGGGTGTAGTTGTTGATCGACAATGACTGCGACTGGACGTCGACCGTGCCCTGGTTGCTGAAGGCAATCGGCCCGTTGATGAAGGCGTCATTGCCTGCACCGACGCCGCTTTGCCGCAGCGTGCCGAGATTGGTGACCGTCGGCGACAAGCAGCTGCCGCAGCCCAAGGTCACCGGACTGCCGGTGCTGGCATTGAGATTAAGCTGCGCTACTCCGTCGACGGTCAGCGAACTGCCGGCATCCAGATTGATGGTTCCGGCCGACCATTGACCGGTACCGTCGATGCGTAGATCGATGTCGTTGAAGGTCAGGATGTCCGATGCGGCGTTAGGCAAAAACGCGGTGCCGCCCATCGCCAGGGTGAGGATCTGCACGCCCGACAAGCCATTCACCGAGGCGTCTCTGGCAAAAAAGCCTCCAGCGACGTTGACCGGCCCCTGAGTGTTCAGGGTCGACCCTTCATCGATGACCAGCGTGTTCATATTCAGCGGAGCGGCCTGAGACCAGCTCAGCGTGGAGCCGCCGACCAGGTCCAGCCGGGTCAGTCCGAAGGCACCCTGCAGGTCGATTACCGCCGCCGTGTCCACGAACAGGCTGGAAGTGCCGGTGAGATCGCTACCCGGCGGGAAGGTGCGGTTGTGGCCGATCAACAGCAGATCGCCCGGGTTGTCGACCTGGTAGTCGCCGCTTTCGGTACCGCTGCGGAAGATGATCAGCGATCCGGAGTTGATGTCCACCGTACCGGAATTGTCAAAGGGCAGATCGATGGAAGTCTGCAGACCGCCGTTGACCGACAGCGTGCCCTGGTTGTCGAACAGGTTGCCTGGATCGGCGTCGTCGGCGACAAACAGCGCCGCCGCCCCGCCCGGCAGCAGGAAGTCGACCACGCCGCCGGGGTTGTTGATCAGCTGTCCGCCGTTGATGACCCGCGTGCCGTTGCCCTGCACCTGCCGCAAGACGCCGTCATTGTTGATCTGGCGGCCGTCCAGGAATCGGGCGAAATTGTCCCCTGGGGTGCCGGCAATGATGCTGGTGGCGCCCATATCCAGGTTGAGCTGCTCGCCGGGCAGGCCGGCAATCACGCCGGCGTTCCAATTCAAGCCCATGGTGACCGTTGGCGTCGCCATCCCGCCGAACACCGCGCCCGGGTCGAGCAGGGCCAGCGTGCTGATCAACGGCGTGCCGTTATTGAACAACACCTGCGCCGCCTCGATGCGCACCGTGCCGGTGAGGCTGAAAGT
Source organism: Gammaproteobacteria bacterium (assembly GCA_030430155.1). Lineage (GTDB taxonomy): Bacteria > Pseudomonadota > Gammaproteobacteria > Xanthomonadales > SZUA-5 > SZUA-5. The sequence goes on from JAUIFV010000007.1 coordinate 22,031, forward strand.
GCCATCGATGGCGTGAATGCCCGGCGTGCCGGCCGGCATCCCGAAATGCAGATCACCCGCGCCGGTGAAGGAACTGGTGCCGTCGAAGACCTGAGCGCCTTCGGCCAAAGTCAGTGCAAACCCGCTGCTGACGTCCAGATTGCCGCTGAAACCGCCGTTGCCAGCAATCAGCATATCGCCGCTCACAATCTGAATGTTGCCGCTACCGGAAAAATCCACGCCGTTGCGAATTTGCCCTTCCGCAGTGCCTGTCTTTTGAATGGTGCCGTCGTTGTTGAGCAACGCCGCGACACCACCGCTGCGGTCGACGTACTCCACCGGGCCGTTGAAAGTCCAGTTCCAGATTCCCGTCGCCGTATTGTCGATCACCGCATCCTGCAGATGGATCAGCCCGCTGCTCCAGTTGATGGTGCCGTCATTGACCAGGGTCCGGTCGGTGAGGAATTTGTCGCCACCGGTCCAACTGGACACCGCCACCGAGGACAGCGTGATCGACGGCGTGGCCGCCGTCGCCGCAATGGTGCCTGCCGACCAGTCGAAAGCACTTGTGATATCCAGATTGCCATCGCCCACCAGCATGCCGCCGGCCATTTGCAGGATGTCGACGACCTCGTCCCCGCTCAGGTCCACGGTGCCCGAATTGATGATGGCGGTGTCGGCGAAGCCGGGAGTGCCCGGGGTGCTGCCCGAGCCGGCGGCACAGCCGCTCCATTCGGCCGGGTTGTTCCAGGTACTGGCGTTGCCGTTCCAGGTACAGGTCGACGGACCAGCCGGTGCCAGCGGACTGACATAGATGTCGACCAGGCCGTTGCCGTCGCCTGGCAGCAGATTGGTCGCGCTGGAGCTGAATACGGCGGTTGAACCGTCGCCGGATAGTGCCACTTCCAGCTGGAATCCGTCGCCCGGCACGCCACCCATGTTCTGGCTCACCAGCGCCGTGCCAGCCGGGGTGAGTTGGCGCATAAAGACGTTGCTCGGCTGGGCGATCGCGACCACTCCGCGCACCGCGCGCCCATCCGGTCGCATCATCGCCGCGCCGGATTCAGGGTTGGCAAAGAGCACGCGACCACCATCGGTACTGATGTCGGCAAGCAGCGTTTCGAACATCAATTCGGCACCGGAATTGGCTAGGCTCACCCGAGTCGTGGTTGGCGATCCGCCCAAGGTACGCACAAATGCGTCAGTGACACCGTTGAGATCGCTGATGTCCAGATTGTTGCCGTCGGATAGAAACACAACCGACATGCCGTCGCCCGAAATCCGCCCTCGGAAGGAGTTGCCGTTGCTGACCACTGGCGTTGGCATGGTGTTGTCCACGCTCACGACCTCGGTGGTCATCATGCAGCGGTCGCGAACAAAGACGTATGAGCTCCCGCCCGGTGCCAGCGGATCCAGATTGCTGGCGTCGGATTCGAATGTGATCTTGCATCCGTCGTCGGAAATGGATGGGTCAACCGCGAATGAATCGGCATCGACCCCAGCTGTGTTCACGCTGACATGCTCTATGCTGCCGCCGACCCGGTCGTAAACGAACACGCGCTGCCGGGGCGGCGCCAACGCAGGCGAAACCAGATTTGTCGCGCTGGAAGTGAACGCGATGAAGTTGCCGTTGCCCGAGACCACCGGTTCATTGCTCTCGGCGTCACCGGCGTCGGACGTGCCGAAAGCATTGCTCATGCGGATGATGCTGCCTGGGGCACCGGCGACTTGGAGCAGGAACACGTCGCTGGCGCCGTTGATGTCCACCCCGACCGGAACCAGGTTGGTAGCTTCGCTGGTGAAGGCGATGTAGGCCCCATCGTCGGATATGGCGGGATCAAAACTGTCGCCGTTGGCCTCACCGCCGACGTTGGTCAGCGACACCCGGGTGGGCGCACCTGGCCTTACCACATGGAAGACGTCGATAGCCGCGTTGCTATCACCGGCCACCAGATTGCTGGCTTCGGAGTCGAAGACCACGTTGACGCCGTCCGCGCTGGTCGCCACGCCGACCGAATCGCCGTTGCCCAGATCGCCGCTGACGGTGCGTGAAATCCACCCGGTGCGGGCGTCTATCACTCGCCGCTGGAACAGATTGACGCTGGCCGGGGTGAAGGCGTTGGGGTCGAAATTGGTGGCCGAGGACTGGAACACGGTCACCCGCCCATCATCGGAGATCATCGGATCGAAGCTGGTGTCATTGCCCTCGGTGCCGGCGCTGTTGACGCTGTCACGGCGGACGCTGCCGGTGTCCAAGTCGATGACGAGGATATCGGCGCTGGCGTTGGTGTCGGGCATCACCAGATTGGTGGCATCGGACACGAATGCCACGAACAACCCATGCGCGGCGATTCGCGGCTTGTCGCTGTTGTCGTTGCCCTGGGTCGCACCGCCGAAGATGGACAACGGGCTGATCATGCCGCTGGCAACGGAATACAGCACCACGTCGCGACGCGCGTTGCCATCGGGGGAAAACAGATCGGTGGCATCGGTGGCGAACACGACCTGATCGCCAGCGGCGTCGATATCCACATTCCTGCTCGCGAAGTCACCGGTGTTACCCGGAACAACGATACTTTCGCTCAGCAGCATGGTCATTCCCGGCAGCCCGCCGTCGGTGACCTTTAGGAACACGTCCTGGCCGAACAGGCCATTGACATCGCTGCCCTGACCCAGGTTGGTTGCCGTGGAAACAAAGGCCGCCCGACTGCCGTCGAAGTTCAGCGCGACCTCCTCACAGAAGTTGTCGCCATATCCACCGGCGCTGCTGGTACTGATCGGGAAGGCAGGCGCGACGCCGCTGGTGGGGCGCATGTAGCAGTCGCCGACGCCGTTGGTGTCGGATGCGTTGACCGGATCGATGGTGGAGAAGGTCGCCTGCAATCCGTCGCCGCTGATATTCAGCGAACGGCGATTGGAGAGAATGATCCCGCTAGGCAACTCCACCGCGCCATCGGCCAGGCTGACCCGTACCGTGGTGCCGGCCACGCGGTCACGCACGAAAGCGTCGGTCAACCCATTGGTATCGACGCCGATGCCAATCAGATTGCTTGCGTCGGAGGCGAACAGCACGAAGCGGCCATCGGCGCTAATGTCACCGACATAGCTATCCCCATCGCCCTCTTGCTCATCATCAGCCACGCTGACCCGCTCAAACTGACCGGTGCGCAGTTCCAGCACATAGACGTCCAACACGCCATTGGTGTCTCCCGGAGCCAGATTGCTGGCCAGGGACTCGATGAGGGCGAAACGACCGTCGTCACTGATCCGATACTCGGAACCGAGAAATTCATTGAAACTGCCATAACCGGTACCCACGCCAGGCGCGGCACCGCTGAGCACGTCAAAAGTGGTGTCGGTCACCACATTGTGGGTCACGGTGAGGCTGGACGAACCGCTGAAGTTCACATCGCCGCTGTAGTTCGCACCGATGTTGATCAACCCCGGAATGGTCGAGGTGAACACGCAGCTTTGATCAGGCAGGGTGGCCGTGCACATGTCCCCGCTGTGGTCGAAGACGATGCTGCCAGTGGGGGCGGCGAATTCGGGCTGCAGTCGAGCAGACACCACGAAACTGCCGTTGAGCTGCGAAGGATCGGGCGCGTCGAGGACGATCTGCAGGGCGCTGGTGGCCTGGTTGACCATCAGCCCCTGATTGACGCTGGTGGCCAGACAGTTGCCATCGCCCAGGTAATCGGCGGTTACGGTGCGCGAGACCCCGGCGGTCAGCGGTCGGATCTTGCAGGCCCCTTCGGAGGTCGCCGGCACGGTGGGCATCAGGTTGAGCAAACATCGCTCGTTGGGGCTCAAGCTGACCCGCACCTGGCCGCCAGGGGTGTTCATACCTGGCCCGGAATCCATCACCTGGACGGTCACGATGGTGCTCTCGCCAACGTTGCTCGGACTCGGAACGACACTGACGAAGCTGGCGCTGGCCGCGCAGGTGCCGGCATGAGCAAGGCCGCCACCCAGTCCCAGGGTCAGCGTCAGCAGGGCGTAGGCGAGCGCGGGTCGCGCTGCCAGCAGCCACCGACCCGATTCCCGACGATAGTTCTGCGACCGGCCGACGCTGATCTGGCCACTAAGAAACTGCATAACGCCCCCATAACCCACTACGACTACACAGCGAAGGTGGCGACCAGCAACAGGACTTGGCATCACGCTGGCCCTTCGCGGCCATTGTTGGCTGCCTACCGGATTACGTCAACGTAGCGGCGCGGGGTTGAGGGCCATAGGCGGCGCGCCAACCTGGTGATTGGCACCAAGCAACCAGCGAATCGCCGCCGAGTAGTGGGCGTGCAGACGGGAGACCGCGGTCTACAGGCGCAAGGTCAGCTGAGTGTCAAAGATTGCTGTGTGGCGCGACGTGTGGTTCCGATCTGTGATCGGACGCTCTTGGGGCTGTGCAACTCGCCGCGGACTGTCGCTGATCGTCGCTAGCCCGCATCATTCATGAACATTCGTCGCGAGGGTTTCGCAGGCGTGCTGTGGTGCGGATCGCGGACCGGAAATCGATGATGGCGTACTTGCAGTACGTCGAGTCGATAGCAGGGAGCAAGCCGCGCCACAGTGCGCCTGCGGAAGTCGCAGTAGAAGGTTCATGAATGATGCGGGCTAGAGATTCATACCCTCGCCGCGGCGCGGTTTGCGGGTCGAGCAACGTAATAGGCGTACCTCTATACGCCTGACCGACTGGATAAATCGAACCGCGCCAGCCTGCTGCTACAGAGCAGCAGCAGGCTCGAGACCGGCGCGCTAGCCCGGATATTTCATGAGTGTTCGTAGCGAGAGCGTCGGAGAGCCGTTGTGGTGCGGTCCGCGGACTGGAAATCGATGAAGGCGTACTTGAACAGTACGTCGAGTCGATTGTAGGGAGCAGATCGCGCCACAACGGCTCTCCGGCGGCCGCAGTAGAAGACTCATGAAATATGCGGGCTAGCCCCCAGTATTCATGAACGTTCGTAGCGAGGGTTTCGCAGGTGTGCTGTGGTGCGGATCGCGGACCGGGGTCGATGATGGCGTACTTGCAGTACGTCGAGTCGATAGCAGGGAGCAAGCCGCGCCACAGTGCGCCTGCGGAAGCCGCAGTAGAAAGTTCATGAATAGTGGGGGCTAGTGCACGGCCTTGCTGCTGTCGTTCGGATCCACCTGGGCCGCCAACAGCGGGCCACCGATGGCGATGGCATCGCCGAGGATGCGCGCGGCTTCGGTGAGCAGCACGTCGGGACGCTCGTCCTCATCCTCATCATCGATCTCACTCACCGCTGCGCCCGGCTCGCCGGCGTTGAGGCCGTCGTCCAAGCGTGAAGGCGTAACGTGGGCGTCGCCCAAGGCCGCCCGCCGGGCATCACGCTCGGCTTGCTTGCGCTCGTCCTCGGCCCGCTCGCGCTGGCGAGTGGCCAGGTTCAGGGAAACCGACTTCTCCGCCCGCGCCTGCCGGTAATCCGCAATTTCCTCAAAGAACAGCTGCAGTTCCTCGTCGGCCGCGGCGCGCTTTTGGTGCCGTGCGGCCAGCGCTTCGGCCAGCGTTGCCACGGTGCTGAAGCGGCTGTAATTGACCGCCTCGATCTCCGTGTAGGGCAGCGCATTGTCGAAACTACTTTCGCCATATTCCTCGGCGTCCAGGGTGGTCGGGAAGGCCACATCCGGGACTACGCCCTTATGCTGGGTGGAACTGCCGTCAATGCGGAAGAACTGGGCGATGGTCATCTTCAGCTGACCGTATTTCGGGGTGTCGTTGTCGGCGATGTAGTCCAGATCGACCAGATTCTGCACCGTGCCCTTGCCGAAGGTGGTCTCACCGATCACCAGCCCGCGTCCGTAGTCCTGGATGGCCGCGGCAAAGATCTCCGATGCCGAGGCCGAAGCCCGGTTGACCAACACCGCCAGCGGACCGTCATAAACCACGCCACTGCGTCGGTCGCGCTCGATCTGCGTGCGCCCGGTGCTGTCGCGCACCTGTACCACCGGGCCGCTGTCGATGAACAACCCGGTCAGATCGGTGGCTTCGGCCAGCGAGCCGCCGCCGTTGTTGCGCAAATCGATGACCACGCCGTCGATCTTCTCGCTCTTGAGCTCCTTGAGCAGCTTGCTGACGTCGCGGGTGGAACTGCGGTAGTTGGCATCACCGCGCTGACGGGCGGCGAAATCCATGTAAAAGGTGGGCAGTTCAATCACGCCAATGCGGCGGGTCTGCTCATCCACCTCCACTTCAACAATCTTCTTCTGCGCGGCCTGTTCTTCCAGCGCCACCTTGTCGCGCTGCAGGGCAATCACGCTGGTCTCACCGCCGGAGAGAGAGGTCTTGGGTAGCACCTCCAGTCGCACCTCGGTGCCTTTGGGGCCGCGAATCAGATCAACCACATCGTCCAGACGCCAGCCAACCACATCGACCACTTCGGCGCTGTCGGGCTGACCGACGCCAACGATCTTGTCGCCGACCTTGACCCGACCGTCCAGATCCAGAGGCCCGCCGGGTACGATGGTGCGGACCATGGTGTACTCGCCTTCACGCTGCAGCACCGCGCCGATGCCCTCCAGCGACAGGCGCATGGAGATGGCGAAATTCTCACTGGCGCGCGGGCCCAGATAGCTTGTGTGCGGCTCGATCGCCATGGCGTAGGCGTTGAGGAAGGTCTGGAACACGTCTTCGCGGTCCAGTTGCTGCACCCGCACCAGGAAGTCGGCGTAGCGCTTGTCCAGCGTCTTGGCGATCTCCGCATCTTTCTTGCCGGCCAGGGTCAGTCGCAGCCAGTCATTCTTTACTCGCCGCCGCCACAGATCGTCAAGTTCCGCGGTGTTGCTGGCGTAGGGCGCATCCTCGCGGTCGTAGACATAGTCCTCGTCAACGGTGAAATCGAAGCCCTGCTTGACCAGGGCCCTAGCGTGTACGGTGCGCTCCTGCACGCGCTTCAAATAGCGCTTGTAGATGGTGAAAGCCGCGCCCAGCGCCTTGGACTTGATGGCGTCGTCCAGAGTAGTTCGGTAGGGCTCGAATTCCTCTACATCGGAGGCCAGCAAGAACCACTTGTCGCCGTCCAGGGAATCCAGATAGCGCTCGAAGATCTCCGCGGACATGCGGTTGTCGAGGGCCTCGGATTTGTAATGTATGCGGGTCAGATGACGCATCGCCCAAATCGCCGCTTCGGCCTGGTCCCGGGTCGGTTCCAGATCACTCAGGCTGACCTGCTTGGGTTTGGCCTCGACGCTGCCGGCGAAGGCCAGGGCGAAAGCGACGATGAAGGTGGCAATGCGCGTCATATCTTATTCCTCACCCGTGGGGTGGTTGAGATCGATGGACCGATCAGCGGCCGCCGCCATGCGGTCGGCGTGGTAGGAGGATCGCACCAAAGGTGCACTGGCAACATGGCTGAAGCCCAGACGTTGCCCAAGTTCACCGAAATGATCGAATTCTTCCGGGGTCCAGTATCGTTTTACTGGATGATGGTGCGCGGTCGGCTGCAAATATTGTCCGATGGTCAGCATATCGACATCGTGAGCGCGCAGATCCGCCATCGCCTGCTCCACTTGCTCCGCGGTTTCGCCCAGGCCGAGCATGATTCCGGACTTGGTCGGCACCTTGGGGTGCATCGCCTTGAAGCGCTTGAGCAGGGTCAGCGACCAGTCGTAGTCGGCGCCAGGGCGGACTTCCAGATAGCGCTCACGGACCGTTTCCAGGTTGTGGTTGAACACGTCCGGCGGCTCGGTGGCGAAAATCTGCAGCGCGCGCTCCATGCGGCCCTTGCCGCGAAAATCGGGGGTCAATACTTCGATGCGAATTTGCGGGCTAAGTTCCCGCGCGGCCTGGATGCAGGCCACGAAATGGGCCGCACCGCCGTCGCGCAGATCATCCCTATCGACTGAGGTGATCACCACATAGCGCAGCTGCATGTCGGCGATGGTACGCGCCAACCGGCCCGGCTCACCGGCATCCGGCGGCTGCGGCCGGCCATGGGCGACGTCGCAGAAGGCGCAGCGCCGGGTGCAGACCTCGCCGAGGATCATGAAAGTCGCAGTGCCATGGCTGAAGCACTCGTGGATGTTCGGACAGGAGGCTTCCTCGCAAACGGTGACCAAGCGCTCTGCGCGCAGCCGCGCCTTCAGCTTGGCGACGTGATTGCCGGCCGGCAGCTTGACCCGTATCCAGCTCGGTTTGCGCAGCAGCGGCGCGCTGGCATCGAAGGTGACCGGATTGAGGCCGACCTTGTTTTCGCCCAGCTGCTTCTCGCCGGCAACGCGGGCGGGAATGATTCGGTTGGTGACCGGGGTTTGGCTCATCGTTAATCAATACCTTATTCGTCGTCGATGGTACAGGGCAGTTCGATGGCTTGCCCGTGACAGAAGTTGACCCGTTACTCGAACGGCATCAATCGAGTGGCAACGCCGCGCCGGCCGCGGTCCATTCCGCGAATCCCAGCTGCTCGGCCAAATGCGGCAGCAGCGCCGCAGCCACCGCTGGCAACTCGCCAGGCCCGCCTAGAGTCGATACCTGAGTGATTTGCAGCCCGGTGAAGCCGCAGGGGTTGATGCGCTGGTAGGGACTTAAGTCCATCGCCACGTTGAAAGCCAGACCGTGGAAGCTGCAGCCACGGCGCACGCGCAGGCCCAGCGCCATGATCTTGTGCCCCTCGACATAGACGCCCGGAGCGCCCTGACGGCGCGCGGCGACGATGTTCCACTGCGCCAGGGTGTCGATCACCGCCTGCTCCAGGCGCTGCACCAGTTCGCGTACGCCGATTCCCAGCCGGCGCAGATCGAGCAGCGGATAGACCACCAGCTGTCCGGGCCCGTGGTAGGTGATCTGGCCGCCGCGGTCCACCTGAACCACCGGAATCTCGCCCGGTGCCAGCAGGTGCTCGGCCTTGCCGGCCTGACCTTGGGTGAATACCGGATCGTGTTCGACCAGCCACAGCTGATCCGGGCTTTGCCCATCGCGCTCATCGGTATAGCGACTCATCGCCCGCCATACCGGCACATACTCGCGGCGACCCAGCTCCACCACCTGCAGTGGCGCAACGGCCTCGTTCACAGCTTGAAGCGGATCCCCTGAACGCTGGACAAGGCCGCATAGAGCGCCTCCAGCTGCGCTCTGTCCTCGACCCACAGCGGAACCCGGACCGCCTGCCAACGGCCGCCGCTGGAAGCGCGCACGCTGACCGCGGTGGCGGTGCGCTTGCCGCCGGCACTGATCAGCGTTTGTTCCACCTGCTCTGGGAACAGCGCGCCTGCCGGACCGAAGGCGACCAGCGGAATCTCACAGGGAAAGCTGAATCCCGACTCTGGGGGCTGCTCACTCACGCGTCGTCCTCGAACCACAGCCAGAAAGCGTCGTAGGTACGAGACCACCAGCCGGCCTCGCCCGCGTCCTCCAACAGCAGCAGATCACGCTCGGCCAGATCCTTGCCGTCCAGGGTCACCCGCAGCTTACCGATCACCTGGCCCTTGGCCAGCGGCGCGACCAGATAGCGGGGCAGATCCATGGTCGCCTCCAGCCGCTCGTAGCTGGCCCGCGGTACCACCAGATCCAGGGCATTGGCCAGACCCACACCGACCTGTTCGCTTTGCCCCTTCCACAACGGCAGCTGAGCCAGCGCCTGCTCGGCCAGATAAAGCCGATGAGTCTCAAAAAAGCGGAATCCGTAGTTGAGCAGCGCCTGGCTCTGCCGGGCCCGCGATTCCTCCGACGCCGAGCCCAGCACTACAGCGATCAAACGGGCATCGCCGCGTTTGGCCGAGCTGAGCAAACAGTATCCGGCGGACTGCGTGTGGCCGGTCTTGATGCCGTCAACCGTGTCGTCGCGACCGAGCAACGCGTTGCGGTTGTACTGACGGATCTCGTTGTAGGTGAATTCGCGTATTGCATACCAGGCGTAGTACTGCGGGAAGTCCGCAATCATCGCCCGAGCCAGCGCGGCGATATCGCGCGCCGTGCTGTAGTGCTCTTCCCCAGGCAACCCCGGCGCGTTGGTGAAGTGGGTGTTGCTCAACCCCAGACGCTGGGCCTGGGCATTCATCATCCCCACGAACGCCTCTTCGCTGCCGGCGATGTGCTCGGCCAGGGCCACTGTGGCATCGTTGCCGGACTGCACGATGACGCCCAGCAGCAGCTCCTCGACGCTGACGTCCGAGCCCACCTTGGCGAACATCCGCGAACCACCCAAGCCCCGCTCCCAGGCGTTCTGGCTGATCCGCACCTGCTCATCCAGGGCCAGGCGGCCAGCGGCCAGTTCGCTGAAGACCACGTAGGCTGCCATCACCTTGGTGATGCTGGCCGGCTCGGCACGCTCGTCAGGATTCTGTGCGGCGAGCACCTGACCGGTGACGAAATCGACCAAAATCGTGGACTTGACCTCGAACTCGGGCGCCGGCGGCAGCGGCGCGGGCACCGCCTGTGGCGCGGCCGGTTGGGGCACTGGCGATTGCGCGTGGGCAACCGAGCACAGGCAGAGCAGTAGAGCCATCAAACGCATTGAAAAACGTCCTTGTAAGCAGTTCGACGCCGTCGAGCGGCGGTCCGGCTCGACGAACGCGGGAACGGGTACGCGTTGCGAAGGTGTAACAAAGTGCGGCTGAACCGATGGTAGCGCCTGGGCGGCGCGGCATCCTAAGCCCAGCTGAAGCGGCGCGCATTCTACGCTAGCTCAGGCGTCGGCAGGGACACGGTATGGGGCGAGGCTGAGGCGATGGCATTGTTTTTTGAGGGCCCAGGGCCCAGGGCTCAGGGCCCAGAAGAGCTGAGGTCCCCGCGCAATTGATCTTCTGGGCCCTGGGCCCTGGATCCTGGGCCCTGCGGCGCAGCTACTGCTGCGCGGCGGCAGGCACCCGCATCGCCGGCGGCAGTCCCAGCCGCAGCAGTTCCTGATCGATACGCCGCACTTCCGCCTCGTCTGCTATCGGCCCGATGCGCACCCGGTACACGCGCATGCCGTTGGAGCGGCTGCGCACCACTTTGATATCGCGCAGCCCGGCGGCGTGCAGACGCACCGACAGCGCCTTGGCGTTTTTCTTTTCAGAGAAGGCGCCGACCTGCAGATAGCTGCCCGGCGGCGGTCGATCGGCCGGCTGCGTCGGTTTGGCCAGCGGCTCGCCCTCGGCGCTGAGCGCCACCACTTCCACTGGCGCCGTGCCGGTGACGTGGACACCGAGCTTGACCGCCGCTGCGTAGGACAGATCGATGATCCGGTCGCCGACGAAGGGACCACGATCATTGACCCGCACGACCACGCTACGGCCGTTGCTCAAGTTGGTCACCCGAGCAAAGGTGGGCAGCGGCAGTGACTTGTGCGCCGCGGTGAAGGCGAACATGTCGTAGGGCTCGCGATTGGAGGTCAGGCGGCCGTGGAATTTGGTGCCATACCAGGAGGCGGTGCCGCGCTCGCGGTAGCCGCTAGCACTGTCCATCACGTAGTAGCGTTTGCCCAGCACCACGTAGGGCGAGTGATTGCCATAGCGGCTGCGCGGCTCGGCGCGGACTACCGGCTCCGGGATCTGATCGACATCGAAAGGCACCGCAGGCGGGCCGTCCAACGGCTCGTACTGCGGCTTGCCATTGCCGCCCTTGGTAGCGCCTTTGCCGCCGCAGGCGGCGAGCAGCAGCGGCAGCAGTACGCAGAGGGCGATGGCGCGCCAGTAAAAACCCTGGCCAGAGACGGTCATCAACGACACCGACTACTGGGCAGCACTGACAGCGGCTTGGGCGGCGCGAACCTGATCGGCTATCGCCGCGGCCAGCTGGGTCACCGCCATCGCATACATCGGCGAACGGTTGTAGGTAGTGATCACGCGGAAGTTTTCGAAGGTGGCGAAGTGCTCGCTGCCCGCTGCGCCTTGCAAAGTCAGCAGCGCGCTGGCGCGGTCGGGATCGAGCACATCCTCGGGCTGATAGCCCCACTCCACCAGCTGCGATAGCGGATACACCGGCTGCGCGCCATCCCAACCGATCTCACGCGCCCCGGGAATGGGGTTGAGGCGCATGCTGATCGGGCCGTCGCGCTCCCAGCCGTGCTCGACCAGATAGTTGGCAATGGAGGCGCAAATATCGCGCTCCGACCCCCACAGGTCGATACGCCCGTCCTGGTCGTCGTCCACCGCCCAGGTGGCGTAGCTCGTGGGCATGAACTGACCCCAGCCCATCGCCCCGGCGTAGGAGCCTTTGACCTCATTGAGCGCCAGCGCCACACCGCGCTCGTTGGGCAGGCCGATGAAGCGCTTGAGTTCACCAGTGAAATAGGCCGACCGCGGCGGGTAGTAGAAGGCCAGCGTGGTCAGCGCATCGAGCACCTTGTAGCTGCCGGTGATGCGCCCGTAGAAGGTCTCCACGCCGATGATGGCGACGATGATTTCGGCTGGCACGCCATAGTCAGCCGACACCCGGGTCAACAGCTCGGCGTGCTGCAGGTAGAAGTCGCGGCCGCCGTCGATGCGCTTATCGGTCATGAAAATGGGTCGGTAGTCGGCCCAGCTCTTGGTCTTCTCGGCCGGCCGGGTCATCGCCTTGATGATGCTGTTCTGGTACTCGGCCTGATCGAGCAGGGCGAGGATGCGCTGCTGCGCCGCGGCGTCATCCGGCGCCATCTCGGCGGCGAAGGCGCGCATGCCCGGATGCTTCTCGGCCGGTTTGGTGTTGGCCGCCGCACTGGCGCTGGCCAGCACGCAGCACAGCGCGGCCAGGGTCGGCATCAAGCGCCGCATTGCGCACACGAAACAGGTGTAGTGATCAACCATTCAACGGATCCGAAGCTCATCAACAAAACCGCGCCAGATGCTACACGAGCGCGGTGAAAATAAAGCTGACCGGTTCAGCACATCCAATTGCGCGGCCAGGGAGTCCCTATCCAACCAAGCGCCGGTGCACATGTACCGACTGAATCATTCCAAACCCGGCCAGCAGCACCACCGCGGCGGTGCCGCCATAGCTGACAAAGGGCAGCGGCACGCCGACCACCGGCAGTACGCCACTGATCATCCCGGCGTTGACCAGCACATAAAGGAAATAGCCCAACGCAAGCGCTCCGGCCAGCAGTCGTGAGTAGGTCTCCCGCGCCTGCATGGCGATATACAGGCTGCGCGCCACCACCGCCAAATAGAGCAGGAACAGGGCCAGTACGCCGATCCAACCGAATTCCTCGCCGTAGACCGCCAAGATAAAGTCGGTATGGCGCTCGGGCAGGAAGTCCAACTGTGATTGCGTGCCCTGCAGATAGCCCTTGCCCAAAAAGCCCCCGGAGCCCACCGCAATCTCCGACTGCAGGATGTGCCAGCCCGCGCCGAGCGGGTCGGCGCCCGGATCGATCAGGGTCAGCACCCGCTGACGCTGATAGTCGTGCATGAAATGCCACATCACCGGCAGGCTGGCCAGACCCAGCACCACACCCGCGGCGATCAGCTTCCAGGACAGTCCGGCGAGGAAGATCACGAAGCCGCCGGATGCGACCACCAGCAGCGCGGTACCCAAATCGGGCTGTTCGGCGATCAACAGCGCCGGGATTCCCACAAGCACAGCGCAGCTGAGAAAATCGCGGAAGCTCAGCGGCAGCACGCGATTGTGCAGATAGGCTGCCAGCGTCATTGGCACCGCCAGCTTGAGGATCTCCGATGGCTGGAAGCGCAGCATGCCCAGGTCCAGCCAGCGCTGCGCGCCCTTGCCTTCACCGAACAAGGCCACCGCCACCAGCAGCACCACGCCGAGCAGATAGGCCCAGCCGCTCCAGCGTCGCAGCGCCGCCGGCGGGATACGCGACAGCACCAGCATGATCATCAAGCCGATGCCCAACCGCACGCCCTGACGCAGCACCAGCCCCAGATCCTTGCCGCCGGCGCTGTAAAGCACCAGCAACCCGACCACGCAGGTCAGCAGCAAGAGCAGGGTCAACGGTGGATCCATCAGCGCCCGACGCTGCCATCGCGCCCACAAAGTGGCCGGTTCAGCCCGCATCACCACCGCCTTGTTGCCCGCGCCGGGTTTGCAGCGTGGCTGGCGCGCCGACCGCCGCCTCGCGCAGCAGCCAGGCGTCAATAATCTTGCGAGCCAGCGGGGCGGCAGTGCGCGACCCGCTATCGCCGGCCTCGACTACCACCGCGACCGCGATTTGCGGGTCCTGCAGCGGCGCAAAGGCCACAAACAGGGCCTGATTACGCACGCCGCTGGCCTGCTCTGCGCCGTCGCGCGAACGACTGACTCGCTGCGCGGTTCCGGTCTTGCCGGCGAACTGATAGGGAGCGTCGATGCCCACCGCTCGCGCGGTTCCGGTGGCGCCCTGCACAACCGCATGCATGCCGGCGATCACCGCTTGTCTATCGCTCTCGTCGCCCAATCCGATCACCTTGGGCGCGGCGGCCTGAAAGGGACTCGCAGGTCGATCCAGGCGCGCCTGGGTGGCGCGCAGCAGTCGCGGCTGATGCAGCAAACCGCCGTTGCCCAGCGCCGCGGTAGCGACGGCCAGCTGCGGGATAGTGGAAACATTGAAGCCTTGGCCGATGGCGGCGATCACCGTTTCCCCCGGATACCAGGGCTGGCTGAAGCGCTGCCGCTTCCATTGTCGGGTCGGCAGGATGCCGCTGGCTTCCCCGGGCAGATCGATGCCGGTTGGCGAGCCGAAACCAAACTCGGCCAGGGATTCGGCCATCTGGTCGATCCCCAGGTCCAGACCAAGCTGGTAGAAATAGGAGTTGACCGACTCCGCCAGCGCCCGCTCCAGATCGACCCGACCGTGGCCGCCGGTGCGCCAGTCGCGAAAGCCAATCTGCTGGCCGGGAATGGTGAACTCACCGGTGGAAAGGGTGGTGTCGGCAGGTGTGCGCAGCCCCTTGGCCAGACCGGCTAGACCAACAAAGGGCTTGAGCGTGCTGCCCGGCTCGTAGCCCCCCTGCAGCGCGCGGTTGTACAGCGGCCGGTCCTTGGAATTGAGCAAGGCGGCGTAGGCGGCGTGGGAGATGCCGTTGACGAAGGGATTGGGGTCATAGGAAGGCATGCTGACGAAGGCCAGCACTTCACCGTTGCGCGGGTCGATAGCCACCGCCGCGCCACGCCCGTCACCGAAGGCGGCAGCGGCGGCGCGCTGCAGATCCAGGTCGATGGTGAGGTAGAGATTGACCCCGGCCTGGGCGGGCGTGGACTGATCGAGGAAACGCAGCACCCGGCCCTCGGCGTTGATCTCGACCCTCTCTCTGCCCAGTTCGCCGCGCAGCATCTGCTCGTACTGGCGCTCAATGCCGGTCTTGCCGACGTGGCTGGTGACCCCGCGCCTGGCCTCATCCAGCTGTGCCTGGTCCTCGGCGTTGGCGCGACCGACGTAGCCGACCACGTGGGCCAACAGCGCGCCCTGCGGGTAGTGTCGCGATGGCACTGGTACGACCTCGACGCCGGGCAAACGCCAGCGGTCGAGGGCCAACCGGGCCTGCTCCTCCTGGCTCAAATTGAACCGCAGCTGCAGGCTCTGAAAGGGTCGCCGGTACCTGGCCAACTCGATGAAGCGCTCGCGATCCTCGTTACTGAGCTCGATCAGCCCCTGTAACCGGTCCAGCAGCGGCGCCAACTCACCGGCCCGCTCGGGAATAACATCCAGCCGGTAGGACAACCGATTGTCGGCAAGCAGGACCCCGTTGCGGTCGAAGATCAGGCCGCGGGTTGGCGCCAGCGCCCGCACCTTGACCCGATTGCGCTCCGATCGTGCGCTGAAATCGTCGTGATTGACCACCTGCAGCCAGGCAAAGCGGCCCAGCAAAGCACCGATGATCAGCACCACAACCGCCAGTGCAAGCAGCGCGCGGCGGTTGAATAAACGGCTTTCGGCCTGGGAGTCCTTGAGCCGGCGACGCTTTGCGGCACTGAGCATCAGCCCATCATCCGCTGCTGCTGCCGCGCAGGCGCCCGCGCATGCGCAAACGGTCGAGCACCAGGAACAGCCATGGCCACAGCATCATCGCCACCACGGGCGACAGCCAGTAGCTCAGATCCGGCCATCCTTCGCCGCCAAACAAGCGAACCCAAAGGCTCAAGATGCGATCGTTGAGCATCAGCCCGAACACCGCCAATGCCTGCTGCCCGACCGGAAAGAAGCGGATACGGAAGCGGAAGCGGGCCACCACGTGGGTCAAGATCAGCAGGCGCATAGCGTGCTCGCCAAGCAAATCGCCGGTCAACACATCGAGCATCAGACCCACCGCAAAGGCCACGCCCAGCCGCGCCACACGCGGCATTTCCAGGGCGCAATAGATCATCAGCAAACCGACCCAGAATGGCTTCATCGGCGCCAACATCGGCGGCAACCGAAACAGGCTGAGTATGCTCAGCGCCAGCAGAGCAAAGAAGAACAGCCGCCATTCCTGGCCGCGGTTACTCACCGCCCTGATCCTGCATCGGCGCCGATTCGGCATCGACGACTGACCAATCCTCGTCCACGGCAGGGGGCGCCTGCGGGCTGGTCGGCGCGACAGGCTGGTCGCCATTGGCAGAGCCGAGTTCGACACTGGGCCAGGGCCCTTCCCCAAACGGCGCGCTCACGATCATCAGCTCACGCACGCGATCCAGCCCGGCCAGCGGCTCCGCGCTGGCGCGAGCGAAGGCGCTGCCCGGACTGCGCTCCACCGCCACCACCCTGGCCACCGGCAGGCCGGCCGGAAAGCGACCGCCGACACCGCTGGAGAGCAACACATCGCCCACCTCCAGATCAGCCGACAGCGGCATGCTGGAAATGACCAAACGGTCGGCAACGCCAACGCCATTGAGGATGCTGCGCAGGCCGCTGCGTGCATTCACCACCGGTAGCCCGTGACCGGGGTCCGACAGCAGCATTACCAGCGAGTTGCGCGGTCGGACCTCGATGACCTGCCCGACCACACCAGCGCCGTCGATCAGCGCTGCGCCTTCGATCACCCCGGAGACGCGGCCACGGTCGACCAGCACTCGATGCGAGTAGGGATCCAGGTCCACGTCGATGACCCGCGCCGGCAGGCCCTGGAGCTGCTCTCGGGCGGCCAGCGCGACGCCCTTGTTGAGCCGTTGCTGCTCGAGCAAGTCGCGCTCCAGCTCGGCTATCCGCAGCTCGCTGCGCAGCCGCGCCTGGCGCATCTGCTCGTTCTCGGCATTGAGCTGCTTACGCGCTGCCATGCTTTCGCGTAGCGAGCGCCCAACCAACCAGGGCATTTCGGCGAGCGTATAGATCGGCCCGGTCAAGCGACCTGCGAAGGCGTGCACGTCATCCAGATAGCCGCCGCGGCGATCGGCGATCATCACCAGGATGGCCACTGCCAAATAGATCACCAGGGCCAGCGTGGAACTGCCTTCGCCGGCAAAAAGCGCTGAGCGTTCCTGGCTGTTGTTGTCCAAAGGCCTTCTCTGGTGTCGCCAGGGCTACCAATCCGGTCGCCCTATCCTGCAACGCAGGCTTGATCCATACCTGCGCTATTCCCCGGAAAACAGGTCGGGGCCGTGTTCGTCGATCAGCTCCAGCGCGCGTCCGCCGCCGCGCGCCACGCAGGTCAGCGGGTCTTCGGCAACCTGCACGTGCAATCCGGTGGTTTCGGATATCAATCGATCCAGATCGCCCAGCAGCGCACCGCCGCCGGTCAGCACGATGCCGCGCTCGGCGACGTCGGCGCACAGCTCCGGTGGGGTCTGCTCCAGCGCCGCCTTGACCGCCTGGCAGATGCCCGACAGCGGCTCGTGCAGCGCTTCCAGCATCTCGTTGGAATTGACCGTCACATTGCGCGGCACACCTTCGGCCAGGTTGCGTCCAGAGACGTCGATCTCGCGCACGTCGCTGGAGGGATAGGCACAGCCAATCTCGATTTTGACCCGCTCGGCGGTGGCTTCGCCGATCAGGGTGCCGTGATTACGGCGCACGTAGTTAATGATGGACTCATCGAAGCGATCGCCGCCGATGCGCACCGAAGCCGAGTAAACGATGCCGTTGAGCGAGATCACCGCCACTTCGGAGGTACCGCCGCCAATGTCGATGACCATAGACCCGCGCGCCTCATGGATCGGTATGCCGGCACCGATCGCCGCGGCCATCGGCTCCTCGATCAGGAACACCTCGCGCGCACCCGCGCCCTCGGCCGATTCCTTGATCGCGCGGCGCTCCACCTGGGTGGAGCCGCAGGGCACACAGACCAGCACTCGCGGGCTGGGCCTGAAGATCCGATTGGGATGCACCTTGCGGATGAAATGCTGCAGCATCGCCTCGGTCATGGTGAAGTCGGCGATCACGCCGTCCTTGAGCGGACGTACAGTGACGATGTTGCCCGGTGTGCGGCCCAACATGCGCTTGGCCTCGCCGCCCACGGCGGCCACCGATCGCGGCCCGCCAGGCCCGCGATCCTGACGAATGGAGACCACCGAGGGCTCGTTGAGGACGATGCCCTGTCCGCGCACAAAGACCAGGGTATTGGCGGTGCCAAGGTCGATAGACAAATCGGTGGAGAACAGCCCGCGCAGGCTTTTGAATCCAAACATTTCAGGAACTACATCCGTCAGGGCAGGCGGGTGTGTCGCCACACGCCAGCTGCGATGATTTGAGAGATCCGCGCGCAGGCACCCGCTGGAACTGGGCTTTAAGCGCGGTTAGCGCGTAATCATAGCCTTTTCGGCAACGATCATTACAGCCCATTGCGCCGCAGCATTCAGGTAATCCGACACATTCGGGAGCATCTGCGCGCCTGCGAGAGGCCGCCACGGCCGCGGGGAGAGAGAAATGGAGCGGGTGATGGGAATCGAACCCACGCTATCAGCTTGGGAAGCTGAAGTTCTACCATTGAACTACACCCGCTCAGGGCTACCGCCATCATAGCCACTGACGCCGCCAGCGAGCAATGCCGCAGGCCGGAAGCTCAGCGAAAGGAATGCCGGCCTTGGCTTTTCGGGGCCCAGGGCCCAGAAGCGCGACTGCCAAGCCGCCAGCTGTTGATAGCCTGGGTCCCTTCGCGGCCGCGAAAAGCTACAACATGGCGACCAGCCGCTCTTGATCTCCTGGGCCCTATGCCCTGGGCCCCGGGCCCTATTCCTTAAACAACGGCTGCGGATACTCCGGCTTCTGCTCTCTGGCCAGCAACGACTGCAGCCCTTCGGCCGGGGTGATCTGCTTATGCAGCACCGCCAGCACGTGCTCAGCGATGGGCAGATCCAGCTGATGACGACGTGCCAGACGCATCACCTCGTCAGCGGTCTGTACGCTTTCCACCACCTGACCGATCTGCGCGACCGCATCTTCGATGGATACACCACGGCCTAGCGCCAGGCCCAAGCGCCGATTGCGGGACAGATCGCCGGTGCAGGTGAGCACCAAATCGCCCAGCCCCGCCAGACCCATGATGGTTTCCACACGACCACCTAAGGCGGCGTTCAGACGCATCATTTCGTTCAGACCGCGGGTAATCAAACCGGCCCTGGCATTCAGACCCAGACCCATGCCGTCGGCGATGCCGGTGGCTACCGCGAGCACGTTCTTCATTGCCCCGCCCAATTCGGCACCGGCTATATCGTTGCCGCTGTAGGCACGCAGGGTATTGCCGTGCAACAGCGCGGCAACCTGCTGGGCGTATTCCAGATCGCCCGAATGCACGGTGAGTGCGCTGGGCATGCCCGCAGCGACCTCTTTGGCGAAGGTCGGGCCGGTAACCACCGCCTGACTGACTAGATCGCCAAAAACCTCGCCGACCACTTCGTGCAAGAAACGACCTGATCCGGGCTCAAAACCCTTGGTGGCCCAGGCAACGCCGGCCAAATTTGGGTTGTACTGGTGCAACTCGCGTACGCATTCGACGAAGGCGTGGCTGGGCACCACCAGCAGTGGATGGCTGTTCCATGCCGCCAGCGCGGCAAAGTCGGGCTCGATCTGGAGACTGTCAGGCAGCGCCGCTTCGGGCAGATAGCGGCTGTTGCAGTGCTGCTGCGCAATCGCGCTCAGCGCCGTGGAATCACGGCCCCACAGACGCACCTGATGACCGTTGCGGGCCAGCGCCGCGGCCAGCGCGGTGCCCCAAGAACCCGCGCCGTAGACGCCGACGCGGGCTTGTTGCTTGGTCGTCAACGCGACTTAAGCGGCTTCGGACTGCTGACGCCGCTTGACCTGCTCGGCGTAGACCTGATCGAAGTTGATCGGCTGCAGCAGGAACGGCGGGAAACCGCCATTCTGAGTCAGCTCGGAAATCGCCTGGCGCGCATAGGGCAGCAGCACGCTGGGGCAGTAGCTGCCCAACACCGCGTCGAGCTGACCGGCTTCGAAACCGGACAGACCGAACACGCCAGCCTGCTGCACTTCGCACAGGTAAACGGTCTTTTCTTCCAGCTTGCAGGTCACGGTCACCGCCAGCACCACCTCATAGGTGTTCTCGGCGAAGTTCTGCACCTTCTGCGACAGGTTCAGGTCAATACGCGGCTGACCCTGCTCCTGGAACACCTGCGGGGCGTTGGGGGCTTCGAAGGATGCATCCTTCAGATAGATCTTCTGCACGTTCAGCTGGGCCTGGCCTTGGGCCTGGGCGGCGGCATCGGCGCTGCCGTTGCTGGTCGGGGTTTCGTTCTCTGCCATGGTTGACTCCTGATGGTGGATAGCGGCACCGGGCGCGATCGACCGGCGCTGAGTTTGCGCTGACGACCCGGCTTTCGCAGGTAAAAGGTCGACAAGTATCCCACAGGTGGCGACGCTGCAGGAAACTCACAAGACCCTGATGTATAGTTATTCCTTATCGACTTCTCTCATTCGATATATGAATGCAAAGAAAACGGCCAGAAAACCTTCAATCCAGCTGAACGGAACTTTTTCGCGTTAGCAGACACTAACGACGAGTGCTAACATTGCGTCATTGCCTGGGCGCTGGTCGTCCACACAGACTACGGAGTAACCCATGAGCCAAGCTCTCGCCGCACCTGCAACGATGAGCCCAGCCTTCGCCGGCACCAACCTGCCCGTCCTCGGCGCGGTAGGTAGCCTGGAAGCCTATATGGGCGCGGTCTACAAGATTCCGGTGCTCAGTGCCGAAGAGGAACAGGCGCTGGCGCATCGCTTTCGCGATGAAGAGGACCTGGAAGCTGCGCGCCAGCTGATCATGTCCCATCTGCGCTTCGTGGTCCACGTCGCGCGCGGCTATGCCGGCTACGGCCTGGGCGTGGCCGATCTGATCCAGGAAGGCAACATCGGCCTGATGAAGGCGGTCAAGCGCTTCGATCCGGCTGTGGGCGTACGTCTGGTTTCCTTCGCGGTGCACTGGATCCGCGCCGAGATCCACGAGTTCATCTTGAAGAACTGGCGCATCGTCAAAGTCGCCACCACCAAGGCGCAGCGCAAGCTGTTTTTCAATCTGCGCAAGGCAAAGAAGCGGCTCGGCTGGCTGAGCGCTGACGAGGTGCAGACCGTCGCCGACGACCTGGGCGTGGACCCGGCCGTGGTGGTGGAAATGGAGTCGCGCCTGAACGGTCAGGATCTGGCTTTCGACATGAGCCCCGACGACGGTGACGACCCGCGGCCCTCGCCGGTGGCCTTCCTGCGCTCCGACAGCGACGACCCCTACGCCGAGGCGGAATCGGCCGAAAGCAGCGAGCGGCAGATGGAAACCCTCACCGAGGGCATGGAGCGGCTGGACGAGCGTTCACGCGATATCGTCACCCGGCGCTGGCTGAACGAGCCCAAGGCCACGCTGCAGGAGCTGGCCGACGAATACGGGGTCTCCGCCGAGCGCATCCGTCAGATCGAAGCCAACGCATTCAAGAAGATGCGGGCGCTGTTCCAGGACTGATCGAGCTCCAACATTGATAGAGAACGCCACGGCCGGTCCGTGGCGTTTTCGTTTTCGCTTCCCGGCGCCGCTGACCGATGTTGGGGCAGACGCATGACAGCTGCCACGATGTTTAGACACACGCGCCCGCTATCCTCCGCATCCATGAACACACTCAAAGCCCTGTTGCCAGCGCTCACGCTGAGCCTGCTTGCTTCCTCCCCTGCCGCCGCGCTGCGCGTGGGCAGCGTGGAATTTGACGACTGCACGCTGGGTGAGGCGGCGTCCATCGCCGCCCACTGCGGCCGCTTGAGCGTGCCGCTGGATCGCGGCAACGACCAGGGCGAGCGCATCGAACTGGCCATATCCTGGCTGCCGGCGCGCGCCCGCGACGCCGAAGCTGATCCGGTGGTACTGCTCGCCGGCGGGCCCGGCCAGGCCGCGCTGGAGGTCTACCCGCGCGTCGCCGGCGTCTACGAGTTGCTGCGCGCGCGGCGACCGGTGCTGCTGGTCGACCAGCGCGGCACCGGCTCATCGGCCAAGCTGCACTGTGCAATGCCCAGCATCGAGGACCCCTTCGCGGTCGACACCTCGACCGAGGCGATGGCCGAGCTGGCGGCGGACTGCGCCGCGCAGCTGCAGGTCGATCCCGCACCGTTCACTACCGAAGATGCGGTCGCCGATCTGGAGGCGGTGCGCGCGGCCCTGGACATCGAGCAGCTGAATCTGATCGGCGGCTCCTATGGCACTCGCCTGGGCCAGCGCTACGCCAAGCGCCACCCGCAGCGAGTGCGCACGCTGGTGCTGGACGGCGTGGTGCCCGAAGCGCTGGTGCTGGGCAGTGAACACGGACGCAATCTGGATGCCGCGCTGCAGGCCCAGTTTCAGCGCTGCCGCGACGACAACGCCTGCAGCGAGCGCTTCGGCGATCCCGCCGAGGTGCTCGCTCAGCTGCGCACTCGTGATGACGCGGCGCTGGTCGAGCAAACGGTGATCCACCCGCGCACCATGGAGCAGCGCCAGGCCCGCTTCAGCAACGAGATTCTGGCCGCGGCGCTGCGCCTACAGGCCTACGCGCCGGAAACCGCCGCGCTGCTGCCGCTGGGCCTGGCCGAGGCCGCGGCAGGTCGCGCCCAGTCGCTGATCGGCCAGGCCTGGCTGATGAGCGACGACCTGTCCGAGTCCATCTCCTTCGGCCTGCAGCTGTCGGTCAGCTGCGCCGAAGACATGCCCCGCATGCCGGCCGATGCCCGCGAGGCAGAAGCACACACGCTGTTGGGCACGATGATGATCGACACCCTGAATGCACAGTGCGAACGTTGGCCGACCAACACCGCGCCCGCCGATATCGCCGAGCCGTTGACGGCGGATCTGCCGGTGCTGCTGATTTCCGGCGAGTTCGATCCGGTCACCCCGCCGCGCTACGCCACCGAGGTGGCCAGCCATCTGCCCAACGCGCGCGCGCTGGTCGCGCCCGGCCAGGGCCACATCGCGCAGAATCGCGGCTGCATGCCCAAGATCATCGAGCAGTTCATCGAAGAGGCCGACCCGCAGGCGATCGAAGCGGAGTGCCTGGAGAAACTGCATCCGGCACCGTTCTTCCTCAACTACAACGGGCCGCAGCCATGATCGAAGTTCAGCAGCTCCGCAAGCATTTTGGCCAAGTCAAGGCGGTCGATGGGGTCAGTTTTGCCGCCAAAGATGGCCAGATCACCGGCCTGCTCGGTCCCAACGGTGCCGGCAAGACCACCACCCTGCGCATGCTCTACACGCTGATGAAGCCGGATGCCGGCAACGTGCTGGTCGATCAGGTCAACGCCTTCGCCGAGCCCGATCAGGCGCGCCGCCGACTCGGCGTGTTGCCGGACGCGCGCGGCCTGTACAAGCGGCTGACCGCGGCGGAGAACATCGCCTATTTCGGCCGTCTGCATGGCTTAAGCGACGCTCTGATCACCCAGCGCATCGCCGAGTTGGAAAAACGCCTGGATCTGGGCGAAATCCTGCATCGACGGACCGAGGGCTTCTCCCAGGGGCAACGGGTCAAGACCGCGCTGGCCCGGGCGCTGATCCACGATCCGCCCAATCTGCTGCTCGACGAACCCGGCAACGGGCTTGACGTGATGAGCACGCGGGCGCTGCGCGAGATCCTGCGCGGGCTGCGCGCCGAAGGGCGCTGTGTGCTGTTTTCTTCCCACATGATGGCCGAGGTTGCGGCCATCTGCGATCGCATCGTGGTCATCGCCAAGGGCAAGGTGGTCGCCGAGGGCAGCGCCGACGAGCTGCGCGAGCTGACCGGCACCAGCAGCCTGGAAGATGCCTTCGTCAAGGTGATCGGCAGCGACGAGGGGTTGGCGGCATGAGAGCGCTGAGCGTGGTTTGGCTTAAAGAGGTGCGCGAGAACCTGCGCGATCGACGCACCATGATTTCCACCTTCGTGCTGGGACCGCTGTTTGGTCCGGTGCTGTTTGCCGTGCTGATCGGCTTTGTCGCCAAGACCGAGCTGGATCGGGCCGAAAAGGCGCTGGAGCTGCCGGTGATCGGCGCCGAGCATGCACCGAACCTGATCAACTGGCTGGGCACCCAGGGCGTGGAGCCCGTCGATCCGCCGGCCGACCCTGAAACCGCCGTGCGCAAGCGCGAGGTGGAGTTGGTGCTGCGCATCGATGCCGAATACGGCGAGGCCCTGTCGGCAGGTCGCCCGGCGCCGCTGACGCTGATCTTCGACCAGTCGCAAACCAAGGCCCGAGCGTCCATCGAGCGGGTCCAGGCGCTGCTGCATGGCTACGGCGATCTGATGGCCCGGCAGCGGCTGCTGGTGCGCGGCCTGGATCCGTCGCTGGTCGGGCCCATCGAGCTGCGCCGCATCGATCTGTCGACGCCGCAGAGCCGCTCGGCGCTGATCCTGGCGATGCTGCCCTATTTGCTGATCCTCACCGTGTTCACCGGCGGCATGTATCTGGCCATCGACGCCACCGCCGGCGAGCGCGAGCGCCAGTCGCTGGAGCCGCTGTTGATCAATCCGGTTTCCCGCGCCGCGCTGATGGGCGGCAAGTTCCTGGCCAGCGCGGCCTTTGGCATGGTTTCACTGGCGTTGGGGCTGATCGCCTTCTCGGTCTTCGCTCAGTTCATCCCAGCCGACCGGATCGGCATCCAGATCAGCCTGGGGCCCAGCGAGTGCATCCGCTTGTTCGCGGTGACCGCGCCGCTGGCGGTGCTTGCCGCGGCGGTACAAACCGGGGTTGCCGCCTTCTCCAAGAGCTATCGCGAGGCGCAGACCTACGTCACCCTGCTGGTGTTCCTGCCGGCGATCCCCTCCATCGTGTTGGCGATCAACCCGATCAAGGCCGAGGAATGGATGTACGGAGTGCCGCTGCTGTCGCAGCAACTGCTCATCGACCACATCGTTCGCGGCGAATCCATCGGCTTCACCCATCCGCTGATGTCGATTGTCGCCACCCTGCTGGCCGGCGCGCTGGCGGCGGCCTGGACCACCCGGCTGTATCACCGGGAGAGTTTGGCGGTTTCTGCTTGAGGAGCAGTGCCAGTGGCCAGTTCCAGTAGCCAGTAAAGGCTCGGCTGCCGCGAGCCTCGAGGGCTGAGGGCTGAGGGCTGAGGGCTGAGGGCTGAGGGCTGAGGGCTGAGCAAGGATCGCCCGATGGATGCCAACGGCTACGACTGCTTGTCGGCACCCGGTTCATACAGATCCCGGCGCGAGACGCCGTGGATGCGGGCGGCGAGTTTGGCGGCGCGACTGGGGGGCAATTCGCTGCACAGCTCAGTGTAGAGCTTGCGTGCCGCGCCGAGCGCCACGTCGGCGTCGGCGGCTGCGGCACCGGCCAGGACCAGGACGATCTCGCCGCGACACTGGTTGGGGTCGTCGTTGATCAGTACCGCAAGCCCGGCCAGATCGTCAGTCTTCACCGTTTCGAAGGTCTTGGTCAGCTCCCGGGCCAGAGTCGCCGGGCGCGCCGGGCCGAAGCTTCCCTGCATGTCCTGCACGCATTCGCTCAGTCGGTGCGGCGCCTCGTAGAACACCATGGTGCGCGGCTCGGTGGCCAGCTCAGCCAAACGGGCCCGCCTGGCCGCGCCCTTGGCCGGGAGAAAGCCCTCAAAGCAGAAGCGATCGGTGGCCAAGCCGGCCGCACTCAGCGCCGCCAGGGCAGCGCAGGGGCCGGGAACGGGGCTGACCCGCAGCTGCGCGGCGTGAGCGGCGGCAACCAAACGAAAGCCTGGGTCACTGATCAACGGCGTGCCGGCGTCGGAGATCAGGGCCAGCTGCGCGCCGCTACGCAAACGTTCGATCAGCTGCGGCACCAGCGCGCGCTCATTGTGCTCATGCAGGGCCTGCAGCGGCCGCGCACTGCCGATATGGCGCAGCAGCTTGTGGCTGTTGCGGGTGTCTTCGCAGAGCACCATCTCCACGCTGCACAGCAGCTCGCGAGCACGCTGGCTGATGTCGCCCAGGTTGCCTATGGGCGTCGCCACGACATGCAATTGCCCGGGCAATGTGGACGCGCTGGCAGCAGCGGATGCCCGCTTGTCGTTATCATCCGCAGTCATAGTCGCGAACATTATCAGGGAAGCCCGGCATCCGGGCCGGGACCGAGGAGCCTTACGTGAGTCGAATAATCGAGCCGGAGTCCAATCGAGGCTCCCGATTGGGGATCTTGCTCAGCCTGGTGTTGGCGCTGGCGCTGGCCGGCTGCGCCAGCCGCGGACCGGTCGAGTATGTGCCTGATGTCACCGAGATGGACGCGCGCAGCGCTTTTGTCGAGGGCGATTTCCGGCGCAGCGCCGATCTCTACCTGGAGCTTTCCAATGCGCGGCCGGGCCAGCGCAACCGTTTCCGCCTGCTCGCCGCCGAAGCGCTGCGCCAGGAGGGCGATCTGGCGCGCATGGCGTCGATTGCCGAAAGCATCGACCGGCAGCGGCTGAATCAAGACTTCGAGGTTCGCCTGGACCTGCTGCTGGCCGAGTCCGAGCTGCTGCGCAACAACCCCGAGGGTGCGTTGGCGCTGCTGGCGATTCCCGATGAACTGCACACCCGCAGCACCCGTACCCGTGCCTATGAGCTGCGGGCACGCGCCTACGCGGCGCAGGGCAGACGGCTGGATGCAGCCAATGAGCGACTCCAGCTGGAACCCTTGCTGGAGAGCGAGGAGCGCGCACGCAATCGCTCAGAGGCTCAAGAGGCACTGGCCGATTTGAGCGATCAGGAGCTGCGCCAGCTGCTCCGCGAAACGCCGCGCGACGAACCGCTCTACCCGCTGCTGGCGGCGCTGAGTCGGGAACGCTTTCAGGGCGAACGTCAGGGTAGTTTCGCCCGTACCGTGCAGGCCGCACCCAGCCGCTCACTGGAGAACGTTCGCACCTACGAAGTGACTCAGCTGCCGCGTGACAGCAGTCGGCGCGTTGCCCTGCTGCTCCCGCTCAGCGGGCCGTTGGCTGCGCCGGCCAGCGCGCTTCGGGATGGGGTGATGAGCGCCTACTTTGCAGATCGCGGCGAGCGCCCTGAGGTGGTGCTCTACGATGCCGGCACTCGCACTGATGAGACCCTGGCCGCCTATGATCGCGCCGTTGCCGAGGGCGCCGATCGGGTGCTGGGCCCGCTCTCGCGTGAGGCAGTCACCGCCCTTTTCGACAGCAACCGGCAGATCGTTCCCACGCTGGCGCTGAACTATGCCGACGCCACCGCCCTGTCGCCGGCCGGCAGCCTGCAGTTCGCGCTGCTGCCGGAGGAGGAAGCGGCGGCCATCGCGGTACGTCTGGCCGAGCGCGATCAGCGCCGGGTGCTGGTGATCCACAGCAAGGATGGCTTCGGTGAACGTGCCCTGGCCGCCTTCCGCGCCGCCCACGAGGCGCGCGGCGGCAAGATCTCCGGCGTCGCTACGTACGCCGATGACCGGGGCGACCATGCCGCCCTGGTCAATCGCCTGGCCGGCAACGACAGCGGTCGCGACCGCCTGCGCTACCTACGCGGGCTGCTCGGCCTTGATCTGCAGTATGAGCCGGCGCCCAGAGCCGATCTGGACGCGGTGGTGCTGCTGCTGCGCGCTCAGCAGGCCAGGCTGATCATGCCGCAGCTGCGCACTCGCGCCGATTTGCCCTCCCACTACTACGCCACCAGCGCGGTCTACAGCGGCCGTCCCGACGCCGCCGCCGATCGCGACTTGGACGGGCTGCAGTTTTGCGACGCGCCGTGGATGCTCGATGGCTGGCTGCCCGGGAGCATCCCTACCCGAGCCGAAACCGGATTGCTGAGCACCAGCGAAGGCCCGGCAACGCGATTGTTCGCTTTCGGCATCGACGCCTGGCGGCTGCTGCCGCTGATGAGCTGGGTCGAGGCCAATCCGGGCGAAGCGATTGACGGTGCCACCGGCAAGCTGCTGGCCGATCGCAGCGGTCGAGTGCGTCGGGTGATGGCCTGGGCCAGGTTTGAGAACGGTGTTCCAGTGGCTGCGCCGTAGGCGCGACGTTGCAGCTGTCCCGGCCCCGGATGAGAGTCGCCGGGCCGCCGGTGCGCGGGTCGAGGACGCCGTCGCAAGCTGGCTCAAAAAACAGGGCTGCGAACTGCTGGCGCGCAATTTCCAGGTTCGTGGCGGCGAGCTGGATCTGATCCTGATTGATGCCGGTGCAGCGGCTTTTGTCGAGGTTCGCTATCGCCTGCATGGCGGCATTGAGGCGGCGCTGCAGTCAGTGGGTCGACTCAAGCAGCAGCGGCTGATTCGCGCGGCACGGGCCTTTCTACGCAGCAATCGCAAGCTGCAGTCGCTGCCCTGCCGCTTCGACGTGGTCGCGGTTTCTGGCGTCGATGGCGACTATGAGTATCGCTGGATCAAGGATGCCTTTCGTGTCGATGACTAGCCCGCATTTCTCATACCTCTCCTACTGCGGACGCCGCCGATTCTCATGGGCAATGGCGCGGCGTGGCGCGATCTGCTCCCGTCGGTCGGCTCAACATAGTGAAACTATGCCTTCGCCGCCCTTTGGGTCCGCGGACCGCACCACGCCACGCCATTTCTTTATCAACACGGGGGCGCCCTCGCTACGGACAGGAATGAGAAATGCGGGCTAGCTGTGACCTTTCAGTAGGTTGTTCATCCGAGCTGCATCCCCAAGGTGTGGGTTGTCTGGACCAACACGAGGGAGAGCAGCCCGGATGAACACACACAAGAATGCCCGTCTTACCGAGCGTAGTCGATTGACGTTGGTGAACCGGGTTTTGGTTGACGGGATGTCGAAGGCCGAGGTGGCCCGAGCGATGGGCGTGAGCTACGCGACAGTGCGCAAATGGGTTGATCGATACCAGAAGGAGGGCCTGGCCGGACTGGCCGATCGCAGCAGCCGACCGCATCGTTGCCCTCTTCAGACGCCTGAGAGCGTTCGCGATCAGGTTGAATTGCTTCGACGAGATCGACGAACGTATCGTCAGATCAGTCAGACATTGAGGGTGTCGGAATCCACGGTTTGCCGAATCCTCAGATCTAGAGGCCTCAACCGCCTGCGCCTACTCGAACCGGCACCACCGATCGTCCGCTATGAGCGGGACGCACCCGGTGACCTGATCCATCTGGATATCAAGAAGTTAGGACGCTTTCGGCAACCTGGCCATCGAGTTACCGGCAACCGCAGGATCGACTCGGTGGGAGCAGGTTGGGAGTACGTCCACGTCACCATCGATGACCACTCCCGAGTGGCTCACGCCACCATCTACAACGACGAAACTGCTGCCAGCGCCTGCGACGCGCTGCTGTCCGCAGTGCGCTATTACAAAAGCCTAGGCATCGTCGTCAAACGGGTCATGACTGACAACGGCAGCTGCTATCGCTCAGACCGCTTCCGGCGGCTATGCAGACGTTTGGGGGCCAAACAGATCTACACCAAGCCCTACACGCCCAGAACCAATGGCAAGGCCGAACGCTTCATCCAGACCAGCCTGCGGCAGTGGGCCTACGCCCGTAGCTATGACCACAGCCTCCATCGCCAGCATCACCTGCCGTTGTGGCTACACCAATACAATTGGCACCGTCCACACGCTGGCATCAACTACCAAACCCCTATCCAAAGACTCAAGCTCAATGGAAACAACCTGGTGGCTTTACACAGCTAGCGCTGACTTTGTGCGGGGACTTGGCGGGATCTTCGGACCCGATCAGCTACTGCTGGACGAAGCCTCGCGTTGGACCTACGGCTTTGACAACTCCAAGGGCCACGCCCTGCCGGCGGCCGTGGTCTTGCCCGTTGAGACCGCGCAGATTCAGGCCCTGGTGCGCTGGGCGTCGAAACACCGGATTGCGCTGACCGCGCGCGGCCGCGGCAGTGCCACCACCGGCGCCGCGGTGCCCAGCGCCGGCGGCGTCGTGGTGAGCTTTGAACGGATGAATCAGATCGTCGAGATCTCGATCGCCGATCGTTTGGCCGTGGTGCAACCCGGCTTACTCAACGGCGATCTGCAGCAGGCGCTGGCGCCCACGGGTTTGTTCTGGCCACCCGATCCCACCAGCGCGGCCTACAGCACGGTGGGCGGCAATTTGGCCTGTAACGCCGGCGGACCGCGCACGGTCAAATACGGCGCCAGCCGCGACAACGTGCTGGGCCTGAGCGTGGTCACCGGGGACGGCGAAGTGTTGAGCACCGGCAGCCGCACCAGCAAGGGCGCGGTCGGCTATGACCTTACCCGGCTGCTGGTCGGCGCCGAGGGCACTCTGGGCTTGATCGTCGAAGCCACGCTGAAGCTGCTGCCGGCGCCGCGCGCGCGTCGCCCATTGCGCGCGCTTTATGCCGACGTCCCTAGCGCTGCCGCCGCGGTCAGCCGACTGATGGCCCAACCCCACACGCCCAGCGCGCTGGAGTTCATGGACGGTGCGGCGCTAAGTCTGGTCCGCAGCCGTGGCGGGGTGGCGCTGCCCGAATGCGGCGCGGCGCTGCTGCTGGAGGTGGATGGCGATGACAGCGAGTTGGATCGCGGCCAGCAGGCGATCCAGGCGGCGGCCTGCGGTCCTGGTTTGATCGAATTTGCCGCCCCGGGCAATGCCGCCGAAGGCGAGCAGATGTGGGCCGCGCGCAAGGCGCTGTCGCCCTGCTTGCGTTCGGTGGCGCCGAACAAGATCAACGAAGACGTGGTGGTGCCGGTGTCGAAGATCCCGTTGCTGGTCGCCGGGCTGCAGCGATTGAGCGAAGTGCACGGCGTCCGCATCGTCAATTTCGGCCACGCCGGTAACGGCAATCTGCACGTCAACCTGCTCTATGACCATGCCGACGGCAGCCAAAGCGCGGCCGTGCAGGCCTGTCTGCCAGAGGTCTTTGCGCTGGTCTTCGAACTCGGCGGAACACTCTCCGGCGAGCACGGCATCGGCACCGCCAAGCGCGACTTCATGCCCCAGGCGCTCAGCGCGCAGACCCTGGCGATGATGCGCGGGGTGAAACAGGTGTTTGATCCGGCGGGGATTTTCAATCCGGGGAAGGTGTTGCCTTCGGAGGGCCCAGGGCCCAGAGAATAGGGCCCAGGAGAGTGCAGTGGCCGCAAGCGAACTGCTCGATACGCGGTCCTCTGATCTGACCGGCGCTTTCTGGGCCCTGTGCCCTCCTCCCTGGGCCCTTGAACGGCTATGACCAATCCTCTCCGCCAGCTTCACGATCAAATCCGCTCCTGCCGGCTGTGCGCCGAACATCTGCCGCTGGGTCCGCGGCCGGTGCTGGTGCCCAGCGCGACGGCTCGAGTGCTGATCATTGGCCAGGCGCCGGGAACGCGGGTACATGCCTCCGGGGTGCCTTGGGACGATCCCAGCGGCGACCGGTTGCGTCAGTGGCTGGGCTTGGACAAGCCGCGCTTCTACGATCCGGCGCTGCTGGCCATCGTGCCGATGGGCTTTTGCTACCCCGGCAAGGGCAAGGGCGGCGACCTGCCGCCGCGACCGGAATGCGCACCGACCTGGCATCCGCCGCTGCTGGCGCTGATGCCGCATGTCGAACTGGTACTGCTGGTCGGTCGTTACGCCCAGCAGCACTACCTGCCCGAACACAAACGCCTGTCGCTGACCGAGCTGGTGCGCAGCCAGGACCTGGATGGTCGCTTCATCGCCACCCCGCACCCCAGTCCGCGCAATCGGCGCTGGCTGGCGGTCAACGACTGGTTCGAGGCCGAAACGGTGCCGGCGCTGCGGCGGCGGGTGCATGAACTGCTCGGCGACATCCGCAGCGGGTAGCTCGGCGCTTGCCTGCTTCGACATTTTATGTCAGGCTGAGTGCCCTGACATTTTATGTCGAGTAGCCGATGATCAGATTCCCGCTGTGCGCCCTGTTGTTCGCCGGAGTATCCGTGCTGTCGGCGGAACTGGTCGATGCCATCGATCCGGCATGGGAGCAGTACGGGCAACGTGCCGAGGCTGATTTCATGGGATTCATGGAAAGGGCCGAGCGCAGCCGGCATGAACGAGATCGAACGCTCAGCCTGCTCCGAACGCTGGATGGCGCCGAATCCACAGCGCTGCATGAGATCGGTCGGCGATGGTCGATCAGCGACCCGAGCGAGGATTCGATTCGGCTGGCGGCCATCTGGACCTGCCCTAGAGAGACCGGATCGGCGCAGCGCCTATTCTGCGATCAGCAGCAGCTGTTGCGTCGCTGGCAGCGCGTCGATTCAGACAACGCGTTGCTTTGGACTCTGCTGGCCGCACGCGCCGATGCAAGCGGCGACCTGGCCGGCTACCAAAGCGCCAGCAAGTCGCTGCTGCGAAGTGATCATTTCAATACCGGATACACCGACGCGCTGCGTCTGCTGCGAGAACGAATGGCGGCCGATCATCTCTATGCAAAGCGGCCTCGCGGCGATCGCGCGATGATGGCGGTTGGCATCGCGCTGGCGATTCAGCAGTCCTTTTACCTGGACCTCCGCGAGCTCTGTCCGACCGGTGGACCGGCTGGTCCCGTGCGCACAGACCGGATGGACCTTTGCCGGCACACTTCAGAGTTGATGATCGATTCGGGCGGGATCCTACCGGCAATGCTGGGGAATATGGTGGGTCAAGCCTACGCGTTGGACGAGAGCGAACGGGCGCTGCTGGTTGAGCAAGAAGCTCACACCCGCGCCTTGATGGCGGCATTCAGGGCGGACAAGCGACTGCAGGCCGCACCGACCAACGACGGCCTGCCGAACGATGTCGATGACTACCTTCAGCTGGTGATCGAACACGGCGAGCGCGAAGCGATGATCCGTTGGCTGGCCAGCGCCGAGCCGGAGCGCAGCGAACCCAGTCCCGCGCGCTAGTGTGGTGAACCGCACACGTTGAACACGTTCGATGGACGATTCCTGAGGCAAGGCGCGAGGAGGAGGCATGGCAGGGCTATGGTGAGAGCAAACCGCGCCAGGGCGCGCCTGCGGTAGCCGCAGTAGAAGGTTCATGAATAGTGCGCGCTACCGGCTTGGCGCACTGGGCCCTGGGCCCTCCACCCTGGGCCCTCGCCCTTTGCTACAATCCGCCCCCCTCCCCGACGCGACGTCGCGGCTGGTCACCGCAAGACCCGCTGCTGAGAAGTCCTGCGCCTGGAGGCCGGATGACCACTTTGGAGACAGCATGCGCGCCTTGATCTGCGGTTCCCTCGCTTACGACACCATCATGGTGTTCCAGGATCAGTTCAAGAACCACATCCTGCCCGACAAGGTGCACATGCTGAACGTGGCCTTCTATGTGCCGGAAATGCGCCGTGAGTACGGTGGCTGCTCGGGCAACATCAGCTACAACCTGAAGCTGCTCGGCGGCGAGCCGGTGCCCTTCGGTGCGGTGGGCATGGACTTCGCGCCCTACCGAGCCCACATGCAAGCCAACGACATCGATCTGACCCACGTCCGCGAGTTGACCAGCCATTTCACTGCGCAGGCGTTCATCACCACTGACCTGGACGACAATCAAATCACCGCGTTTCATCCGGGTGCGATGCAGCGCAGCCATGAGGCTTCGGTGAAAGAAGTGGCAGACGTGAAGTTGGCCATCGTGGCCCCCGACAACCGTCAGGCGATGCTCAACCACGCGGCGGATCTGTCCGACCGTGGCGTGCCGTTCATCTTCGATCCCGGTCAGGCCATGCCCCTGTTCAACGGCGAGGATTTCCGCGCCTTCATCGAGCAGGCCAGCTACGTCACCGTCAACGACTACGAGAGCCAGGTGCTGGGCGAGCGCACCGGCTGGAGTCCGGCGCAGATCGCCGAGCGCGTGGAGGCCTACATCGTGACCAAGGGCGGCGAGGGTTCACGCTGGCACACGCGTGACGGCTCCTTCGATATTCCTTGTGCCACCGCCAAACAGGTCGCCGACCCCACCGGCTGCGGCGACGCCTATCGCGCCGGATTGATCTTCGGGCTGCTCAGCGGCTTCGATCTGCAAACCACCGGCCGCATCGCCTCGCTGGCCGGCACCATCAAGATCGAACATCCGGGTACGCAGAACCAGCGCTATACGCCGGCGGAGTTCGAGGATCGCTTTCACGCAGCCTTTGGGTATAGGTTTAGCTAAGAGGCCGAGCGGAGAAGGGCCCAGGGCCCAGCAGAGCCTAGTTCCCGCAGCGTGGGGCAACTTTCGGCGTGCAGGCGAGGCAACTAGTAGACCTCGCCGATCATGCAGCGCAGGCTGCCGCCGGCCTTCTCAATCTCATCCAGGGGTGCACTGTGTATTGAGAATCCGAGCCGTTCGATAGCCGCTTCAGTTGCTGGGCGCAAGGCGCTGGCAGCCGCCGCACTCATCCACAGCTGATCGCCGCCCAAGGCGATGCAGTTGGCAACGAAGGCGTTCTTCTCCTCGGCGCTGATTTCTATCAGTCGTGCACCCATGACCGCGCGCCAAGCGTCGAACCAGTCGGGATCGGCAAGGCCGCCGGCAAAGCCCAGCAAACCGCGTCCGCCCAGTGCTGAGAGCACCACGTTGGCGTGATACTCGCCTTCGGCCAACGTTACCAACACACTGTGTTCAAGGCTGAAGCCCTCGTGCATGGCGTGAGCGCCAGCGACACTGCAGCGCTCCGATAGTCCGCAGTATCCCATTCGCCGGGCTCGATCGATCACCACCGAACCGGTCAGCTCGGCAACGACCGACTTCTGCGACAAGTCGTGGATGTCCAGTCCCAGCACGCCGGAAAGCAGCTGGCGGGTGGGCGCGTGCAGCGCCTCGTATTGCCGCGAGGTGTGGCGCATCGCGCCGATCAGCAATCGCCCCGGCGCGGTGGCGAACACGTTATTGGGAAACACGGCCTCAGGGGTCTGTGGATCACCGGGCAGAGCCAGCACCAGTTGGCCTGCGGCCCGCAATCGATCCACCAGTCCCTGCCACTGCGATATGGCCCGCTGCACATCGAATTTTCCGCTGTGCATGTAGACGTTATCGGCTGCCGAGTCGTTGGCATAGCGGAAGCCGTCCGGGCGGCGTAGAAACAGTACCCGCGGATAGACGGCCGAGTCGATTTCGCTCTGCCAGTTGGCGGCGAACTGTGCGGGTTGATCGATGATCATTGGAAAACCGGTAGCTGAGCGAGCAACTATTGTTGCCGCATTAAGGCGGGCCGGCCAGATGCCTCGTGAGCAAATCCGTACTTGCAGAAAAGCGAACACCCGACCGGCGTGAGCTGATCGGGTGTTCTATGAAGGTCCCTGGCGGTGACCTACTCTCGCATGGGCTTGCC
>JAUIFV010000186.1 GCA_030430155.1 Gammaproteobacteria bacterium
GCAGGGCTATGGTGACGACGAGCAACGCCGCATTCAGGGAAAAAGACGCGGAAATAGATCAAGGTAATTGCGGTTCACCACACTAGCAGTTCGGCTGAAAATCTCAGGAGAGCTTCCCGTTGCGATGCTGGTAGCCCTCCAAAGCCGCCTGCGCGGCTCGTCGACCGATCTCGATCATCTCCTTGGCGCGCCAGAACTCGTAGAAGAAACAGGCCCGGTGCGGCACCCGCACCAGCACGTCAGGCGGATCCAGGGCCAGCTGCATATGGCTGATTCTGGCCTGCACGGTGTCCAGCGACAGCGACATCAGCTCCATCAATCCGGCCTCCGCCTTGGCCGGCGGCGCTTTGCTGTCGCGGCCAATCAGGCGGCTGAAGAATTCGTCGATTTTGGCTCGGGTCGTGGCGGCCGGCTTGTCGCCATTTTTGCCTTCCTCAGCGCCGCTTGCAGGCGCCTTGGTCTCGCCAGCGTCCTCCTCGGCCTCGGATTGATCGATGTCCATGCTCGCCGCGCGCAGCGCCGGCGGATTGGCGTGGGCGTTGACGTCCACCGCAACCACCAGATCGGCATCGAACAAGCGGGTGGCGGCAATCGGCACCGGCGCCAGCAAACCACCGTCGACCAGTTCGCGCCCGCGCAGCGTGTGCGGGGTGAACACCATGGGGATGGCGATGGAGGCGCGGATCGCATCGAATAGCGGACCGTGGCTGATCCATACCTCACGCTGGGAGCGGATATCGGTGGCGACGGCGATGTAGGGGATGGGCAGGTCCTCAACCTGATGCTCGCCGACCAGCTCGCGCAGCGCGCCGATGATGCGCTCGCCCTTGAACAATCCCGGTCTGCCGAAGGCAAAGTCGAGCAGCTTGACCACGTCCGAGCGCTCCAATGCGCTGACCCACTCGGCGTATTCGTCCAGTCGGCCTGCCGCATAGATGCCGCCGACCAGCGCGCCCATCGACGACCCGGCGATCGCGCTGACCTCGAAGCCCGATTCGCTGAGCACCTGCAGCGCACCGATGTGGGCCAGGCCGCGCGCGCCGCCAGCGCCCAGGACCACCGCTGCGCGCTTGGCGGCAGATCCGTTTGCCGCCTCGTCCTTTTGCTCGCTCATAGCCGTTGCTGTCCACTGCGTTGGCCAGAGCATCGCACGACTGCCGTAGATGTAGCCCACGATGGGCCGCTGTGCCGTGCTACAAGGGGAGCCTCACACAGCGGAGAGCAGACCCATGAGCGAGACGGTGAAACGCAGCGGCAGCTGCGCCTGTGGCGCAGTAACCATCAGCGCCGAAAAGGCCAGCAAGACCTTGGGCGCCTGCCACTGCAAGACCTGCCGACAGTGGGGCGGCGGACCGCTGCTGACGGTGAGCTGCGGGTCGGCGGTCAGCTTTGGCGGTACCGAGCACATCGGCATCTACGATTCTTCGGAGTGGGCCGAACGCGGCTTCTGTCAACGCTGCGGCAGCCATCTGTTTTACCGCCTCAAGCAGAGCGGCCACCACGAGGTTCCCGCCGGCTTGTTCGACGGTGGCGACGATCTGCATTTCGATCATCAGGTCTTTGTCGATCAGCGGCCCGACTACTACCGATTCGCCAACCAAACCGAGGAGCTGACCGGCGAGGAATGTTTCGCCAAGTTCGCGGCAGCTCAATAGGCGACTGCGTCGCTGATTTCGGCCAGCGCGCTGTCGCGCCGGTACATGACGTCGGTGCGCAGCACGTACTTGCGCCCCGCGCTGACTTCGTCGCCGCTGTGTAGTCGGTGGTGCATGAATACCAGGGCTGTTCCGCTGCGCGGCGTCACGATCAGCGGTGCCGCCAAATTGGCCAGGTCAAAGCGCGTGGTGCCGCCGGTGAAATCGTCGTTCAAGTAGACCATCAGAGTCAGCCAGCTGTTCTCGTCTTTGCTGCGCTGATAGCTGCCATCGTAGTGCTGAACAAAGCGCTGTCCGGGGCCGTATCGATAGCAGCGAAAACGCTCGTTGAGGCCGCAGGCGTGCCAACGGCCGAAGGTTGGCTGTACGAATGGCTCTACGCGTTCCCACCACTCTGCGGCCAACTCCTGGTCATCGAAGAGCAGACGATCGTTGTTGCGCACGTCCTTGGCGATGACTTGACCGACAGCGCTGTTGATCGCCGCCTCCTCAAACGCCTGCCTCTCGGCAAAATCCATCCAGTGCGCACATTCGGTCGGGGAAAGAAAGTTGTCCAGCAGGAACACGTCCTCTCGACCCTGGACTGCGGACCGCTTGACCACTGTGTTGATAAGAAGGGTGTCCATCAGCAATGGATTACGCGTGATTCCGTCCGCGCAGGCCAGCAGTATCAGCGGTGTATGCTCTCTAGTGTGTCGCCAAGTTTCCTTAACTAGCCAATGAGCGGGAGTCCCAACCAGTGACGGAAATGGTCGATCCGGGCAAGGTCCCAGCGTGTGACTGACCAGGGCTACGCGGTCATCCTCCTGGCTACGGCCTCGGCTATGGCCGTCAGCCTGCATCTGGCACCGGGGCGTAAGGACCAGGCCAGGGCCTTGCGCACCTGGGCCCTGGGGCTGCTGATATCACCGCTGGGCTGGTTGCTCTACGAACTGGCGGCAGAACCGCGCTGGACCAGCGTGTCGATCGTTGGCAAAGCCTTGGTGGCCAGCGGCATGGTTCTGTATCTGCGCGCCTTGATTCTGCTGCACCCATTTGAGCGCCGACCCGATCAGCGTTGGCTGTACTGGATCCCTGCGGTCATCGTGCTGGCCTCGCTGGGTCACAGCCTGCTTTGGCCCGAGCGGCTGCTGGGCTCAGGACTGCTTTCGCTGCTGTGCGGTGGGCTGGCGCTGGCCTGCGCAATGAATGCGGTGCGGTTGGACAGAATTGCCGACAGCACTACCCACGGACAGATCCTGGCGCTGAACTTCTGCGTGGTCAGCCTGCTGTCGATGCTGCGCGCGGCCTTGCTGTTGCTGCCGCCCGACACCCTGTTTGCGCCGCCTGTGGCCGAGGTGCTGAGCCAGCATTGGCTGGTCGCCTTGATCATCCTGGCGCCGATCGTGGGCACGGTGAATCTGGCGCTGATCGAACGCGACGGACCCTTCGGCCAGTCCCGCAGAGATCTGGACGGCGGGCCGTTACTCTGCCGCATCGTCATGAGCTGGTGTCTGAGTCTCACCGGTGTTGCTACCCGAGCACACGTGCTGGACCTGCTGGACAGGGAGTTCACCGACGCGGTCAGCGAGCGCCGTGGGCTGGCTGTGCTGGTCATCGACATCGACCACTTCAAGACCATCAACGACAGCCACGGACACGAAGCCGGCGACCAGACCCTGCGCCAGGTCAGCGCGATCATTCGTGCCGCGCTGCCCAGCAAGGCGGATTTGGGTCGGATCGGTGGCGAGGAGTTCTTGATCATCCTGCCCGGTGCAGCGCTGGCCGATGCGCTGGAGTTGGCCGAACGCGTGCGCCGCGACGTGGCTCGACAACCGATCATCCACAGCAAGCAGGTGCTGGGTGTCACGGTGTCGATCGGCTGCGCCGTGCGGATGGCTGAAGACCAGCAAATGAGCGAGCTGATCAGGCGCGGCGATCAAGCCATGTATGCGGCCAAGGATGCGGGTCGCAATCGAGTATCTCAGGTGTATCGAGCGCTGCGCAGTGTGGACGCCAGGAAGTCTCCGCTAGATCTGGAGGCGCAAGGCTGAAGGCCGGGCTTGGCCCGGATTGTGATGTCCGCGCTTTCGTCATCTTCCCTCGAATGCTAAAAATGGATGATCGCTTCCTGGCAAGGATCTGAACGCGCAATGGCACTGCAGAAATGGGCGCTCACCGCAACGTTGATGCTTGCAACCGCTACGGCAGCGGCGCAGGACGACGCGGCCTGGATCGAAATGCACCTGCGAAACGGGGGCGGCACGGCAATCGGGCCGGCACCGGAATTTCGCAAACCGGATGCGATCTCGGTGGCCAATATCGACCGCTATGTCGGCAAGGGCGTGCGCCTGCATCTGAGCAGCGGCCGGATTCGAGAGGGCGTGTTGGAGAAAATCGAAGATGGCCAGCTATACCTGCGCTCGCCGATGGGCGGCGGCTACGCCACGGTGAGCTTTTCCCGCTCACAGGTGG
Organism: Gammaproteobacteria bacterium; assembly: GCA_030430155.1. Classification (GTDB taxonomy): domain Bacteria; phylum Pseudomonadota; class Gammaproteobacteria; order Xanthomonadales; family SZUA-5; genus SZUA-5. The sequence continues at coordinate 4,110 of JAUIFV010000186.1, forward strand.
TTAAGGCGGAGCTTGAGTGATGCTCGGATTAGGTCTGGCATGGTTGGTGGCGTTCGTCCTCTGGGTGTGGATGATGATCAGGGTCTGGCGCGACAGCGCGCTGCTGGGCGTGGCCTGCCTGCTGATTCCAGGGGCCTTCATTTTCGCCCTGATCAAGAATTGGGGCGACCCGGACTCAGACATCAAGGTGCCCTTCTTCCTTTCCATCCTGGTCGGCGTGTGGGTGTACTTTGCGGCCATCAACATGGTTGAGGAGGAGTACGGCGTAGTCTTCGACCCGGTCAGCGGCGAGTTTGTACTCGACGATGCCGAATTGACACCAGCCATGGATGATCAGGGAGGAGAACTGAGCGGCCCCGAAGATGCGTCGGTTGCGTCGACTACGACGGCTGGCAGCTTCCCTGCTACCCCCTCCGGGGCCAGCCCGGCCAGTACCGAAGATGCGCTGCCCCTTGAAGAGCAACGCCGTCGGGATCGGCAAGCCGCACGCAGTGTCCGGCTGCATCGTGGCCCGATTGAGCTCGGACCGGCCTATACACGGCTGCAGACACCGAGTCATTTCGGCTTTCTCAGCGCCAAGCGGATCATTCCGCTGGCGCGTCTGCACAATCGGGAAAGCTCGACGGCAATACTGGGCTGGATTGTCCATGAGCGGGTCAAGCTTGCCGACGATCAGGCCTGGTTCGCGGAGGTGCGCTTCGACGCCGTCGGCCATCTGCAGCTGGAGGCCATCGGCAGCTCGGTTGAGCTGTGGTCGGCGATTCGCGCCCACCCCGACGCCGAACTGGCCCCGGTTCATGGCGAAGGGCTGTTTGGACCGGTCTGGATGAGCGAGCGTCGCTTTGCACTATGGCAACGCAATCTGGGCGACGGCGCGGTAGAGGCGGTGGCAACGATACCGCTACGCCATGGCGTGCTCAGCTATGTGGTCCGGGTTCCCGATAGCAGCGAGCGCGAGTTGGCAATGCGGACCGCGCGCCTGCTGGCGAGCAAATGCGAGGTCGAAGACGGCTGGCGACACCAGGACGCGCCCGCCGACAGTCCCGCCAAGGGCCCGACCCTGGCCGAATGGATCGTCGAATCCAGCATCGTCGCGCCGGTGGAAAGCCCTACAGGTCCGTAGCCCGGGGCGCGGACAAACTTGAGGACCGCCGGCGTCTCGAATGATTGGCTTTTCCGGGCCCTGGACCCTGGGCCCTGGGCCCTGGGTCCTGAGCCCTCAGCCCTCAGCCCTCAGCCCTCAGCCCTCAGCCCTCAAAGTACGTCGAGTCGATGGTAGGGAGCAAGCCGCGCCACGGTGCGCCTGCGAAAGCCGCAGTGGAAGGTCTATGAAGAATGCGGGCTACACGCTAAACAACGCCAGCTGCTCCCTATAGCTGCGCGACAGCTTGAGCACCTGACCGCAGTCCAGGACCAGAAAATACTCGCCGTTCAAATGTGGGCGCAGCTCGCGAACGCGTTCGGCGGCAACCAGCGTTGAGCGATGCACCCGGGGAAAGCGCTGACTGTCCAGTCGAGCCTCCATGTCCTTCATGGTGCCGCGCACTACCAGCGTCTCGCCGCCGGCGTGGATGCATAGATAGTCGCCAGCGGCGTCGATCCAGCGGATCTCGCCGTGCGGGATGCGCAATACCTTGTGGCCGTCTTTGACCGTCAGCGTCTGCTCGGCCGCCGGCGGCTTGATTTCTTCTTCCAGCGCGTCTTCCAGACTCAGATCGGAATTGCCAGACCAATCGGCGAGCAGGCCCAACAGCCGCTCGCAATGCACCTCGGCAGTGCGCTCACGAAAGCGCGCCCGGGCCCGCTCCAGGGCCTGCTCCAAGCGATCGTCCTCCACCGGCTTGAGCAGATAGTCCAGTGCCCGCGCCTCGAAGGCCTGCACCGCATACTGATCATAGGCGGTGACGAAAATGGTGATCGGCGCCTGCCCCAGCGGTAGCTTCTCCAAGGTACCGAAGCCATCCAGCCCGGGCATCTGCACGTCCAAGAACATCAGATCGGGCTGTTCTCGATTGACCGCCTCCAGCGCGCTGATCCCGTTGCCGGCCTCGGCCACGACCACCACGTCGGCGTGCTTGGCCAGCCGCAAACGCAGACCGCGCCGCGCCAGCGGCTCGTCGTCGACCACCAGCACCCGCATCGGGCCAGGATTGGAAGATGGTTGGCTTTGGGATTGCGCGCTCATCGCGACCTCCATTGCGCAGACGTTGCTCAATGCCGTTTGATCGGCGGCTTCTGCACCTCGTAGGGCAACCGTAGCACGATGGTGCAGCCGCCCTGCTCGGGGTTCAGCACCTGCACCGACTGGCGTTCGCCGTAGAGCACGCGCATCCGCTCGCGGGTATTGGCCAGGCCCACACCGTGGCCGTTGGCGCTGCGCCCGGCCGCGTCGTGGCAGCCCGGTCCATCATCGGCCAGGGTGACCTCGAGCACGCTGCTTTGACGCTGCGCGGCGATCCGGATACGACCGCCCTCGACCCGCGGCGCTACCGCGTACTTGATCGCATTCTCGATCAGCGGCTGCAGCAGCAGGCTGGGCAGCAGCGCGTGTTCAACGTCCTCGGCGATGTCAAACTCCACCACCAACCGGTCCTCAAAGCGCAGCTGTTCGATTTCCAGATACAGCGCCAGCGCATCCAGCTCCTGACGCAGGGTGACTCGCTGCATCGGGTCGCTGTCCAGCGAATGGCGCAGGAAGGCGCTGAGCCTGGTCACCATGCGATTGGCGGTGGTGCCCTCGCTGTCCAGGATCAGGGTGGAAATGGCGTTCAAGGTGTTGAACAAGAAGTGCGGATTGAGCTGGTAGCGCAGCATCTTCAGCTGCGCCTCGTGGGCGCTGGCGATGGCGCGCAGTGCGCGCTCGGCCTCGAACTTGCTCTCTTCGTGTTTCTTGATCGCGAAATACAGCGCGGCCCAGGCCATCACCAGCCAGATGTAGCTGCCCACATAGGCCAGATAGCCCAGGACGCTGTTCGGGCGGCAGTCCAGACAGTAGCCCCAGCTCAGTGCCCAGACGAAGACCACGCCCATCAGCGCCGAAACGCCGATGATCGGCCAGATCACCACCAGCACCAGCGCCGGCGGCGGCAGACTCCAGGCCGCGCGGAGGATGTAGCGTAGCCCCCAGGTCAGGATGCAGCCGCCGATGGCGGTGGGAACCACCACCCGCCAGTAGTAATCGGGTTTGCCGTGGGCCAGGCCGGTGAGGTAGCTGAGCACGGCATAGCCGGCCCAGCCGCCCAGGTGCAGCGCCCAGAAGCGCTGGGTTCGGGTCAAGTGTTTGCTCCCGCTCGAGCTGCTGGCCGGCAGGCGCTTGATTGCAGTTTCACTCATGGAGCAAAGGATAGCCGGGATGACGCGGCTGTGCGCCTCGCCGCGCCGTGTGGGGGTTTCGCTTTGGCGTGTCGCTGGGATTGAGGGCTGAGGGCGGGCTGAGGGCTGAGGGCTGAGGGCTGAGGGCTGAGGGCTGAGAAGAGCTTTCCCGATCCCGCAGCACGGGGACAGCGCCGCTTGATCCGTGCATCGGTTGTCGTGCCAGTCGGGCACGCTGCGCTTTGCCCAACCTACAACGGCTGGCATTCTGGCCCTGAATCGTAGGGTGGGCAAAGCGTAGCGTGCCCGCCTTCGGTGGTCTGGCGACGTCGAAGCATCCTCGGCTGGATTGGAACATCTGGCGAGCCGCAACCTGCTCTTCCTCAGCCCTCAGCCCTCAGCCCTGAAAACAGACAAAGCGCACGACAAGGACTTCGTGATGCCGCTGCTGACCACCCTCAGCCTTCAAACCCATCACTATGAATCCCGTCTCCCACAAGCACCTTGATCTCCAGCCCCAGCGCCCAACCCGGGTTGCTTCCGCTGCCGCCGTAGCCACCGCGAATGCTCATGTCCCTGGGGCGGTCGTTGAAATCGCGGTCAGCGTCGGGAAAGCCGCTAAGCAGGCTGACATCGGGCGGGGGTCCGCTGAGTTGGCCGGCCAGCGGATACAGATCCAGCGGCAATCCGCCGGCCGGCATGGTCAGATGGCTGCCGGCCGCAGCCAGCGTGTCGGTGACGTTGTCCTGCGCGCTGCCGCCGCTGATCGCGGTGCCGTCGGCAAACACCGCGTTGCCGCGAATCAGCTGGGTGAAGCCCGGATTGACGGTGCCTGAGACGAAGATCCCGCCAGCCGAACTCAACACCGTGTTCTGGAACACCCGCACCCGGCGCACCTCGCCGTTCTGCGGCTGAATGAACAGCGCCGGCCCCTGGTCGTTGTAGAACAGATTGCCGTAAAGCCACAGATTGCCCTCGCCCTGAAACAGCGCCTCGAAGCCGGTGGGGTTGCGGTAGAAAAAGTTGTGGGCGACCACGTAGTCGTCATTGCTGCCCGGCCCGCTCAGCGGGAAGGTACCGAGCAGCAGATTGGGCCGCGCGCTGCCGCCGCCGGAGGAGTTGCCGCTCTTGTAAAGCACGTTGTGGCGGATCACCGTGCGTCCCGGATCGGGAAGGGTTTCGAAGCCTACGCCTGAGGGCCTGGTTGCGGCGAACTGATGCTTGATCTGGGCGTTGTAGCCGACGCTGTCGCGGATCAGGTTGAATTCGATCAGGCCGTTGACGAAGTGCTCGGCGCCGTTGGAATTGCCGAAATACATCCCGGTGCCGACCCGCTCGATCACGTTGTTGCGCACCACCCAGTTCCAGGCCGGACCCTTGGTGGAGATACCCACCTGCTGCTGGTCGAAGTCGAAATCGTGGATGTGCAGGTTTTCCAAGGTGATGTGGTGCGACCAGGCGAAGGGATGCGCGCCGGCGATGTTGGCATCGGACTTGATCCCGTCCAGATCGGTGGTGCTGGTGCCGTCGATGCGCAGATTGCGCAGCACCACAAAGCTGGCGTTGCGGATCTGCACCACGTTACGCACGCCGTTGATCGGCGCACCCACAAAAACCGCCGACTGGTCCAGCGGTCCCTCGATTGCGATGCAGTTGTTCGCCGCCGCGTTCAGATCGTAGATGCGCAGACCGTTGCTGTAGGTGCCGCTCTGCAGCATCAGCCGCTGCCCCGGCTGCAGCGCGTTCACCGCCGCCTGATAGTCGTCCGCCGAGCCGGTGACGATGGTCTGGGTGTAAGTGGTGCCTTCGCATTGGCCGTAGCCGGCGGCCAGTGGAGTAAGCGCCAGCGTCGATTGCGCAAACGATAGTCCCGTTAGCAGCCCAATCAAGGCCCTTGCCGTCCCAATAT
>JAUIFV010000187.1 GCA_030430155.1 Gammaproteobacteria bacterium
CAACGAGGCATCAATGACCACTGCCGTGTATGCCGAGTTCTGCTTGATCTGCAGTCGCAGCGGGCCGATCAGCGGCTTGTACCGGCGTAGCCGCGCCACGGCGGTATTGAAATCCCGACTGCAGGTGGCCGCCAGTATGGCCGTGTCGAAGCTTTCGCTGCGCAGGTATTGGGCAAAGAGCAAGGGCAGCTCGCGCGTCCCTGCGATAGTCTCCAGCGCTGTCCACAGCTGGAAGTAGCGATCCGGGGAAAGCCAGCTGACTTCGGCGTGGAGCAAATCGGCCGGCAGGCCTGCCAGAGTGAGCGCGGCCTGCGCATCAATATCCATGTCGTGGAGCAGGATTCGCCACTTTCCCGGCACCGCGAATTTGGCAGTCTGGCTCATCGCTTCGATGTCTTCTCCATCGCCTGCCGCGATGCTTTCAGCGTCATCGCCCGCGGCAAGAGCGGCACGACCCATTCGAGCAGTAAGCGCAAACGGAGCTCGTTGAAGGCGACCAGTTTGCCCGCCTGCATCGCCGCGTAGCCGCACTTGGCGACGGATTCGGCGGACTTGGCCTGATCGAACAGCGCCACGCAAGGAAGTGACGTAGGCCTTGGTCGCGTAATAGACCGCCTGCAGCGGGCCGGGCATGAATGAGGCGGTTGACGACACGTTGAGCACCCGCCCGCGGCGCCGTGCCACCATGGCCGGCAGGAATGCGTGGGTGAGTTCGGTCAGTGCGGCGATATTGACCGCGATCATCGACCGCTCATTTTCTATCGGCCGCTGGTGAAACAGGCCGTGGCCGCCGAAGCCGGCGTTGTTGATCAGGAACTCGACCTCGATGCCGGCTGCTTCGGTGGCTTGGTAGATGCGCTGGGCGGCGCCGGGTTGAGCCAAATCGATGGCAATCACTTGGACGTGGATATGGTGCTCGGTTTGCAGCTGTTGCTGTAGCGACTGCAGTTTGTCCGCTGAACGGGCGACCAGGACCAGATCGCCGCCGTTGGCGGCATGGATCCTGGCTAGCTCCAGCCCGATTCCACTCGATGCCCCGGTGATCAGGGCGGTTCCGATGTTGCTCATCTTGACTTCCATGGCGTTGATAAACCCATGGTAGGGATCAGAGTTCAGCCTGGAACTAGCAGAACGCGCCAGCTCACTAGCCAAAGGCGCCAAGCCTCAAGGCAGCAGCCGGCTAAGCAGCGCGGAGCGCTGTAGATAGGCTTTGGACAGCTTGATCTGGCTGCCGTCGCACAGGATCAGCAGGCGATCGCCGCGAAACCAGCTTTGGATCTCGGCGATCTGATCGAGGTTGACGATGGTCGAGCGGTTGACCTGCACAAAGCGGCTGGGATCCAGGCGCGCGGCGATCTCGTGCAGCGAGCCGCGCTGGCGGAAGCGTCCTTCGCGGCTGACCACCTCGACGTAGTTGCGGTCGCTTGCGACATGGCTGACCGCGTCCAGTCCGATGAAGCGGCCGCGGTCGTTGTGCTCCACATAGATCCGGTCTGGCCGCTCGGGGCGCTGCATCTCGGCCAACAGTCGCTCCATACGGGCCAGCTGATCACTCGCCGCCGGACTCTGCCGCGCGACGCGACGCACGCATTCGGCAAAGCGCTCCTTCTGCACCGGCTTGAGCAGATAATCGACCGCGTGCACCTCAAAGGCCTGCAGCGCGTACTGATCGTAGGCGGTGACGAAGATCACCTGCGGCATGCACTGGCTGCCGATCTGCGCGATCACCTCGAAGCCGCTGCCATCGCCCAGGTGGATATCCAGCAGCACCAGGTCCGGGCGACTGCTGGTGATGGCATCGACCGCCGTGCGCACCGAGCGAGCCTCGGCGACGACCTGCCAGTCGCTGAGCTCATCGACGAAGCGATGCAGCTTGCGCCGCGCCGGGGCCTCGTCGTCAACGATCAGGATGCTTCGCGCCACGGCATGCTCAAACGTAGTTGGCTTCCAGTCGGTTGCAGCGGATCCAGCGCATAACCGTACTGCTCTCCGTACAGGCGCTGCAGCCGTTCTCGGGTGTTGCGCAATCCGATGCCCTCGCTGAACTCGCCGGGACCGGCGCCGCCGTCTGCGATCGTGACCAAGAGCCGATCGCCGATTCGCTTGGCACCGATACGCACGTGGGCTTGGCCGTTGCGGTCCAAGCCGTGTTCCAGCGCGTTCTCCAGCAGCGGCTGCAGAATCATTCTTGGCACTTCGGCTGTACGCAGCGATTCATCGATGTCGATGTCCACGCTCAGAGATTCTTCAAAGCGCGCCCGCTGCAGGTCCAGATACTCATTCAGCGCAGCCAGTTCCTCGCCCAGCTGCCAGGTCTGTCGCGCATCGACGCTAAGCATGCTGCGCAGCAGCGCGGACAGTTTGCCGATCAGCCCGTCGGCCTTCTCCGGGCTCTCGTAGGCGGCGGCGGAAATCACGTTCAATGTGTTGAACAAGAAATGCGGCGCAATGCTGAGGCGGATTTGTTCCAGTCGCGACTCGGTCAGCAGCGCCTCCAGTCGTTCGGCGTCGCGAGCCCGCCTGAGCTGTGCATAGATGGCGACGCCGATGAGGGTCAGCACGTAGCCCAGCAGCTGCACCGGCGCCTCCATCAGGAATCGATAGCCCAGATCGCCGTAGTGATACTCACCCAGTCCAAGCAGCGGATAGAGCGCCGAGCGGCTCAAGTACATGCCCAGGGTGTGGCAGACCGCGTACAGCGGGGCGATTGCCAGCCACAGCGGCCAGTGCCGGCGCAGCGGCAGCCGCAGGGCGTAGTGCACCACCAGCAAGATCAGCAGTGCGGCCAGCCAGCCGGCGCTGAACTCGTCCACCAGCAGCGGCCAAGGTGAGCGGTCCAGCCCATCGGCCAGGGCGTCGAAATAGCGACGGGTGAAGCTGATCGTCGCAATCACCGAGCCTATGGCGATGTAGATGGCGATCGTGCGGGCAGGGTGCGCCCTCGTTCTGCCGAGCGTGCCTGCGGCGAGCGGTAGTGCGCTGCTACTCAACGCTGGGCGACCCGCGCAGCCGACGATCGACGCTTGACGCCAAACAGCAGGCGCAGCAGCGGGTTGTTACGGATGAACAGCTCGTAGATGCCGATGCTGAGCACAAATGAAACGCCGGCGACGAATAGGAATTTGGTCAAGATGGTGTCGTTGGTTTGGATCACGTAGTAGCCAACGATGATGATCACGCTCTGGTGCAGGATGTAGAAGGGATAGACCGCTTCGTTGGCATAGCGCAGGCGCGGTCCGCCGCTGGTCAGGTACTGCCGAGCATAGCCGAGAATGGCCACGGTGAAGGCGAATCCGGTCAGTCCGCGCAGCATCATGTAGGCGATGCTGGCCGGATTCATGCCCCAGTCCCAATCGATCTGGTTCCAGCGCAAGGCATAAAGCACCAGCGCCATCAAGAAGCCGGCCTGCAGGGCGCGGCGCCGAGAGCGAAACCAGGCGTCGCCAAAGCCGCGGTGGGACAGCGACAGAAAGCCGAACACGAACAGGATCAGATAGCTGCAGAAGCGTCCCCAGTCGTTGATCAGATTCTGCGGCCCGGGAAAGGGGATGGTGAGCAAGGCATAAACGCTGGCGAAGAGCACGCCGGTGATGCCCGTGAGCAGCAGCGGATTCCGTTCGGCAAAGCGATTCAGTCCCTGCCAGGCGCCGCCGCGCAGGGCGCGAAACAGCGGTAGGGCAATCACCGAGAACAGGAACAGATAAAGCACGAACCACAGATGATTCCAGGTCAGGTTGCCGTCCGGGTAGGGCCCGGTGAGCAGGCTGGCCGGCCAGAAATCGAAGTAGCCGGCGCTGATCTCGCCGCGAAAAAGGCGCTCGAAGTAGACCTGCGGCGGGGTAATCACCGCCATGCCGAAGGCCAGCGGTATCAGCAGCCGCGCGCCGCGCTCGCGCAGATAGGCTCTGGGGCTGCGCAAGCCCAAGGCGAAATAGGTGCCGGCACCGGAAACGAAGAACAGCAGGCTCATTCGCCATCCGGACATGAAATGCATCCATTCCAGAAACAAATTGCTGCGCTGCTCGTTCTGGATATGCCAATCCCATTCAGCGACGAACAGCATGCCGGTGTGAAAAAACAGCAGGGCGATGACCGCCAATACCCGGATCCAGTCCAGATCATTGCGGCGCTGTTTGGGTCCCTGCGCTGTGCTCGGGTCGTTGCTGATCATGCTGGTCCTCCAGTGCTGGTCGAGCCCAGTCTGGCGGGTAGGCAGGTGCTGGATTAAGCGATCAGGGACGAACCCGTCAGGGCGCGTTGCGAAGCGGCTATACCGACGGCGCTTCGCACATCGGGCAAAAAAAAGCCCCCGGCCGTAGCCGGGGGCTGGTCTAACCTTCGGTTGTCAAAGCTAGGTAGTCCCTATTGGTTGCGGCGCATCGCCCACAGACCGGTACCACCCAGAGCCAGCAGCAACAGCAGCAATGCGCTCAGGTTGTTTACCGGCACCTGGACAATGTTGCCAACCATGACCACGGTCGGGTCAGTGTTGCCGCCAACCGTGGTGTCGTCGCTGAGCGTGGTTGCTTCGTTGGTGCCGTCACCGTCGGCGTCGTAGCGGATTTCGGCCTGATTGGTGATGGTCTGACCGGCGACGGCCGGGTCGATGCTGCCGACGATGGTGATCACCACCGTCTGCCCAACGGCGACCGGGCCGGACCAGGTCAGAGTACTGGTCGGGTCGTCGTAGCTCAGCGTGCCGGAACTGGCCGTGGAGCTGAGGTAGACGAAGCCGAAGGGCAGCACGTCGATCATCTCGGGGCCCGGGTTGTCGAGCTGGTTCTGCGGTCCGCTGTTGGTGATCTCGATGGTGTAGGCCAAGCCGCCGCCGGGGATGAAGTTGCCCGCGGCGACCTTGGTGGCCGACAGCGTTGCCGGCGAGACGATTTGCGTGGTGTCGGTAGCGCTGTTGTTGGACGGATCCGGATCGGCCCAGCCGGCCGGCGGCGTCAACGTGGCGGTGTTGGTGACGATGCCGATGGTGCCGGCATAGGTGCCGTTGACGCTGAAGGTGACGCTGGCGCCAGCGGGCAGATTGACCACCTCGTTGATGTCACCGCTGCCGTTGGCCGTGCAGCTACCGCCACCGGCGCCGACGCAGGTCCAGGTGCCGGCAGTGAAATTGGCTGGGAAGCTGTCGCTGATCATTACGCCCGGCGCGTCGCTGGGCCCGGGGTTGGTCGCGGTGATCACGTAGACGCCGGTGGCACCGACCTGGACTGTGTCGGCATTGTCGGTTTTGGTGATCTGCAAATCGCCGGTCGGCACCAGAGTGTCGGAATCGGTCGCACTGTTGTTGGCCGGGTCGGTATCGGTAATGCCCGCCGCTGCGCTCACGGTAACGGTGTTGTCCAGCGTCCCGGTGGCCGACGGGTTGATCGCACAGATCGCCGTGTAGGTCACGCTGGCACCCACCGGCAGATCAACGGTGTCGTTGATGTTGCCGCTACCCATCGCGGTGCAGCTGCCGCCGCCGCTGCCGGCGCAGGTCCAGTTCACACTGGTGCAAGCGGCCGGGAAGTTGTCCACGACTTGACTGCCAGGCGCATTGCTGGGACCGCTCAGATTGCTGGCGACGATGCTGTAGGTCACCGAGGTGCCCGGAACAGCATTGGTCACTCCGTCATCCTTGCTCACGGCCAGATCCACCTGCGGCGTCAGCACGTTGCTGTCGGTGGCGCTGTTGTTGCTGGGGTCCGGATCCGGCGGCGTCGGTCCGGCGATGCTGGCGGTGTTGTCCAGCGTACCGGTAGCGCCCGGGTCGATGTCGCAGGTCACCGTGTAGGTGACATTGGAGCCTGCGGGGAGCACTACCGGGTCGCTGATGTTGCCGGTGCCCCTCGCGGCGCAGCTGGCGCCGGCGCTGGCCACACAGGTCCAGCTGCAGTTGCCAAGCGCTGCGGGGAAGTTGTCGGTGACCGTGGCCGCAGGCGAATCGGCCGGTCCGGCATTGGCAGCAACGATGGTGTAGGTGATTGGGGTGCCGGGTACCGAACTGGCGGCGCCATCATCCTTGGTGATGGACAGATCGGCCTCCGGAATCTGACAGCCGGTGACCATCACGTCGTCGATAGCTACGCCGCCGAGCTGGACGCTGCCATCGCTGTCGACGGCAAAGCGCAGCTGGGCCGGAGCGCCGGAGTAGCTGTCGATCAGCGCGGTGCGGGTGGCCCAACCGGCCGATTCCTCGATGATGGTCGGCGCCGGACCGGCGCTATCCTGCATGGTCCCATCCAGCCATTCGAACAAACGGGTGGGGTTGGTTCCGCCGGGCTCCTGCACATCGACCGCATAGTGGTCAAAGCTGGCCGACTCCATCTGATAACGCTGCGACCAGGTGACCCGGATCGGCGGCAGGACGTTGGTCAGATTGATGCTCGGCGACAACAGTTCCTGATTGGAGTCCGGGTCGTAGGTATTGTCCAGATCGGTGGCCCAGCAGTTGCTGCCGCCGTTGCAGCTGTCAATGGGGGCGAAGTTGGGCGTGCCGCGCTCCCACTCGTTGGCGGCGCCGGCGCTGGTAAAGCCGCCGTCGTCAGCTTCGAAGTCGCTGCTGTAGGCAGTGACCGGTACCTGTCCCATCGGACACATATCGACTGGCGGCGGCGCTTCGCAAATGGTCAAGCTCCAGCTGGTCAGCGTGCCGTCGTTGCCGGCAGTGTCGTCGCGGATGTCCAGAGTCCAATCGCCGCCGGCGTCCTCACCGTCAAACCAGTGCAGGCGATAGTTTTGTTCGGGCTGCACGAATCGATCCTGCATCACCACGAAGGGGCCGATCGGCAGCGCGGCTTCGTCGTCGAAGGTCAGATCCATGATGGTCTGCGCGGAACTGCCCACATCGGTGAACAAGCCGTTGTTGTTACCGGCCGGAGAGCGCAGATGCACGTCCAGATCGGGCATGTTGGTGTGATTGAGTTGCACCGTCACATCGACGTCGGCGATGCGGAAACTGCCCGGTACGTTGATCGTCGAGCTGGTCACGCCAGCGCTATTGATCGCTTGCGCGGTAGCGTTGGTGAACGTGGTGCACAGCGGCGCGACCGGTTTGGGGAACACCGTCACGGCGGCAATGTAGGTGCCGAAGGTGGCATCGCCGAACGGGGTATTGATCAGAGCGACATAGTTGCCAGGATCCTGCACGGTGATGAAGAAGGCTTCGCTATCGGCGCCGGCTTCGGAACCGTCGTCATTGCCGACCAGGAAGAGGTTGGCGCCGAACCGGCCTAGACCCGCCTGTCCGTTCCATTGCACGTTGTCACGCTCGGGATCCAAATCCACGCTGATGAACACCGTGTCGCCGGCGTTCAGAGTCAGGGCGTAGGTGTCGATGTCGAAATTCGATGAGGTGGAACCGGTGACATAGCCGTTGGGGAGGGGCTGTCCCGGTGGGAAATCATTCGGCTCCATTTCTGCCGTCGGCGCCCCGGAGGCAACGCGCAGATACAGCCGGTAGGGCCGCAGCTGGCCGGCCGCCGAACTATGCGAGACGCGCAGGAAATAGGTGCCGTTGGCCGGGATAGCCACGCCGGCAATGCTGGAGGACAGGGCGCCGAAAGTGCCGTTGTCGTCATCGGCCTCGAGCACGGTCATGCCGTCAGTGCCCAGCAATTGCAGCACGCTGTCGGTGGAGCCGTTCGCCGAACCCGCGGTCTGAGTGGCTGCGAAAACGCGGTCTCCGGCTTGCGCGGTGAAGCTGTAGAAATCTTCGTCACCGGCGCCGAAAATGTTGCCCTGGATCAGCGCGCCGCCACTGGTCGGGTCGACGTTGAGCGCGGTCGCACTGGCGAAATCGTCATTGGGTTCGACCTCGCCGTCCATCAGCGGGTCGATGTTGAAGTCCGGAGCCGGTGCCGGTCGGGTGGAAACGCGCTCGGTACGACCGGGGCTTTCCTTGACATTGGCTGGCGCGTGGGTGTCGAAGACACCAAGCAGATCCTTTGCCGGCGGCTGGTCTGAACTCGCGTTTGCGCTGGTCCATCCCACCAGCAACAGGGCCGCCAGCATGGCGACAGTATTCACTCGCACTCGGGAAGGCATCGTCACAATCTCCATATCTTATTAGGCTCGGTTTATCTCACCGCTTGAATGCCCTGACGTCGTCTTCATGACAACGCTGTTTTGGGTAAACGCGCAGAGTGTCTCACGTTCCGGCGGTACAGGCGAGTATCAATCAAGCCAACTCGCGGGGTTGGCGTTGCGCAGTTGGCTGCGAATTTCTCGAGGGTGGTACTCGGCAACCGTGATGGTTAGTGGTGATGGTCCTTTAGACGGGAAAGGGTGATGGATGGAGCTGGTTGATAAGATGCAGCTAGCCTGCAGTTTGATAAGTCTTCCACTGCGGCCGCCCAGACCCAGCGTGGCGCGGCCTGCTCGCTAATGCCGATTCGACGTACCGCTCAACTACGCCTCCATCGATTCAACTGCAGCGGACCGCATCACAATGGCTCTCCGACGCTCTCGCAACGAACACCGGTGAAACTCCGGTCTAGGCGCGGCTCCTGAAATGACCACTGGCGTTCAAATAGTCCGGTACAGACCACTACTTTTAATCCGCGCAATATTCCGACATCCTGGGGTTGATTACTCCCGAGTTCGTATTCGGGAAGTGAACCCATCGCCCGCTGGCGGAGTTCCTATACACACGGCTGTCGCTTGAAGTCGGCCAACGCCGATGAGCTATCGATCGGCGGGACCGGCATGCCCCGTTGGTCTGCCTCGCGGGAGAAATTGACAATTCGTCGAAACGGGCCCATGCACGGTTTGTGAACTGCCGAGGGCGAGGCCTGCAATAGTCAGAGTTGTATACGCAATGACGCGCTTTGCAAGCTGGAGCCTGGAGCGAAGCGAATTAACCCATCAGTGCGCCTGCGCGCGATTAAAGTCGTCGCTGGATTCGCGACGCGGCTTGCGTGAGTTTATTCAAAGAGTCCCTGGCATTCCTGGAAATACCCAATAGCGGCGCTAGCAGCTTGTTGCCTTTCTCCTAGACAGGGACTTGCTTTGCGAGGCTTGGCTTGCGATACCTGTTTGGCAGAGAGCTTGAGGTGAGAGTTTATGCGCGGAGCCGATGTGACGCAGGAGTCGCTGTTCACTGTAGCCAAGCTTGACGACTTTGTGCCCGAGGATCACCCGCTGAGGTCGATACGGGTGTTGACCGACCAGGCACTGGGTCGGATGAGCAGTCTGTTCTCGACTTTGTACGCTGACAGCGGGCGCCATTCGATCGCCCCGGAGAAGCTGTTGCGGGC